>NZ_JBEOWY010000040.1:0-72931 GCF_040296285.1 Kitasatospora sp. NPDC002227
GATGGCGGCGGCGACAGCGACGGAGAGGGCGGCCTGGCGGGTGAGGGCGGCGAACTTGGCCGGGGTCTCGAAGTTCATGATGATCTCCTTCTGGTTGAGGTGGGTCGAGCGAGGGGTCGAGCTGCGGGGCTGCGGTCAGATCACGTCCGGGTGGCACTCGCCGCAGGAGTCCGTGGTCACGTGGCCGGCGGTGACGGCGGCCGGCGTGGCGGCCATCGCCTGGGCGGAGGGCGCGAACACCGCGCCACCGATGGCGGCGGCGACAGCGACGGAGAGGGCGGCCTGGCGGGTGAGGGCGGCGAACTTGGCCGGGGTCTCGAAGTTCATGATGATCTCCTTCTGGTGATGGATGTGCCGAACTAGGGTGGTGATGTGGAGAGTTGGCGGCGCAAAAGTGGTGGCGCCGCTGCCGGGGCCCGGCCGCAGGAAGCAGGCCGGGTGCCCGGAGATCAGGGGTGGGTCAGGTGGTTGGCGTGCCCGTCGGGGGCAGGCTCAGCACCAGGGGGTGGACGGCCGGGCGGCCGTCCAGGGTGCAGCTCCAGCCGGGCGGCAGGAGCAGGGACTGCCCGCCGCGCAGCCGGAGGCGCGAGGCCGCCCGTCGAGCGGCGGCGGCAGTGGCCGCACCGACGGCGGGGTGGATCAGCAGGTCGCTGGCCCTGCGGCACTGGAGCAGGAGCAGATCGCCCTCGATTCCCGGCCGAGCCGGATCGGCCGGAAGGGCCGGAAGGGCCGCCCGCCCGGAGGCCCGCCGGAGATCCCGGACGGGGACCGGCAGGGCGTCCGAAGCCCGGCCGAGCAGAGACCCCAGGGCGGCGGCCACCTCGGCGGCGGCCTGTTCAGGCGTATGCATCAGCCCCCGGAGGGTACGGGCCGGCGGCTCGTACTCCGTCCACAGGACGGCTGGACCGCGCCCCAGTTGGGCCTTGACGAAGGCGGCCAACTCGGCGAGGTGGTTGTCGGCGGCACCAGCGTCGACCGGAGGTTGCTCCCACTGCACCTGTACCACCTCGTCTCCGCTCCATCCGGCCTGTTCGGGCCGCTCGCCCCTTCGGCGATGGCTCAATGCTGCGGCAGACGGCTGGACTTGGGAAAGTCACGGGATTCCGGTCCAGGAATGCCTGGACCTGTGCACAGGCCAGGTCCGCCGGGCCAGGAGCGGGGCGTCGGTCAGTCGTCGAGCAGCCCCGCGCGGGCGGCGGCGACACCGGCCTGGAAGCGGCTCTCGGCGCCCAGCTGCTCCATGATGTCGGCGATGTGACGCCGGGCCGTACGCAGCGAGAGGCCGACCCGGCGGGCGATCGTCTCGTCCTTGAGGCCGCCGGCCAGCAGCCGCAGGATGGTGCGGTCGATCTCCTGGGCGACCTGCCCGAGGCCTTCCTCGGCCGCCGTCACGAACGGACGGGCCACCGCCCAGGCCTGGTCGAAAATCTCGCAGAGGTACGCCACCAGCGACTCCTCGGTGACCACCACCGCGCCCATGGAGCCGTCGCGGAGCGGGACGAAGGCCCGGCGGCGGTCGAAGACGATCAGCCGGCCGAAGAGTTCGTGCAGGGTGCGGTATTCGGCACCGAGCTCGGCGGCGGCCTCCACGTACGCCTGGCTGGGGCCGTTGAAGCGGGCGGTGTGGTGGTAGAGGGTGCGCATCCTGACCCCCCGGGCCAGCAGCGCGCGGTCGCGGCGCAGCGCTTCCTGCATGGCCTCGGGCACCCGGGCACCCCCGCCTGGCTGACTGGCCAGCACCTCGCTGCGGCACTCGTCGGAGGCGCGGTCGAGGGCGGCCCGGACTTCGGGGAGGGTGGCGATGATCCGGCAGCCGTCTCCGGACGGCTGCCGGTCGCCGTCGAGGTAGTACGGGAGGAAGCTGGCCAGCCGGGCCTTCCCCTCGGCCAACTGCTGCTGACAGCTGGCTATCTGCGCCTCGATCGGGCCGGTGAGCAGGTCGACGGCGACCGAGGGCCCGACCGCGCGGCCCCGGGCCGGGTCCTGCGGGTCGGAGTGCACCAGGCCCCAGCCGGCCAGCCGGGCCAACGCCGGGGCGGCGGCGGCCGGGGCGAGCCCGATCGAGGCGAGGTGTTCCGCGAGCGCGTCGGGGTCGAGCCGGCCGTGCGCCAGCACCCAGGCGTAGGCGGCGGCATCGACCGGATCGGGGGCCGCGAGGGCCAAAGGCGGTACCGACATGTCCGTTACGTCCCTCGCTCAGGTTGCTGCCAGCGCAATTGGTGAGGTGGCCACTTGATGGAATCCGGGCCTCCTATTGCCCATGCTAGGGACATGTCACCGGCTGCCCCCGGGGATGCCCCCAAGGTCGTCACCTGTCTGCCCGGCCCGCCTCGTCCGGCGTGTCACCCGGAAGGTTCACCCATGAAGCGCACGCTCGTCATCGCCACCCTCGCCGCCGCCCTGTTCGGTTGCCTGGCGCCCACCGCCCCGGCCGCTCCGGCGGTGGCACGGATCGTCGCAGACGACACGGTGGCGCATCCCGCCATCGTCCTGATGGACGGTGACACCTCCTGGGGCGGTGCCTGCGAGACCCCGCAGTGCAAGCCCCTCTCCTGACCCGCACACCCCGGCCGTCCGACCCCCGAAGGAGCCCGACCGTGACCCCGAACGCCGCCGGCCCCGCTGCCTCCAGGACCGAATCGACCCTCAGCCGCCGCGAGTCGGAGGTGCTCGCCCTGCTCGCCCGCGGTGCCACCTACGCCGCCATCGCCCGCGACCTGCGACTCAGCCCGCACACCGTGGACACCTACCTGCGCCGGATCCGCGCCAAGACCGGCGCCACCGGCCAGGTCCAGCTCACCCTGCTCGCCTACCGGCTCCACGGGTTCCCGGCAGCCGCCTGAGCCTCGCCGCTACGCGGGGAGCACCGCGAGGGCGTCGATCTCCACCCGCCAGAGCGGGTGGACCAGGCCCCCGACCTGCACCAGCGAGCAGGCCGGGGGCCGTTCGGCGTCCTGGTGCTCGTCGCGGACCTTGCGGAAGGCGGGCAGGTCCGCCAGGTCGGTCAGGAAGACGGTCAGCTTGACCACGTGGGCGAGGTCGGTGCCCGCCGCCGCGAGCGCGGTGGCCAGGTTCGCGTAGACCTGGCGGAGCTGGGCCTCGGCGTCGCCCTCCCCCACCAGCTGCCCGGCCGCGTCCACCGGCACCTGGCCCGAGACGGCGACCATCGGGCCGGAGAAGAGCACGGCGTGGCTGTAGCCGTTGACCGGCGAGGCCCCTTCGGGCCGGACGAAGTGCTGCATCTGCTCCCCCTGAACGCCGAACACGGCCACCGGCCCGGGCACTCCCGGGCCGGTGGCCATTATGCGAGGTCAGCTCTCCGAGCCGGCCTTCAGGGCGGCGAGGGTCTGGGCGACGAAGGCCTCCACGGCGGGCTTTTCGAGCCCGGCGGTGGCCAACGGGCCGGTGCCCGCCTCCTGTTCGAGCAGGGCGAGCAGGATGTGCTCGGTGCCCACGTAGTTGTGGCCGAGCCGCAGGGCCTCCCGCATGGTCAGTTCGAGCGCCTTGCGCGCCCGCGCGTCGTACGGGATGAGCTCGGGCAGCTCGCCCTCGGCGGCGGCCGGGAGCGCGGCGGCGACGGCCTCGCGCAGCGCCGCCGGGGTGACGCCCTGGGCCTGCACCGCCAGCACGGCAAGCCCTTCGGGCTCGGCGAGCAGGCCGAGCGCCAGGTGCTCGGGGCCGATCTCCGGGCTGCGGGCGGCCTGGGCCTCGTTGTGCGCGGCCGTCACCACGTTGCGGGCGCGCGGGGTGAAGCGGCCGAAGCCCTGGGCGGGGTCGAGCTCGCCCGGCTCGCCCTTGGGGACGAACCGCTTCTGGGCGGCCTGCCTGGTCACCCCCATGCTGCGGCCGATGTCGGTCCAGGAGGCGCCGGAGCGGCGGGCCTGGTCCACGAAGTGGCCGATCAGGTGGTCCGCCACCTCGCCGAGGTGGTCGGCCGCGATCACGGCGTCGGAGAGCTGCTCGAGGGCGTCGGAGTGGACCTTCTTGATGGCATCGATCAGATCGTCGAGCCGTACGGAAGGCGTCAGCTGGAGCGGAGAAGTCGGATTCGCCATGCGTCAACCTTAGGTTGACACCCCCGCGACTGTCAACCATCGGTTGACAGTCGCGGGGGTGCCGGCTCAGTTGCACGGCTGTGACAGGAGAAGGACCCTTCGGGGACGTACCAAGCTGCACACTTCTCATGTCGCACAGAGGACACCGAGCACCAGCGGGCCGCAGGGCCCACCGGGGGGAGCAAGGCTCTGGCGCAATCCACCTGACCGCATGCCAGTTCCTTGGGGGGAACACTCATGTCCGCTCGCGCCCGCCGCCGCTCCGCCGCCATCGCCTTCACCGTCGCCGTCACCAGCGGCGCCGCCCTGATGCTGACCGCCTGCGACCCGTCCGCCGCCCCCGCCGGCAGCTCCTCGGCCAACGCCGCCGCCGGCTCCGCCCCGCAGAGCGCGGCCCCCGCCGCCCCGGCCGCGGCCCGCCCGAGCGCCGCCGCGCCGGCCACCCCCACCACCCGCCCGGCCGCCGACACCACGCCGGCCCGGCAGGCGCCGAAGCCCGAGCTGCCCACCGGCGCGGCCCTGGGCGGCCTGACCATCAGCGACGGCTCGCGGTACGTGGTGGTGAACGGCGGCCGGGTCGACTTCGGCACCGAGGTCCGCGACCTGGCGTGGTCCCCGGACGGTCACCGGGCCGCCTTCGTCAACGGCGCGGGTGACCTGGTGGTCTCCCGTCCGGACGGCAGCGACAAGGTCGTCGTCGCCAAGCACCCGGCGGGCGAGACCTGGTCCCACCCGGCCTGGCAGGTCGCGGCGGCCTCGCCGCAGGGCTACTTCCGCGCCAAGGACAACCTGTTCTTCGTCGCCGCCAAGGGCGGGGTCACCCGGCTGGAGAAGGTGGCCGCCACCGGCGGCACCCCGGAGCCGCTGCGCCTGGGCACCTACTCCGACGACAACGTGCAGCCGAACCCGGAGACCGGCAACCTCTGGCCGTCCGGCGCCGGCGGGCAGGGCTCCGCCGTCTACGCGAACAGCGGGACCGGCGAGGTCTTCGTCCGGGACGAGAACCTGCGGCAGCAGGGCGGCCCGGTGACCAAGGGCTCCGAGCCGGCGCTCTCGCCCGACGGTCACGAGATCGTCTTCGTCCGCTCGGTGGACGGGCACGACCACCTGTTCGCCCTCGACAGCGTCACCTACCCGCTGCCCGCCGCGCGGGACCTGACCCCGCACGCCACCACCGACTACACCGAGCCGGCCTGGTCCGCCGACGGCCGCACCATCGCCGCCCGCACGCCGGACGGCATCGTCACCCTCCCCGCGCACGGCTCCGCCGCGCCCGTCCTGGTCTCCACCGACCACGGCCTGCCGGCCTACCGGAACCAGGGCTGATCAGCTGCGGGCGAGCTCCGCCCGCAGCTCCTCGAGGTGGGTGTCCGCGGTGTCGTGGGGCAGGTACTCGACCAGGTCGAGGAAGCGGAACAGCACCTGACTCGACGTCACCGCGAACTCGTAGTCCGCGAAGCCGACCACCGCGCCGAGCGCGCCCCGGGCGGCGCCGCGGACCACGTGCTCGGTCAGCTCGTCCGGCTGCTCGGCGGTGAGGCCGCGGCGGGCGTTGGGCCGGGCCAGGTAGGGGCAGACCATCGAGGCGTACAGCATGCAGGCCCGGTGGCCGGGGGCCTCCAGGGTCGGGGCGAGGTTGCGGTACGGCCGCCCGGCGGCCAGCGCCTCGCCGATCGCCGCGCTCTCGGCGGCCCCGACCACCCGCCACACCGGCCCGCGCGGCATCAACTTCCGGCAGACCGAGCACAGCCGCTCGCGCGCGCACTCGGCGCTGCGGCCGTGGTCGGTCCGCGCGAACCGGGGTTCGCCGTCCTCCCACGGGGTGATCGCGGGTACGGGGTACCCGCGATCGTCCCGCGGTCGGTCCTGGACGGTGGGCGGCATGGGAACGAGGTCGAAGCGCACCCGCCCATACCTACCACCGTCCGGACCACACGTCAGCAGCGGGCCCTCAGACGGCCGGGAAGGCGTCCGCGTCGGGCTTGAGCAGCTGGCCCGCGGCGGGCACCTTGCCGTCGACCAGGTACGAGCTGACCATGCCGTTCAGCACCTTGCTGCTGCCGATCGCGCAGTGCTGGATCATGTCGACGCTGACCAGCACGGAGTTGCCCAGCTCGCGCTGCATGTTCCGGGCGAACTTGTACTGGGTGGCCGGGTCGTAGAGGTTGCCGATCACCATCACCGGGTTGGCGGTCTTCCGGTTCCACGGGCCGGAGAAGCGCTCCACGTCCTTGGCCCGGGACGGCCAGGTCGCGCACGGCGGCGCGTCGAAGGCCTGGTACCGCCCGAAGGTCGGCGCGTCCTTCTCCCAGGCGCCCGCGACGTTCGCGAAGACCTTGGGGTTGGACGGGTACGGCTTGTCCAGGCAGTTGACGCCGTAGTACGAGTCGTCGGCGGTGTACGCGGTCTCCGGCAGGGCCTCGCGCAGCGCCGCCGGGGCGGGCTGTGCCAGGGCGCTCGCGTCCGCGACCGACGCCGACGGCGCGAGCGAGGGGTGCGCACCGGCCTTGACGGCGGTGTCGAGCGCCTGCAGCGACTTGGCCAGCGGGGCCAGCTTGGACTGCGAGTAGAGCGCACTGGCGACCTGGCCGGTGAAGGTGCTCAGGGTGACGGTCGAGCCGTCCGGCAGGGTCACCGGGCTGGTGCGCAGGTGATCCCGCAGGGCGTCGAACTTCGCCCGGGTGTCACCGTCGCCGAAGGCGCAGCGCGGCGCGCCCGCGGCCTGGCAGCGCTTGAGGTACTCGTCCAGCGCGATCTCGAAGCCGGAGGCGCGCTCGCGGTCGTACTCCAGGCCGTTGTGCAGCCGCAGGTTCGGGTCGACGTTGCCGTCGATGATGACCGCCCGGACCTTCTTCGGGTACATGTTGGCGTAGGTCGAGCCGATCAGCGTGCCGTAGGAGAAGCCGACGAAGTTCAACTGCTTGTCACCGACGGCCTGCCGCATCCGGTCCAGGTCGCGCACCACGTTGATGGTGGACATGTGCGGCAGCAGCGCGCCCGCGTTCTTGCCGCAGGCGGCGGTGTAGTCCTTCATCGCGGCCAGCGTGTCGGAGATCTCGGTCTGCGTGACGGGCACACCGGTCATCCGGTTGCCGACGGCGTCCGCGTCCTCCTGGGTGGTGAAGCACTGCAGCGGGTTGCTGCGGGAGACCCCGCGCGGGTCGAAGCCGACCAGGTCGAAGCGGTCCTGCACGCTCTGCTCGAAGCGGGTGGTGGAGGCCCACAGGTAGCCGCTGCCGCCCGGGCCGCCCGGGTTGAGGAAGAGCGAACCGATGCGCTGGGCCGGGTTGTTGGCCCGGTGGCGCAGCATCGCGATGCCGATCGTCGGGCCCTTCGGGTGCGCGTAGTCGAGCGGCACCTGGTAGGTCGCGCAGTCGAAGGTCTTCGGGTCGGGCTTGGCGGGGAAGGGGTTGCACGGCTGCCAGTCGACCGGTGCGACCTTGGCCTCGGCCACGGCGTCGGGGTCCACGGGCGCCGCCGAGGCCGACACGGCCACACCGGGGACGAGTATCAGAGCGGTCGCCGCCGCCATCGCCACGGTCCTGGTACGGGACAAGGATTCCTCCTGGGGTTCTCATCGAACTCTCAGCTGACCGCCGGTCAGCCTGTCAGTTGATCGTTCGATGAGACAGCCCCGGTGCCAGGCGGACCCTCGCCGTGGCAGGAAACTGTCACGATGCCAAATCGGCCTCCAGCGCCAGGAGTTCTCCGATGCTCTGGCGGCGGCGGATCAGCCGGGTGCGGCCGCCGTCCACCAGCACCTCGGGGATCAGCGGCCGGGAGTTGTAGGTGGAGGACATGCTGGCGCCGTAGGCCCCGGTGTCGTGGAAGACCGCGAGGTCGCCGATCCCGCAGGCCGGCAGCGGCACGGACACCACCTCGCCGCCCGCCTCCTGCGTGAAGACGTCGCCCGACTCGCACAGCGGGCCGGCCAGCACGGTGTCGCGCGGCCCGCCGGCCAGCGGCTCCCCGGCCCGGCCGAGCAGCGTGACCCGGTGCCGGCTGCCGTACATCGCGGGCCGCATCAGGTCGTTGAAGCCGGCATCCACCAGCACGAAGTGGTTGCTGCCGACCGGCTTCTGGGCCCGGACCTCCGAGACCAGCACCCCGGCGTTCGCCACCAGGAACCGCCCGGGCTCGATCTCCAGCCGTACGGGGTGGCCGAGTTCGGCCGCCAGCTCCCGGCGGGCGGCGTCCCAGATCCGGTAGTACCGCTCGGTGTCCACCTCCGGCTCCCCGGGGGCGTACGGCACCGAGAGCCCGCCGCCGGCCGAGATCGCCCGCAGGTCGTGGCCGCTGAGCCGGGCCTGCTTGAGCATGGTCTCGCAGACGGCCTCCAGGTGGCCGTAGTCGACGCCCGAGCCGATGTGCATGTGGAAGCCGACCAGGTCCAGCCGGTGCGCGGTGACCAGGTCGAGCGCCTCGGCCAGGTGCTCGTGCCAGATGCCGTGCTTGCTGTGCTCGCCGCCGGTGTTGGTCTTGCGGCTGTGACCGTGGCCGAAGCCGGGGTTGATCCGGATCCAGACCTTGTGGCCCGGGGAGGCCTGCCCGAGCTGATCGAGCATCTGCGGGGAGCCGGCGTTGACCGGGACGCCCAGCTCGACCACCCGGCGCAGGGTCGGCCGGTCGAGCAGGTCGGCGGTGAGCACCAGCGGCTCGTCCTCGCCCTCGGGGCGGTACCCGGCGGTCAGCGCGCGCTCGATCTCGCCGAGCGAGACGGCGTCCACGTGCACGCCCTGCGCACGCATCAGCCGCAGGATGTGCACGTTGGAGCAGGCCTTCTGGGCGAAGCGGATCACGTCGAAGCCGCGCAGCTTCTCGATCTGCGCCCGGATCGCCCCGGCGTCGTAGACCCAGGCCGGGGTCCCGTACCGCTCGGCGGCCTCGGCCAGCAGTGCGCCGTCGATACCGCCCGGGAAGCTCCCCGCACCGCCCATGCCCTGCCCCGATCGCTCACGGCGGCCGGCGGCCGCGCCACGGGCTCGATCCTGCGCGACAAGGGGCCTTCGCCGCCGAACTGTCCACCAGCCGGATGCCGTCCGTCCCACGCCTGAAAAACTTGTTGTCCGAGCGGGCCGCTGCGGCAGGATGAGCGGTATGCCCAGACCCGTACGCCAGATCCGCGCCGCTCACGACGAGCGGACGATCACGGTCTACCAGGCCTTCTCCCCCGAGATCGCCGGCCCGGCGGCCGAGCTCGGCAGCTTCCCCGCCGCGTTCAACCGGGAGCGGATGACCTGGATCAAGCCCTCGTTCCTCTGGATGATGTACCGCAGCGACTGGGGCCGCAGCGCCGGCCAGGAGCGGGTGCTGGCGGTGACCATCCGCCGCCAGGGTTTCGAATGGGCACTCGGCCAGGCCGAGTTGAGCGGCTACGAAGCCGAGCTGCACCGCTCCCGGCAGGAGTGGCGGCGGGCCGTACGGCGGGCTCCCGCCCGGGTCCAGTGGGACCCTGAGCGCAACCTCGCCCTGCAGCCGCAGCGCTGCCGATCGCTCCAACTGGGCCTGCGCGGCGAGGCGGTCGAGCGCTACCTGGACGAGTGGATCGAGCGGATCGAGGACGTCAGCGCGCTGGCCGAGCGCGTCCGGCTGGAGCGGGACGCGGCGCTGCTCCCGGCCGAGCGGCCCTACCCGCTCCCGGCCGAGCTGGCCGCACGGATCGGGGCCGACGGCTGAGACTCCGGCCGCCGGCCCCGCCGTCATGACACTCAGCCGTGCAGGTACACGATGCCGAGCTTGGTCAGCTGCCACTGCTGGGCGCTGGAGCCGGAGTCGGCGGCCAGTGCGACCAGCGGGTTGCCCTGGGCGTCGGCCGCCGGGCCCGCGGTGGCCACCTTGGACTGGTCCTGCGAGTCGGCCAGCTCGTAGACGCCGGTGGCGGTCTGCTTGAAGACCCAGTGCTGGTTGCCGCCGCCGTTGCAGCCCCACTGCTCGAGCCGGGTGCCGGGGGCGGTGGAGGCGCCGGTGGCGTCCAGGCACATGTTCCGGTTGCCGCTGAAGTCCAGCTCGTAGCTGCCGCCGGCCTTGGCCTCCAGGACGAAGGACTGGTTCAGCCCGCCGGTCGCCGGGTACGTGATCGCGGCCCGGCCGTTGGTGCTGTCACCGTAGGTGCCGCCGCCCGTGAGGTCGAGCGCCTTGCCGGTGGCCAGGTTGGTCAGCTGGTACCAGGCACCGTCCTCCGGCCTGTCCGGGAAGGGCTGGCCGGGGGTGAGCGGTTCGATGGAGGTGCCGTCCTGCTGGTTCAGGGTGCAGAACGCCTCCTTCTGGTCCGGCTGCTGGTAGAACTGCGCCAGGCAGCCGCCCTCGCCGTGGTAGCCCGCGACCCGCAGGTGGTAGGACTGCCGCACCATGTTCATGCAGACGCCGGGGATGGAGATCTGCGAGTCACAGCCGTTGCGGGTCTTCTCCGAGGTGTCGATCACGTCGCCGTTGGTGTACTCGTACGGCGAGCTGGTCCACTCCGCGCAGACCTCGTGGCCGTAGCTGACCCGGCGCTGGTCGAGGTAGCGCACCCCGGGCACCTGCGAGGCGGCCGTCCGCAGCGCGTCGCTCAGCTGCGGCACCACCCAGTTGTGGCCCCAGGCCAAGTCCTCGGGGAAGGCCGGGCAGCCGTCGGCGATCTTGCCGATGTAGTCGTTGCGCCGGATGTCCGGGGTGATCGGGGTGAAGTAGGACTGGAACACCAGCTGGTAGGAGGAGTCGTCGTACCCGGCGGTGCGCATCGTGTTGCGCACGTCGGTGAGGGCGGCGACCACCTTGGGGACCACCTTCACGGCCCGCTGGCGGATCGAGTCGCTGCCGATGGTGTCGCGGCAGCCCTGGGACTGCGGGATCGGGAAGTACTGCGCGAGGCAGCTGAGCATGATCCCGCTGAAGTCGAAGTCGTCGTTGGCGCCGATCGTGACGACCACCATCTTCACGTTGTACTGGGCGGCGGTCTGGGCGAGTTTGACGTCCTGCTTGGGCTCGCCGAAGTCGCCGCTGCCGCCGCCGGTGATCTTCGCCAGCTCGGGGTCGCTGACCAGGTCACCGGTCTGGGCCCCGGAACAGGCCAGGTCGACCGGGGTGACGCCCGGCAGGCCGGTGACGTAGATCTCCGACCTGTCGTGCCGGTGGCAGTAGTTGGTGGGGGTGTCGGTACCGGCCTGGTAAGCGTCGCTGGTGTCGGTGCCGGCGCCCTCGCCGGAGATGGCGCTGTCACCGAGCGCCACGATCGCGGCCGGGCGGCCGTCGCGCAGCGAATCCGCATGCGCGGCAACCGAGTTGGGGATGGTCGAGAGAGCGAAGGCGGCTATCAGTCCGGCTGCGGTGAGCAGCGCGCGGGGCTTCGACCTGATCACGCGTGACTCCTTGCTGGGGTGGGGGGAACCGCTACAAAGATGAGCCAGGCTCACATGCTAGGTACTGACAAGTAATGCAACAAGAGTTGTGACAGCGAGCAGTTCGGGACAACGCGAAGGCCGCCGCCCCGAGTTGGGGGCGGCGGCCTCGAAGCGGCGTGAGGTCAGCCGACGTTGGCGCAGGAGTTGCCGAACGCCGGGTTCAGGGCGCCGATCACGCTGACGCTGTTGCCGCACAGGTTGACCGGGATGTGAATCGGAACCTGGACGTTGTTGCCGGAGATCACACCGGGGGAGTTGGCGGTGACGGCCTCGGCCTCGGAGCTGGCCACGGCGGAGCCCGCCCCGGCGGCGACCAGACCGGCGACGGCGGCGCCGACAGCGGCGGCCTTCTTGATGCTCATTTGATCTCCAGTGAGTAGTCAGGGGGGTGGAAACGGACGTGCGCCATCCTCAACGGGAGCCGGCTCCAACAGTTGTGCCCCGCAGGGGACATTCACCCGCAGGTAGCAATCAACGGCATTCGGGTGATCACGAAAGGCACCCGTTTCCCCTCGGGCACTGCGTCGTTCTTCCTGGCGAAACAGGCTTCACCCAACCCCAGAAATGAGAAGGCATCATGCGCAAGCTCGCCTACGGTGCGTTCGGCTCCGCGGCCACCGCGGCCCTGCTGCTCGGCGGCGCCGCTGCCGCTTCGGCCCACGCCCATGGCGCGTCGGCCGAGGCCGCCACGGTGAACTCCCCGGGCGTCGGCTCCGGCAACAGCATCCAGGTCCCGGTGGACATCCCGGTCAACCTGTGTGGCAACACGGTCGACGTGATCGGCGTGCTGAACCCGGCCTTCGGCAACTCCTGCGCCAACGTCTACTGACCCTGGCGTGCCGACGGCCGCCCCTCGGGCGAGCTGAGCAGATGCCCCCAGTACATCGGGCGACGGCCACCGCCGCGCCCGGCACCCGACCGGTGACGGCCGGGCAACAGAGCGAAGGAAGAAACACCATGCGCAACTTCAAGAAGGCTGCCGTCCTCTCGATCGCCGCCGCCGGCCTGGTGCTCGGCTCGGCCGCCGCGGCCACCGCCTCCTCCGAGGCCGAGGCCGTCACGGCCAACTCCCCCGGCGTGCTCTCGGGTAACAGCATCCAGGTCCCGGTGCACATCCCGCTCAACGTCTGCGGCAACACCGTCAGCGTGATCGGCCTGCTGAACCCGGCGTTCGGCAACTCCTGCGCCAACGTCGGCTGACCGAGCCCCCACTCGACGGTGCCCCGCTCCGGCGGGGCACCGCTCTCCGCACCATCAACTAGGAGAACCACTCCCATGCAGAACGTGAAGAAGACCGCCGTCATCTCCGCCGCCGCCGCCGGCCTCGTGCTGGCCGGTGCGGGCACCGCGCTCGCCTCCGCCGAGGCCGAGGGCGTCACCGCGGGCTCCCCCGGTGTCATCTCGGGCAACAGCGTCCAGGTTCCGGTGCACATCCCGGTCAACCTCTGCGGCAACAGCGTCAACGTGATCGGCCTGCTCAACCCGGCCTTCGGCAACTCCTGCGCGAACGTCGACGCCGGCAACGACGACGACTGCTGAGTACGCCCCCGCGTGACCCACTGCCCCTCGGCCACCCCAGGCCGGGGGGCAGTTCGGCTTCCGACCGACCACCGCCCCCGGAAGGATTTCTGATGACCCGTAGGACCAGCGGGCTGGGCCTGGCCGCCGTCGGCGCGGCCCTGCTGCTCGGCACGGCCGCCGCACCGGCCGCCGAGGCCGCCGACCAGCCCGAACTGCCGACGCCCTCGGCGCACCTGTCCAAGACCGACCTCGCGGCCGGCCTGCACGGCACCACGAGCGCCCTCGGGTACGCCTTCGCGCCCGCCAAGTCGCTCCGGCTCGACCCGTTCGCCCAGTCCTCCGCCGACATGCTCAACAACGTCGTCGCGGTCAAGCCCGACCAGGGTCTCGCCCCGGTCAGCACCGAGACCGTCACCGGCCCGCTCAGCAACGGCGGCGGCGCCAAGGACCTGGTCGGCGTCGGCCCGGCGCTCGGCCTGCTGCCGGGCTGAACCGCCCCAGGGCGTACGCGGGGCCCGGCACCAGGGGAGACGGTGCCGGGCCCCAGCCGCGCCGGGCGGTCAGTCCGTGGCGTTGAGCACCTCGGCCGTGGTGCCGGTGGCGGTGGCGGCCAGGTCCTCCATCGCACCGGTCACCGAGATGTGCTTGTCCGGGCTGCCCAGGGTGGCCTGGGCGCCGGGCACGGCCTGGACCGGAGCCGTGATCACCTGCGGGTTGAGGTCGCCGAAGGCGATGTCGCCGTCCTGCCGCCCGTCCGGACCGTCCACCAGGGACAGCGGCTGGCCCATCGTCAGGGCGGGGCCGGCGGTGTGCAGCGGCGCGGCGGGCGCGTCCAGCAGCAGCTTGCCCAGCTCGGCGCTGCGGTCGGCCGCGGGCAGCGGCACCGCGGCCTCCAGGGACGGGCCGACCCGGCTGGTGTTGACGGCCGGCACCACGTGGTCCGGGATGAGCTGGTGCTTGGCGTGCTCCTCCGGCACCGGCGGCATGACCAGCGAGGTGGGGATGCCACCGGAGATCTTCCCGCCCTCGGGCAGCACCCCCAGCTTGTCGGTCGCGCCACCCAGCGGGATCTCGAACGGCACCTCCCTGGTGGACAGCTCCTTCTCGACCGCCGCGACCTGACCGGGCGTCATGTCCGCCGCGGCGGCCAGCCCGGGGGCGGCGACGACACCGGCACCGGCCGCGAGAAGCAGGGCACCTGCCCGCTTGGAGAGCTTCATTCGATTCACCGTTCTGTCTGTCGGTCTGTCGGTAGCTGGGGATCTGCGAGAGCCGCAATCAATCGCTCAACGAGACAGCCACGGGCGGATTGCGAGGGTTAACCGGTTCGGACTAATAGTCAGACCGGCGAGTGGGCCGAAGGGTGATCCGGAAAGAGTCCTCCGGAAATCCGCGTAACTTTCCCGGCGGTCATTCTTTGATTGAGGTGTCGCAGCCACGGCGGCGGCAGGGTCGGGAAATCCGCCCCTCGGCTCGCCGGAAATTCAGAGAGGTTCTCCCCATGCTCAAGAAGACTTTCGCGACCGTCGGTCTGGTCGCCGCCGCCGTGGCCGCCGCGGCTGCGCCCGCCAACGCGATCGGTGACCACGACGGTTCGGCCGGCTCGATGCAGGGCAACGGCGGCACCAACGCGACCGGCACCTGGGGCAGCCACAGCCCGAACTTCCACTTCGCCGACAACCCGAACATCTGCCTCCCCGAGATCCACAACATCGGTGTCGCGGTGCTCGGTGTCGCGGTGCCGGTCGAGGTCAACGCCCTGAGCAACCAGCCCCACCAGACCTGCGTGGTCGGCGAGGGCACCCAGGGCAGCGGCGACGGCGGCGTCTCCCACCTGGTCGGCTGACCAGTCGGTCCCCAGAACGGCCGTACCGCCAGTCCGGCCCGCTCTTCGAACCACCCCGCTCCACTCATCCAAGATCCGAAAAGGACAGAACAATGATCAAGAAGGCTCTCGCCACTCTCGGCGTTGCCGCTGCCGGTCTGGCCATGGCCGCCTCCCCCGCGATGGCCATCGTCGACTCGGACGGCTCCGCCCAGTCCACCCAGGGCAACGGCGGCACCAACGCGACCGGCACCCAGGGCAGCCACAGCCCGAACTTCCACACCCTCGACAACCCGAACATCTGCCTGCCCGAGGTCCACAACATCGCTGTTGCGGCGCTCATCGGTGTCGCGGTGCCGGTCGAGGCCAACGTCCTCAGCAACCAGCCGAAGCAGATCTGCGACGTGGGCCAGAACACCCAGGCCTCGGGCGACGGTGGCGTCAGCCACCTGATCGGCTGATCTGCCGCAGCACCAGCCGCAGGGCCCGGGGGAGCGTCCCCCCGGGCCCTGCGGCCTTTCGCCGTCCAGGCCGAGGCGTCACTCCGGTGCCTCGGCGCGGCACTCCGCCAGGCCGTCACCTGATGTGACAGCCTGCTCACACAGCCTTATCACCGCAGCTCAGAACCCCTGCCGGGTGAGCTGCACGAGAGAGGACAGACCATGAAGAGCAAGCTGGGCAAGGCCCTGCTCGTCACCGTCGGCGCGCTGGCCCTGGCCGGTGTCTCGGCCCCCGCGTACGCCCACGTCGCCGCCGGTGGCGGCGGCGAGTTCTTCGCCACGGCCGAGTGCCCGTTCCTCGCGGGCGAGCAGCACGGCTGGGGTGCGACGGACCACGTCTTCGCCGCGGGCGAGCAGCACGGCTGGGCCACCGACCACTCGATCGGCGGCGGTCAGGAGGGCATCGCCATCATCCACGACCACCACGGCGGCATGATGGGTGGCGGCGACATGGGTGGCGGCGGCGAGGACGACTGCTGACGCAGCCTCACCGAGAACTCCGGAGGCCGGGCCCCGCTGTGGGGAGCCCGGCCTCCGGCCTGTCGTCGTACGGGGCCCTCAGCGAATCCCGGCGGTCAGCATCCGGGCGGCCTCGACCGCCCAGTAGGTCAGGATCTGCTCGGCGCCCGCGCGGCGGATCGAGGTGAGCGTCTCCATGATCATCCGCTCGCGGTCCACCCAGCCGTTGGCGGCGGCCGCCTCGACCATCGCGTACTCGCCGGAGACCTGGTACGCGGCCACCGGCACCGGGGAGGCGTCGGCGACCTGCCGCAGGATGTCCAGGTAGGCCATCGCCGGCTTCACCATCACCAGGTCGGCGCCCTCGGCGACGTCCTGCTCCAGCTCGCGCAGCGACTCCCTGGCGTTGGCCGGGTCCTGCTGGTACGACTTGCGGTCACCCTTGAGCGAGGAGCCGACGGCCTCGCGGAACGGGCCGAAGAAGGCGGAGGCGTACTTGG
The DNA here is from genome assembly GCF_040296285.1 of Kitasatospora sp. NPDC002227. NCBI lineage: Bacteria > Bacillati > Actinomycetota > Actinomycetes > Kitasatosporales > Streptomycetaceae > Kitasatospora > Kitasatospora sp. NPDC002227. The sequence continues at coordinate 16,243 of NZ_JBEOWY010000040.1, forward strand.
CGGTGTAGGCCAGGATGCCGGTGTCCTGGAAGCCGGCCTCGTCCAGCGCGCGGCGGATGACGCCGATCTGACCGTCCATCATCCCGGACGGGCCGACCAGGTGGACGCCCGCCTCGGCCTGCACCAGGGCCATCTCCCGGTACCGCTGCAGGGTGGCGTCGTTGTCCACGCTGCCGTCCTCGGCCAGCACGCCGCAGTGCCCGTGGTCGGTGTACTCGTCCAGGCAGAGGTCGGACATCACCACCAGGGCGTCGCCGACCTCGGAGACCACGTCCCGGATCGCGACCTGCAGGATCCCGTCCGGGTTGGTGCCCTCGCTCCCGACGGCGTCCTGCACCTCGGGCACCCCGAACAGCATGATCCCGCCGAGGCCGGCCTCGGCGGCCTCGACCGCGGCGCGGCGGAGGGTGTCGCGGGTGTGCTGGACGACTCCCGGCATCGAGCCGATCTCGCGGGGCTCGGTGATCCCCTCCCGGACGAACGCCGGGAGGATCAGCTCGGCCGGGTGGAGCCGCGTCTGCGCGACGAGACGCCGCATCGCGGGGCTCTGCCGCAGACGGCGCGGCCGCACATGGGGGAACTCAGCGGGCATCACTTTCTCCTCTTACAGCAACCAGAGCAGGGGCGCGAGGCTGTGCTTGATTCACTGCGTGCGCGCGCAACCGTGCACCTTCGTGAGTGCCTGGTCGCGCAGTTCCTCGCGCCCCTGGGTGGTGCAACTGACTAGCGAGCTTTCCTGCGGCTCCCCGGCCGCCGCTCACTCGGACGGTACACCGGCTCGCCCGCCGCGACGGCGGTGTCGCGGCGGCCCGCGCCGAACTCCGCCAGCGCCTGGGCGAGAGCGGCCGCGGAAGGCGCGGGCGCCATCACGTCCACCCGCAGGCCGTGCTCCTCGGCCGTCTTGGCCGTGGCCGGGCCGATGCAGGCGATGATCGTGACGTTGTGCGGCTTGCCGGCGATGCCGACCAGGTTGCGGACGGTCGAGGAGGAGGTGAAGAGGACGGCGTCGAAGCCACCGCCCTTGATCGCCTCGCGGGTCTCGGCCGGCGGCGGCGAGGCGCGGACGGTGCGGTAGGCCGTCACGTCGTCCACCTCCCAGCCGAGCTCGACCAGGCCGGCCACCAGGGTCTCGGTGGCGATGTCGGCGCGGGGGAGCAGGACGCGGTCGATCGGGTCGAAGACCGGGTCGTACGGCGGCCAGTCCTCCAGGAGGCCGGCGGCCGACTGCTCGCCGCTCGGGACGAGGTCGGGCTTCACACCGAAGTCGACCAGGGCCTGGGCGGTGGTCTCGCCGACCGCGGCGACCTTGATGCCGGCGAAGGCACGGGCGTCGAGCCCGTACTCCTCGAACTTCTCCCGGACGGCGCGCACGGCGTTGACCGAGGTGAAGGCGATCCACTCGTAGCGGCCGGTCACCAGGCCCTTGATCGCCCGCTCCATCTGCTGCGGGGTGCGCGGCGGCTCGACCGCGATGGTCGGGACCTCCTGCGGGACGGCGCCGTAGCCGCGCAGCTGGTCGGAGAGGCCGTGGGCCTGCTCCTTGGTGCGGGGCACGAGGACGTTCCAGCCGAACAGCGGCTTGGTCTCGAACCAGGAGTGCGAGGACCGGTGCGCGACCTGCTCGCCGACCACGGCTATGACCGAGGTGGCGGGGTCGACCGGGGCCGAGACCGGCGAGGGCAGCACGCGGGCGGCCTTCAGGTCGGCGGCGATGGTCGACAGGGTGGCGGTGAAGGTCCGCTGGCGGGTGGTGGTGCCGGAGAGGGTCGCGCAGAGCGCGGCGTCCGGCTTGCGGCCCTGGGCGACCAGCGCGTTGGCGGTCGCGGGCAGCTGGCCAAGCGTGGTGCGGACCACCAGGGTGGTCTCCGGCGCGCCGAGGTCGAGCAGGGCGCCCGCGAGCAGCGCCGCGCCGTCCACGAAGCGCACGTCCGCGCCCTGGCTGCCGCGCAGCGGGACACCGGCGTAGGCCGGGACGCCGACGGACTGGGCGACGCCGGGGACGACCTCGAAGGGGATCTCGGCCTGGGCGCAGCGCAGCATCTCCTCGGCGGCGCAGCCGTCGAGGCCCGGGTCGCCGTCGACGGTGCGGACCACGTGCTTGCCCGAGCGGACGGCCTCGGCGACCAGCTTGGCCACGTCCAGGCCGTCCTCCTCGCACGGGGTGTGCACCTGGATGCCCGCCGGGCAGTGGGTGCGCACCGCGGCGGCGGTGAGCGGGTCGGCGATCAGGATGTCGGCGGAGGCCAGCACGTCGACCGCGCGCAGGGTGAGCAGTCCGGGGTCGCCGGGGCCCGCTCCGAGGAAGGTGCAGCGACCTGCCGGGGTGGCCGGCGTGGTGGTCGGGCTGGTGGCGGCGGTGGGGCTCATCGGGCGCGCTCCCCCATGAGAGTGGCCGCACCCGCGTCGAGCAGCCGGGCGGCGAGCGCGTGGCCGAGGGCCGTCGCCTGCCGTTCGGCCGTCTCGTCGAGGAGCAGCGGGCCAGTGGCGGTCATCTTCAGCAGGGTGGCGCCGTCGACGGTGCCGACCACGCCCTCCAGCCGCAGTTCGGTGCCGTCCCAGGCCGCGAGGGCGGCCACGGGGGCGGAGCAGCCGGCCTCCAGGGCGGCCAGCAGGGCGCGCTCGGCCGTGACGGCGGCGCGGGTGGGGGCGTGGTCGAGCGCCGAGAGCCCGGCGGCCAGCTCCGGGGAGACGCACTCGATGGCGAGCGCGCCCTGGCCGGGGGCCGGGAGCATCAGCTCGGTGTCCAGGTGCTCGGTGATCTCGGTGCTGCGGCCGAGCCGGTTGAGGCCGGCGGTGGCGAGCACCACGGCGTCCAGCTCGCCCTTGGCGACGTAGCCGATCCGGGTGTCCACGTTGCCGCGGATCGCCACCGTCTCCAGCGCCGCGCCGCGCTCGGCGGCCCAGGCGTTGAGCTGGGCCATCCGGCGCGGGGAGCCGGTGCCGATCCGGGCGGTGTGCCCGGCGGTACCTTCCGCGCGGCTCTTCTCCACCAGCTCCTCGAGCGTGAGCCCGTCGCGGGCCACCAGGGCGTCGCGCGAGTCCTCGCGCTCCGGCACGGCGGCCAGGATCAGGCCCTCGGGGGCGGCGGTGGGCAGGTCCTTGAGGGAGTGCACGGCCAGGTCGATCTCACCCGCGAGCAGTGCGTCGCGCAGGGCGGAGACGAAGACGCCGGTGCCGCCGATCTGGGCCAGTGCCTCACGGGAGGTGTCCCCGTAGGTGGTGATCTCCACCAGCTCGACGGGCCGCCCGGTCACCCGGATGACCTCGCGGGCGACCATGCCCGACTGCGCCATGGCGAGGGCGCTGCGGCGGGTGCCGAGGCGCAGCGGCGCGGCTGACTCTTGACCATTCATCAGGTGATCGTCCCGGTCGTGCTCGTGGGGGTCTGTCGGGTGGTTCATCTGGGGCTCCCGCCGGTGACGGGAGTGGGGGGTCCGGCCTGGGCGCCGATGGGGGTGCCGGAGACAGCCTGCACCGCAGCGAGATCCAGGTCGAACAGCTCGCGCAGCGCGTCGGCGTACCCGGCGCCGCCGGGCTCGGCGGCCAACTGCTTGACCCGCACGGTGGGGGCGTGCAGCAGCTTGTCGACCACGCGCTTGACCGTCTGCGAGACCTCGGCGCGGGTGCGCTCGTCCAGGTCGGGCAGCCGGGTGTTGAGGCGGCCGAGCTCGCTCAGCACCACCTCGGAGGCCATCGCGCGCAGCGCGACGACGGTGGGCGCGATCCGGGCGGCCCGCTGGGCCGCGCCGAAGGCGGTGACCTCGTCGGCGACGATGCCGGTGACGGCGTCCACGTCCCCCGCGCCGGGCGCGGCGGCGTCGGCCTCGGAGAGGCTCTCCAGGTCGACCAGGAGCGCGCCGGGCAGCTCGTGCAGGGCGTGGTCCACATCGCGCGGCATCGCGAGGTCGAGGAAGGCCAGCGGGGTGAGGCCCTCGCGGGCCGCCGCCGCGTCGGCGACGTCCTCGGCGGTGATCACCACGCCGGCCGCGCCGGTGCAGGAGATCACCAGGTCCACCTCGCCCAGGGCCTTGGGCACCTCCGCGAAGTCGATCACGCTCGCGTGCGCGACGTCGAGGATCTCCGCCAGCCGCTCGGCCCGCGCCCTGGTCCGGTTGGCGATTCTGAGCTCGCCGACGCCCGCGCGCACCAGGGTGGCGGCGGCCAGCGAGCTCATCGAGCCGGCGCCGACCACCAGGGCCCGCATGCCGGCGATGTCACCGGTGGTCCTGGCGATCTGGTCGAGCCCGAAGGTGACCAGCGACTGGCCGGCCTTGTCGATCCCGGTCTCGCTGTGCGCCCGCTTGCCGACCCGCAGCGCCGTCTGGAACAGCTCGTTCAGGCCGCGCCCGGCGGTGTGCTCCTGCTGGGCCCGGGCCAGCGCGTCGCGCAGCTGGCCGAGGATCTGGCCCTCGCCGACCACCATCGAGTCCAGGCCGCAGGCCACCGAGAAGATGTGGTGGACGGCGCGGTCCTCGTAGTGGACGTACAGGTGGGAGGTGAGCTCCTCCAGGTCCACGCCGCTGTGGTGGGAGAGCAGCAGGGAGAGCTCGGCGACGCCCGCGTGGAACTTGTCCACGTCGGCGTAGAGCTCGATCCGGTTGCAGGTGTTGACCAGGGCGACCTCGCCGACCGTCTCGTTCGCGGCGGCGTCGCGCAGCAGCAGGGCCGGGGTGTCACCGGTCAGCGCGGCGCGCTCGAGCACCCCGACGGGGGTGGTGCGGTGGCTCAGTCCAACGACGAGAAGACTCATGCCCGCCCCTTGTCCGTACAGCCGCTGTGGTTCTGGTCGCGATGGCCGCTCATGCGGGCATCACCGCGGAGAGGTCGCCCTCCTGGCCGGGCTTGCCGCCCTTGCCGGAGTCGGGCTTGGCCGGGCCCCCGCCGGCGGCGCGGCGGAGCTTGGCGGCGGCGGCGCGGACCGGGCCGGGGGCGCGGTCGAGCACCGAGTCACCCCGGTCGGGCTCCTCGCCGGCCTTGCGCTGCTCGTGGAAGGCGAGGATCTGCAGCTCTATCGACAGGTCGACCTTGCGGACGTCCACGCCGTCCGGCACCGACAGCACGGTGGGCGCGAAGTTCAGGATGCTGGTCACACCGGCCTCCACCAGGCGGTCGCAGACCTGCTGCGCGGCGCCGGGCGGGGTGGTGATCACGCCGATCGAGACGTGCTGACCGGCGACGATCTCCTCCAGCTCGTCCATGTGCCGCACCGGCAGGCCGGCGGCGCTGCCGCCGACCACGGCCGGGTCCGCGTCGAGCAGAGCGGCCACCCGGAAACCGCGGGAGGCGAAACCCCCGTAGTTGGCCAGCGCGTGCCCGAGGTTCCCGATGCCGACGATGACGACCGGCCAGTCCTGGGTCAGGCCCAGCTCGCGGGAGATCTGGTAGACGAGGTACTCGACGTCGTAGCCGACCCCACGGGTGCCGTACGAGCCGAGGTAGGAGAAGTCCTTGCGCAGTTTGGCGGAGTTGACCCCGGCGGCGGCGGCCAGCTCCTCGGAGGAGACGGTCGGCACCGAGCGCTCGGAGAGCGCGGTGAGGGCCCGCAGGTAGAGCGGGAGCCGGGCGACGGTCGCCTCCGGGATGCCCCGGGCACGCGAGGGTCGGCGCGAGGCGCCCTGGTCGGGCCCCTGCGAACTGCTCTGTGGTGATCGGCCGATTGCCACGGTGCTCCTGTGGGTGAAGCTGGGCTTTGGCAGCCAGGCTATGCGTTTGTGAACGTGTGCACAAAGATGGTGTCCGATTTGTCCCCGCACAGTGATGCGCATCACTCGCCATCCAGTGCGGTCAGCACCAGGGCCGGGTGCTCGCCGCCCTGCGGCCACGGGCCGAAGGCGGCCTCCCGCCGGATCAGCGCGGGCAGCCCCGGGCGGGGGCGGGGCACCGGGCGGTTCAGCCGCGGCCAGGGCACCTCGGCCGCCGCGCGCAGCGGCTCGGCCCAGTCGGCGGGCGGGCAGTGCAGGGTACGGACGCAGTGCCGCAGCAGATCGGCGGTGGCCCGGGCGTCACCCAGGGCGGTGTGCGCCGGGTACCAGCCGAGCCCGGCCGCCTCGACGCAGGCCGCCAGGCCGTACCCGCCGGCCCCGGCCAGGTGGCCACGGGCCAGCCGCATGGTGCACAGCAGCGGCACCGGCGGCAGGACTATCCCGATCCGGGCGAACTCGCGGGCCAGGAACGCCTGGTCGCAGCTGACGTGGTGGCCGACCAGGACCCGGCCGGTCAGCCGCTCCAGCAGGTGCGGGGCGACTTCGCGGAAGCGCGGGGCGCCGACCACGTCCTCCTGGGCGATCCGGTGCACATGGGTCGGCCCGACCGGCCCGAGCGGGTCGAGCAGGGTGGAGAACTCGCCCTCGGGCCGCAGCTGCTCGTCGAGCAGCACCACCGCGACCTCCACCACCCGGTGGCGCCACGGGCTCCGGCCGGTGGCCTCGATGTCGACCACGGCGTAGCCACGGCTGCTCCCCCAGCGGGGAACGGCCAACTGCCGACCAAGAGGCATGAAGCACTCCTCTGTCTCCAGGCCCCCGGCGGACAAAACGTTTAGATCGTAAGCCGACCAATGCAGGAGGAGAAAAGCCTTTCAGGCACACCACGGCAACGATTCGGCGACTCACCCCCGCCGTCCGGCGGGGGCGCACGGGGGCGCCAGGCGGCGCGGCTAGGCTCCGAGCGCCGAGCGCAGGCGCTGCTCGTCCACCCGCCAGAAGTCGTGCTGCCGCCCGTCCACCAGGGTCACCGGGATCTGCTCCCAGTACGCGCGGTACAGCTCCTCGTCCTCGGTGATGTCCTTCTCCTCGAAGGCGGCGCCCAGCTCACCCGTCACCTTGAGGATCACCTCGCGGGCGTCGTCGCACAGGTGGCAGCCGGGCTTGCCGATCAGGGTGACCGTGCGGTCGGCGGGCTTCTTCTTGGGGTCGCGTCGCAGCAGTGGGCTCACCGGCCCATTGTCGGCCACAAGGACAGGCCCTACGGGCCACACCCCGGACGCGGGCTGTTAACGACTGGGGCATGCCGCGGCCATGGGGGGATTAAGCCGGGCTGACTATGCTCGGTGCATGGCCGCGTTGCGAAGGCTCACCCAGGCAAGGCGTACCCCGACCGAGCGGACCGCCCTCGCGGGCGAGGCCGCCGCCGAGGCGGCCGAGGCCGCGCTCCGGGCCGTGCCCCGGCGCGCGCCCAAGGAGGACCACACCCCGACCCCGGGTGATCCGCAGGCCGCCGCCTTCTTCGACTGCGACAACACCATCCTGCGCGGCGCCGCGATCTTCTACCTCGGGATCGGCCTCTACCGCCGCCGCTTCTTCAGCCGCTGGGACGTGGTCCGCTTCGCCTGGCAGCAGGCCTCCTTCCGCCTGCTCGGCTCGGAGGACCCGGCGCACATCGCCGACGCCCAGGACACCGCGCTCGGCCTGGTCGCCGGCAAGCGGACGGCCGAGCTGGAGCAGATCTGCGAGGAGATCTTCGAGCAGGTCATCGCCGAGAAGATCTGGCCGGGCACCCGGGCGCTGGTCCAGCTCCACCTGGACGCGGGGCAGCGGGTCTGGCTGGTCACCGCCGCACCGCTCGAGGTGGCCCGGATCATCGCCCGCCAACTCGGCATGACCGGGGCCCTGGGCACCGTGGCCGAGGCCGTCGACGGCGTCTACACCGGCCGGCTGGTCGGCGGCCTGCTGCACGGCGAGGCCAAGGCCGCCGCCGTCTCCGCCCTGGCCCGGCGCGAGCAGCTCGACCTCTCCCACTGCGCGGCCTTCAGCGACTCCGCCAACGACATCCCGATGCTCGCCCTGGTCGGCCACCCGTACGTGGTGAACCCGGACGCCACCCTGCGCCGCCACGCCCGCCGCATGGGCTGGCGCATCCGCGACTTCCGCACCGGCCGCAAGGCCGCCCGCATCGGCCTCCCCGCCGCAGCCGCCCTCGGCATCCTGGCCGGCCTCGCGGCCATCACCCTCGCGGAGCGGAGGAAGCGGCGGTAGGCCGCGCCCGGTCACGCAACGTCACGCTTACGGGCGAAAAAACCGACCTGCTCCGATCCCGCTCGGGCCTGACCGATTCCGATCGTTCGACTCCTCGCCAAACTCGGCGGTTGCCGAGCGCCTGGACGGGGAAACCGCCGCCTCACCTGCCAAATCTGTCACTTGGGGTGCACACTCGATCACTTGGAGCGGAACCTCGCCTGCCAGGTCCGGTCAGTTCCAGCTGAATATGCACGCGAAGCGGATCTCAAACGACCACTTCGGCCACAGGGTGTAGCTGTCATTGCACAAAGCGTTATTCTCTCCTGGATGCACGCCACCCACGCGTCCCGTGTGACGGGGGGTCAGGAAGTGTGCTCTCCGCGCAGGCGGAGGTGATCCGTCCACAGTTCTGCCTCTGGGAGTCCCGTGTACCCACCCGTCCGGAACGACGCGCCTGCCACCTCCCGCCCGTCGCCCGCCCCCCTGCGCTCCCGTGCGCGCGTCGACCGGCTGTGGGCCGCGATCCGCGAGTTCGAGCTGTACGTGCCCCAGGTGGCGCCCCAGCCGGCGCTCGCGGGCGGCACGTTCGGGGCGGCCCCGCCGGGCGCGCTGCTCCGCTCGACCGCCACCAGCGGCACCGGGACGGCCGGCTCCCGCAGCCGCGGCACCACCATCGGTGGCAGTCGCAGCCGCGCCCGCACCACCCCCAGCCCCGGGTTCGAGACCGAGCACAACCCGATCATGGAGCTGGTCGAGAAGGCGCAGAACGGCGAGAGCGAGGCCTTCGGCCGCCTGTACGACCACTACTCCGACACCGTGTACCGGTACATCTACTACCGGGTCGGCAGCAAGGCCACGGCCGAGGACCTCACCAGTGAGACGTTCCTGCGCGCGCTGCGCCGGATCGGCACCTTCACCTGGCAGGGCCGGGACTTCGGCGCCTGGCTGGTGACCATCGCGCGCAACCTGGTCGCCGACCACTTCAAGTCCAGCCGGTTCCGGCTCGAGGTCACCACCGGCGAGATGCTCGACTCCAACGAGTGCGAGCGCAGCCCGGAGGAGTCCGTCCTGGAGTCGCTCTCCAACGCGGCCCTCCTGGACGCCGTCCGGCGCCTCAACCCGCAGCAGCAGGAGTGCGTCACGCTCCGTTTCCTGCAAGGGCTTTCGGTCGCGGAGACGGCCCGGATCATGGGCAAGAACGAGGGGGCCATCAAGACCCTCCAGTACCGCGCCGTCCGTACCCTGGCACGTCTGCTGCCCCCCGACGCGCGGTGACTGCGCCGATAACGATTCATGTCGTCCGGCCGTCATCGGCGCAGGTCGGACGACACGTGCGGGTGAATGAGCGATCACATGATCAGCCGTGCGTAACCAGCACCGGGCGCCGCTCGTTGGCCAGCATGCAAACCCCCACCGGCCCAACGGTCAAGCAAGGTCAGGGACTGTCACCCGATGGTGTGGTTTTGGCTTGCCGGAGCAACCGTCCGGTGGGCCGGGGTGTCGACAACGACGAAGGGAGGTGTGGCCCGTGACGGCAAACGTGCTGGAGCACCGGCGGGCGAAGGCCTTCGCCGAGGCGCTGGAGGCCCACCGGAGGGAGCATCTGGCGGTACCGGACGACGGTGCCGCCGAGGCGAGTTCGCCCACCGGCGCACTCGCGGAGCTGCTGTCCGTGGCGGACGAGCTGGGTGGCCTGCCCAGGCCCGAGCTGAGCGGGGAGGCCCGGGCGGTCCAACGCGCCCGGCTGATGGCCGCGTTCGAGCAGGAGTGGGCCGGCGGCCAGACGGCCCGGGTGCCGCAGCAGCGCAAGCACCGGGGCATCCGGGCGGCGCGGCGCGGGCGTTGGGGGCGCAGGCTGGCAATCGGCGGCCTGGTGGCCGGAGTTGCCGTCGGCGGCTTCACCGGCGCGGCCTTCGCCAGCTCGAACGCCCTGCCGGGGGACGCGCTCTACGGCATGAAGCGCGGCCTGGAGGGCCTGCGGCTCGACCTGGCGGGCTCGGACACCGAGCGCGGCGAGCTGCTGCTCGACCAGGCGTCCACCCGTCTCGAGGAGGCCCAGAGCCTGCTCGGCCGGGCCGGCACCACCTCGGGGCTGAGCCCCGATTCGGTGGAGCAGGTCCGCCGGGCGCTGGACGACATGCACGCCGAGGCCGCCCGCGGGCGGGACTTGCTGCGCTCCGTCTACCGCAGCAACGGCTCGCTGGCGCCGATGCGCAAGCTCGCCACCTTCGCGGACGGGGAGGACGGCCGCTGGGCCGCGCTCCAGGGCCAGCTGCCCCCGCAGCTCACCTCCCAGGCCAGCAAGGTCGACCAGCTCTTCGGTGACATGAACGAGGACGTCGCTCCGCTGCACCTCGACCAGCCGCAGGGCAAGCCGGCCTCCCAGGGCACCGCCCCCGCCCCGTCGCTGAGCGGCCCGGCCGCCCAGGACGAGCCGCAGACGAGCGAGGCGCCCACGGCGGCGGGTGGCGGTGGCAGCGCAGCCACCAGCCAGCAGCCGCAGCAGGGCGGCGTGGTGGGCGATCTGGTCCACTCCCTGACCGGCCCGCTCACCGGTGGCGGCACGGCCCCCACCGGCAACGGAGCAGGCGGCCCGTCCGCCAAGTCCGCCCCCAGCTCGGCGCCTTCGGCCGCCCCGGCCACCCCGGAGGGCGGCCAGGGCCTGACCATCCCGCCGCTCCTGCCCGGTCTGCTGCCGGGCCTTCTCGGCTAGGGGAAGTTGCACCCACCCAGGGGCGCGGGGAACTGCGCGAAGTCGGATGGCGACGACCTGTTGCCTCCCGCAGCGCGCAGGGCCTCGCGCCCCTTGCCGTGGCTACCGTCGTGTCCCGCAGGTGGGGCAGAAGGCGGAGCCGTCCGGGACGGTCGCCTGGCAGGACGTGCAGTTGCTGGGCTGGGCCAGGCGGTAGCCGCAGGCGCCGCAGAAGGCCGAGCCGTGGGTCTCGTGGTTGCACTGGGGGCAGACCAACTGCCGGGGTGCCGAGACGTCGTAGGCCTGGCCGGCCTGCTGGCCGGCCCCGTAGGCGTTCTGCGTGACCATGTCGTTGACGCCCCGCTGCCGGGCCGCCTCGGCCTCCGCCGCCGTGTCCGGGGCGCAGTTGTGGCAGAGCCCGACCTGCGGGCTGTAGCAGCGCTCGCACACGTACGAAGTGCACCGCGCGCAGCGCTTGAAGTGCCCCTGGGCCTGGGTGATGGCCCGCTGGAACGCGGAGTCCCGCGAGTTGCCCCAGGTGGCGCCCGCGAGGCCGTCGGCCGCGTTGGAGATGGTGCCGCCGTTGCCGCCCAGCACGCTCCAGGCGGCGGAGACGCCCTTGCTCACCCAGCTCGCGGCCCGGCCGGTGGTGAAGGCCTCGAAGCCCGAACGCCAGGTGTCGTAGCACCGGGAGCAGTGGAACTCGAACTGGAAGCCCGCGCCGGTGCCGTACTGCTCGCACAGGTCACGGTAGTTGTTGCTGAAGTAGATCTCGTTGCTCATGAGCCGAACGCCCCCACAGAGGTGACCAGAGAGAGGCTCAGAAGAATACCGATCGCCGCTGCATCAGCAGCTTGTAGAGCGTGTGCTGAATTGTTTCCCGCACCTCGTCGGTGAGGTTGAAGACCAGCATCGGGTCGTCCGCGGCCTCGCGCGGCAGGCTGTCGGTGGGGATCGGCTCGCCGAACTGGATGGTCCACTTGGTCGGCAGCGGCAGGGCTCCGAGCGGGCCGAGCCAGGGGAAGGTGGGGGTGATCGGCAGGTAGGGCAGGCCGAGCAGGCGGGCCAGCGGCTTGAGGTTGCCGATCATCGGGTAGGTCTCCTCGGCCCCGACGATCGAGCAGGGCACGATCGGCACCTGGGCCTTGATCGCGGAGGCGACGAAGCCGCCGCGGCCGAAGCGCTGCAGCTTGTACCGCTCGGCGAAGGGCTTGCCGATGCCCTTGAAGCCCTCCGGCCAGACGCCGACCACCTCGCCGCGCTCGAGCAGGGCCTGGGCGTCCTCGTTGCAGGCCAGGGTGTGGCCGGCCTTGCGGGCCAGCTCGCCGATGCCGGGCAGCACGAAGACCAGGTCGGCGGCGAGCATCCGCAGGTGACGGCGGTTCGGGTGGTGGTCGTGTATGGCCACCTGGGTCATCACGGCGTCCAACGGGATGGTGCCGGAGTGGTTGGAGACGATCAGCACGCCGCCCTCGGCCGGGATGTTCTCGATCCCGCGGACCTCGATCCGGAAGTACTTCTCGGCGACCGGCCGCAGCACCGAGAGGATGACCTCCTCGGTCAGCTCCTGGTCGAAGCCGAACTCGTCCACCTCGTAGTCGCCGGTGAGCCGGCGGCGCAGGAAGGCCAGGCCGCTCGCGGCGCGGTCCTCCCAGCCCTTGCCGAGGGCCCGGTCGGCGGCGGCGCCCAGCGGGCCGGCCAGGGCCCCGCCCACCGCGCCCGCGATCTTCTCGGCCAGGCCGGCGCCGGACGTCCCGGTGCCCTGCCAGCTCGGGGCGGACTCGATCGGGATCACCCGCGCCTCGGCGGCCTGCTCTCTCGCGGCGGTCATCGCAGCCTCAGCTCCTCGGCAGGTGGTGGGTGTGGTCGGTGGGGAGCAGCCCGGTCAGCCGGTCGGTGACGGCGGTCAGCCGCTCGGGCGGCAGCAGGCCGGAGCGCTGGGCGGCGGCGAACTCGGCGAAGGTCTCGGCGGTGGAGCGGCGCGGCAGGCCGTCGAAGGCCGAGCGCAGCGCGGTGGTGTCCACCACCCGGCCGTGGGTGAGCAGCTGGAGCTGCTCGGGGGAGATGTCGGCGATCCGGGTCTGCCGGGCCAGCGCGGCGACCACCCCGAGCGCGGGGGCCGGCAGCGGCACGGTGGGCCGCCCGAGCCGGCGGGCGCACTGGGAGAGCAGCAGCACGCCCTCCCCGGCCACGTTGAAGGTGCCGGGCCGGTCCTCCTGGGCCGCGATCCGGAGCACCTCGATCACGTCGTCCTCGTGGACGAACTGCAGTCGGGGGTCGTGGCCGAGCACGGTCGGCAGGACGGGAAGCGCGAAGTACTCGCCGAGCGGGGTGTCCCCGGCCGGGCCGAGGATGTTGGCGAAGCGCAGCACCGTGACGGCGCAGTCCGGGCGGCGGCGGGCGAAACCGCGCACGTAGCCCTCGGCCTCGGTGGCGTCCTTGGCGAAGCCGCCCCGGGGCAGGTTCTTCGGCAGCATCCGCTCGCCGAGCACGGCCGGGTCACGCGGGGCGGAGCCGTACACGCCGGTGGTGGACTTCACCACCAGCCTGCGCACCCCGGGGGCCTTCTGGCAGGCGCCGAGCAGCTGCATGGTGCCGATGACGTTGCGCTCCTTGACGGCGGCGCGGCCGCCGGGGCCCACCGCGCTGACGTCCAGGTGCACGACGGTGTCGACCTCGTGCTCGGCGATCACCCGGGCCACCGTGGGCCGGCGCAGGTCGAGCCGGTGGAAGACGTAGCCGGCCTCGCCGGCGGGCTCGCGGGCATCGACACCGACCACCCGGTCGACCCCGGGGCACCGGCTCAGCTCGGCAGCGAACCGGTCGCCGAGGCGCCGGGCGACCCCTGTGACGAGCACGACCTTGCCCACCTGCAGCACCCTCCTCGCACGCTCCCCCGGCCTTCGGCCGGGAGGTCCCCCCGGCAGCACCGTACCGCGCGGACGATTGAGCGCCGCTAACGCGGGCCCGGATGTCTGAAGTCTCCGAGAGCCGCGGAGACAGCACTGCCCGCCCCGGCTGGTGCCGAGGCGGGCAGAAGAAGCGTCTACCGCAGTATTACTTCTTGTTGCGACGCTGAACGCGAGTCCGCTTCAGAAGCTTGCGGTGCTTCTTCTTGGCCATACGCTTGCGACGCTTCTTGATGACAGAGCCCACGGAACAACCCTCGCTCACTGAGACTCGCGCCCGTGAGAGACGGAGTCCATACGACTGACGGAGGGCCTAGCCTACCTTCCGTGCGCCCAGCACCGTAATCGTGTCCCCAACGAGTGGGAAACCGGTGGTGGACTACGCGGACTTCTAGGCGCTCTCGAGGCGCACGTAGGACTCCTTGAGGTAGTCGTGCACCGCCTGCTCGGGCACCCGGAAGGAGCGGCCCACCCGGATCGCCGGGAGCTCTCCGCTGTGCACCAGGCGGTACACCGTCATCTTGGACACCCGCATGACCGAGGCAACCTCGGCCACGGTCAGGAAGACGACCTCCTGCAGGGGGCGTTCGCCGGAACTCATGACCCTCACCCGACCCTTAACCCGTGTGCAAGGCACCGGCTTCCCCTCCGGTGACTCCACCGGCACACGTGTATCCCCAGAGTAGTTATGGGTGGTACCAGTGGGAAGAGGGAGAAGCCCAGTCTCTGTACGGTGCGAGATGCGTCTGTTGCAGTACGTAGTCACTCGACGGGTTGGCGCAATCCGGGTACGCACCGAGCTCCACCGGCGCGGGCGCCGGGCGTGCACGCCCTCACCCCTCGGTGCGAGCGGGGCCGGTCAGGGCAGCAGGCCGTGGTGCGGGTAGACCGCGCGGCGGGCGGCGAGGATCGCCTGGTCAAGGCGGTCGCCGGGGTCGTAGCCGGCGTCCTCGAAGTCCCGCCAGTGCGGGGTCGCGCCGTCGGTCATCCGGGCGGGGGCGGTCCGTCCGGTCGTACGCCGCACCTCCGCGCGCCAGGCCTCGGGGGTTTCGGCGGCCGGGTCGAGGGGGTGGCCGGCGGCGGTTGCGACCAGGTGCGTCCACGCCCGGGGCACCACCTCCACCACCGCGTACCCGCCCCCGCCGAGCGCCAGCCAGCGGCCGTCGGCGTGGGTGTGGGCCAGCTCGTGCACGGCGGCCGCCGCCACCCGCTGGGCGTCCAGGCTGACGGCCAGATGGGCGAGCGGATCGTCCACATGGGTGTCGGCACCGTGCTGGCTCACCACCACCTGCGGCCGGAACGCCGCCAGCAGGCCCGGCACCAGCCCGTGGAAGGCCCGCAGCCACCCGCTGTCACCCGTCCCGGCCGGCAGCGGCAGGTTGGCCGCCGAACCGGGCGCCCCCGCGCCACCGGTCTCGGTGGCCCAGCCGGTCTCGGGGAAGAGCGAGGCGGGCGTCTCGTGCAGCGAGACCGTGAGCACCCGGGGGTCGTCCCAGAAGGCCTGCTGCACGCCGTCGCCGTGGTGCACGTCCAGGTCCACGTAGGCGACCCGCTCGGCGCCCAGCTCGAGCAGCCGGGCTATCGCGAGGGCGGCGTCGTTGTACACGCAGAAGCCCGAGGCCCGGTCGGGCATCGCGTGGTGCAGGCCGCCCGCGAAGTTCACGGCGTGCCGGGCCGAGCCCGCCCAGACGGCCTCGGCGGCGGCCACCGACTGGCCGGCGATCAGCGCGGCGGCCCGGTGCTGTGCGGCGAAGGCCCAGTTGTCGTCGGTGCCGAGGCCGTGGCGCGGATCGCTCCGCGAGGGGTCGGCGGCCACCCGCTTCACCGCCTCGACGTACTCGGCGGAGTGCACCAGCCGCAGGGTCGAATCCCCCGCCGCAGGGGCAGCCTTCACCGCCACCCCGGGCGCCACGTCGAGGCCGAACGCCTCCACCAGCCGCATGGTCAGCGCCAGCCGCGTCGGGTCCATCGGGTGCCCGGGGCCGAAGTCGTACCCGGTGACACCCTCGTCCCAGTACAGCTGAAGGCCACACTCAAGCTCGGACATGCCACCACCGTAGCCCTAGGCACCGGAGCAAGTTGCACCGCCTGGGGGCGCGAGGAACTGCGCGAGGCGGTAGACCTCAGGCCTGTCAGCTTCCGACTTCGCGCAGTTCCTCGCGCCCCTTGGTGAGTGCAACTGTCCCTCCGCCGAAGTGCGAAGCCAGTGGCAGGACCGCCAGGACCAGCAGCATCGGCGCCAGCATCGCCAGCCGGTACGACGCCGCGTCGGCGATCGCGCCGACCAGCGGTGCGCCGATCAGGAAGCCCACGTAGTTGAAGAGGTTCAGCCGGGCCACCGCCGCGTCCGAGTCGGCGGGGAAGAGCCGGCCGCCCGCCGCGAAGACCTGGGGGATGATCGCGCAGATGCCGAGCCCGAGCACGGTGAACCCGGCGATGCCCGCCCACGCCCCGGGCGCGGCTGCGGCCAGCAGGAAGCCCAGCGCCGCCACGGCGGAGCCGGCCCGCACGACCACCCCAGCCCCGAACCGCTGCACGGCCCGGTCCCCGACCGTCCGCCCGAGCAGCAGCGCGACCATGTAGCCCAGGTAGGAGAGCTTGGCCAGGTCGTCCGGGCTGCCCAGCCCGTCCGTCAGGTACTTGACGCTGTAGTTGGAGACCGAGGCGTCCGCGATGTACGCGAAGGCCATCACGGCGCACAGCGGCAGCAGCGGCCGCCACGGGATCGACCGGGCCGCCGCCTCGGCGGCCTCGCGGACGGCGTCGCCCAGCTCGGCCCGCCCGGCGAAGCGGGTGCCGACCAGCAGCGCCAGCGGGACGAGCACGGCGGCGGTGAGCCCGAACAGGGTGCGCAGGCCCAGGTCGTAGTGCGAGCCGAGCCCGGCGATCGCCGCGCCGAGGATGCCGCCGAGGCTGAACGCGGCGTGGAAGCCGAGCATGATGCTGCGCCCGTACCGGCGCTGCAGGCCGACCCCCAGCATGTTCATGCTGGCGTCCAGCGCACCGACGAGCAGGCCGAACCCGCCGAGGGCGAGCGCCAGTTGCCACAGGGTGTCGCCCAGGCCGGCCCCGGCCAGCGCCAGGCAGACGGCGGGCTGCACCACCCGCAGCACCGAGCGGGCGCTGCTGCGCCGCACCAGCCACTCCGAGCTGATCGAGCCGACGCCCGCCAGGATCGGCACCGCCGCCAGGAAGACCGGCAGCAGGCCGTCGCTGAGGCCGTACTGTTTCTGGATCTCGGGGATGCAGGTCACCAGCACCGCGAAGGTGGTGCCCTGCAGCAGGAAGCTGACCGCGAGCGCGGCCCGCGCCTGCCGTAGGCGCGGGGTGATGTCCTCCGCCATGACCAAACCTCGCTACTCGCCGGTACGTTGATGTTGGCGAGAGCGTAGGTGCTGGAACGGATTTGCGGGAGGGGTCCGGCAGGCAGAGTTGTTCAGACCAGGAGCTCCAGCACCTGGTCCAGACCGGTCAGCAGGCCGGTGGCCCCGGCTCCGGTGAGCTTGGCCGGGTCGGTGAGCGCCGCGTAGCCGTACACGTCCATCCCGGCGGCCCGGGCGGCGAGCACGCCGTTGCGGCTGTCCTCGATCACCAGGCAGCGGGCCGGGTCCGCGCCCAGGGTGCGGGCGGCGTGCAGGAAGAGGTCCGGGGCGGGCTTGCCGACGCCCACGTCCTGGGCGCTGAAGATCCGCTCCTCGGCGTGGTGGGCACGCAGGCCGGTGAGGTCAAGGGCGGTGCGGATCCAGGAGTGGTGCGCCGAGGAGGCCAGGCAGTACGGCACCCCGTCGCGCTGGAGCGCCTTCAGCAGCTCCTCCGCCCCGCGCACGGGCGCAAGCTCCCGCCCGAAGGCCGCGAACACCCGCGCGTGGAACAGCTCGTCGAAGCCCTCGGGCAGCTTCGCGCCGTACCGCTCGGCGACCACGTCGTGCACGGTGTGCGCGGCGCAGCCCATGAAGTCCCGGTACGAGTCCTCGATCGTCGTCGGGTACCCCAGCTCGGTCAGGTACTCGGCGAGCACCCGGTTGGAGATCGGCTCGCTGTCCACGAGCACACCGTCGTTGTCGAAGATCACCAGGTCGTATCGCATGATCCCTGAGATTACTTGCCGCCGGAGGCGAGCTCCCGCGAGCGGTCGCGGGCGGCCTCCAGGGCGCCGAGCAGGGCGGCCCGGACGCCGTGGTTCTCCAGCTCGCGGATGGCGGCGATGGTGGTGCCCGCCGGGGAGGTGACGGCCTCGCGGAGCTTGACCGGGTGCTCGCCGGAGTCCCGGAGCATCACCGAGGCACCGATCGCGGACTGCACGATCAGGTCGTGGGCCACGTGCCGGGGCAGGCCGAGCAGGATGCCCGCGTCCGTCATCGCCTCGACCAGGAAGTAGAAGTACGCCGGGCCGGAGCCGGAGAGCGCGGTGGCCGCGTCCTGCTGGGCCTCGGGCAGGCGCAGCGCCTTGCCGACCGAGCGGAAGATCTCCTCCGTGCGCAGCAGGTGCGCCTCCGTCGCGTGCGAGCCGCCGGAGATCACGCTCATGCCCTCGTCCACCAGCACCGGCGTGTTGGGCATCACCCGGACCACCGGGGTGCCCGCCGCCAGCCGGGCCTCGAACCAGGCGGTCGGGATGCCGGCCGCCGCCGAGATGACCAGCCGGTCGGCGCCCACGTGCGGGGCCAGCTCCTCCAGCAGGGTGCCCATGTCCTGCGGCTTCACCGCGAGGATCAGGGTGTCCGCGAGCTTGGCGGCCTCGGTGTTGGAGACGACGGTGGCGCCGTAACGGGCGGTCAGCTCCTCCGCCCGCTCCGGGCGGCGGGTGGTGACCAGGACGTCGGCCGGATCGGTGCCCGCGCGCAGCAGCCCGGAGAGCAGGGCCTCGCCGATCTTGCCGGTGCCGAGGAACGCGATCTTCTGTCCGGACCCGCTGCTCATGTCCGCTCCTTCGTGTCGGTACGTGCCGCCATCCTCGCACCGGCCCGCACCGGATCGCGGCTGCGTCCACGTGGTGAGCCGCCACCGCGCCGCGCCGCCGGGTGTCCGCCCGTACCGTCCCCGCGCCTTCCCGCCGGCCGTACCGTCGCGGCACCCCCACAAAGGAGCAGCCCCCATGACGCGTACCGGAAAAGGGTGGCCCGCCCTGGCGCTGCTGAGCCTGCTCGCCGGGCTGCTGGCACTGCTGCCCGGCCGGGCCCAGGCCGCCACCCTCACCCAGGTCACCGGCTTCGGCTCCAACCCGGGTGCGCTGCGGATGTACCGCTACGTGCCGGACGGGCTGCCGAGCGGCCGCCCGCTGGTGGTCGCGCTGCACGGCTGCACGCAGTCCGCCGCCGCCTACGACGACGCCACCGGCTGGACCCGGTGGGCCCGGCAGTGGGGCTTCGCCCTGCTGCTGCCCGAGCAGACCAGCGCCAACAACCCCAACAGCTGCTTCGACTGGTACACCCCGGGCGACTTCTCGCGTGACCAGGGCGAGGCGCTCTCGATCCGGCAGATGGTCGACCGGATGGTTTCCGACTACGGCAGCACCTCGGTCTACGCGACCGGCCTGTCGGCGGGCGGCGCCATGACGGCGGCCCTGCTGGCCGACTACCCGGACGTGTTCGCGGGCGGCGCCGTCGTGGCCGGGCTGCCGTACCACTGCGCCACCACCGTGGTCGAGGCGAGCACCACCTGCATGACCACCGGCCGCAGCCAGACCCCCGCCCAGTGGGGCGACCTGGTCCGCGGCGCCGACCCGGGCTGGACCGGGCCGTACCCCAAGGTCTCGATCTGGCAGGGAAGTTCGGACTCGGTGGTGAACCCCGCCAACCTCACCGAGCTGATGAAGCAGTGGACGGACGCCGACGGCACCGGGCAGACCCCGGCCGTCTCCGAGACCGTCGCCGGCTACCCGCACCAGGTCTACGCCGACGCGAACGGGCAGGCCCGGGTGGAGACTTGGTCGATCACCGGAATGGACCACGGGCAGCCGGTGGACCCGGGCAGCGGGGCCGCCCAGTGCGGCACGGCGGGCGCCTACCTGCTGGACGTCAACATCTGCGCCTCCTACTGGATCGCCAAGTTCTGGGGCCTGGACGGCAGTTCGACCACTCCGCCGCCCACCACTCCCCCGCCCGCCACCGGCTCGGTGACCCTCGCCGACGACACCGCCCACGACGGCTACGTCAAGGCCGCCGCCGACGGCAGCTCCCCGAGCGTCGGCACTCTGGCCGACTACCTCGGCCTGGCCGTCGGCCGGGGCGCCGACGGACTGCAGAACCGCGCCCTGCTCTCCTTCGACACCTCCGCCCTGCCGGCCGGCGCCGTGGTGACGGCGGCCCGCCTCACCGTCGGCTGGGCGAGCGGCAGCGGCAACCCCTTCGGCGCCGCCCACCTGGTGGTCGACACCCGCACCGGCTGCTTCGGCACCACCTGCGCCACCGCGCCCGAGGACTGGCAAGCCGCCCCCACCACCCCGGCCACCGCCACCCTCGCCCCCTTCACCTCCGGCACCCGCACCTCCACCGACTTCACCCCCGCCGTCACCCCCGGCACCCCCCTCCAACTCCGCCTGCGCTTCGACCAGCCCCTGCCCACCACCGCCTACCTCTTCCTCCAGCGCGGCACCCACGCCACCCTCACCCTCGACTACCGGCTCCCCTAGGGGCTGTGTGGCGGGGAAAACTCAGGGTCGGCCCCTATGGCTTCCGGCCTGCGGCAGGAGCACCGTGGAAGGCATGGGACACGGAGATTTGTCGCGGAGTGAGAGCAGGCAGCTCGCCGTCGCATCGGCGACGCTCGGGCCCTGGAAGACGGCGGCCGGGGTCGGCGCGGTGGTCGGCGGGGCGGCGCTCGGGATCGACCTGATCACCGGGCACTGGTCGACGGACATCCTGGCGGGGCCGGTCGGGCTGGCGCTGTTCTTCTTCTTCCTGGTCGGCACCGTCGGCGGCCGGGTGCGGGAGAGCGGCGACCGGCGGCTGCACCGCTGGGCCGAGCAGCACCCCTGGGAGTCGGCGCTGCCGGCCGCCGGGGCGCTGCTGGTGCTCAACACGCTGGCGCTGACCCTGCTGGGCAGCTGGGGCCTGTTCGGGGCGGTCTTCGCCTCGCTGCTCCCGGCCGGCCTGCTGCTGGTGATCGCCGGCGTGGTCGGCTCGGTCAAGCAGGCCCGCAAGGCGGGGTAGGGCCCGGGGCGGAAAGCGGAGGTACCGGTACGCATTGCTCACCGGGCCTCCGCATTCTGCTGCCTTCACTCCCGTTCGGGCCGGAGTGATCTGCATACTGGCGGCGTGCCGATCGCCGATGACCCAGACGCCCGCCCCGAGCCCGACCCCTTCGACGGCCTCGTGCTGGACGAGGACTTCGTCCGCGCCGCGACCGTCAAGGAGCAGTCCGGCCGCGCCCGGATGCTCGCCGCGAAGTGGAAGCGGGAGCCTCCGGAGCCCGTGCCGCCGCACGGCCACCCGGCCCCCCAGCCGCCCGGCCCCTCCCGCCGCCTGGGCGACCGGCTCGGCCGGCACTGGAAGACAGTGCTGATCGTGCTCGCCGTCTGCGCCATGGCCGTCCTCGGCCTGCAGCTGGGCGGCACCGCGAAGCCCGCCCCGACGCCGGCCCCCAGCACGGTGGTCACCACCCCGTCCGCACCGGCCGACGGGCCCGCGACCCCGACCGCCACGGCCGTCCCCAAGCTGATCTGAGGCGCGAACCGGGCGCTACCACCACAGAACGATCACGATGGCCGCCCAGCTCTCCCACCCACCTGCCACGGTGTCTGCGCACCTCTGCATACTGACCGCGTGCCGACCACCGAAGACCCAGACCAGCGCCCCGCCGAGGACCCGTTCGACAGCCTCGTCCTCGACGAGGACTTCGTCCGGGCCGCCTCCGTCAAGGAGCAGTCCGCCCGTGCCCGGATGCTCGGAGCTCGCTGGAAGAAGGAGCCCCCGCAGGACACGGCCTGGCGTTCGCCGACCGAGATCCGGCGCCGCCGGTTCGGCCGCCGGGCAAAGGTGGTGAGCCCGTGGGGCAGGCGGAAGCGGAACTGGCAGACGCCGCTGTACGTGGTGCTCGCCGCCGCCGTCGTGCTGGCCGCACTCAACACGAGTCGGCTGCACGACTGGTACGCGGACCGCTTCGGCGCGCAGGACGACACCACCAGCACGGTTGCCGCCAAGCCCGGCCCGAAGCCCTCGCACACCGTCGCCCCCGAGACGGCGGCGCCGACAGCCGCCCCGTCCGACGTCCCGGAAGGCCAGCCCACCGTGGACCACCCCTGGACGGGCTCCCCCGCCGCCGACTGGCCGGTCGGCGCGGCAGCGATCGTGCTGCCGCAGGCCAAGGCGATCGGCGCCTTCGACGCGGACGAGGTCACCGCACGCCTCCAGCGGGTCAAGGACTACCTGGTCGCCACCAACCTCGATCCGGCCGCACTCGCCGGCGGCTCCCCGCAGGCCGCCCTCGACGTGATGGACGACCAGGGGCGGGCCCACCTGGAGAACGCGCTGGGCAAGCCGACCAAGGAGCTCAACCCACTCGGCTGGGTCACCCGGATAGCCCCGAAGGAAGGGGTGCTGGTCGGGTCGACGGTGAAGGTCCAGGGCTGGACGAAGATCGAGGGTGACGGGGCGAACGGGCTGCTCGTCCACACCGACTACACGTACGTCTACCCGGTCCGGCCGAGCACCGACTCGCACCCGAGCGGCTCCACCTGGACCACCCGGGTGATCGAGCGGCGCGCCATCGACTTCCGCTTCTACGACCCCGCGCACTACCGGGTGGACCCGGAGAAGCTCTACCAGGCGCAGTCCAACAGCGACAGCGCGGGCGCCGCCTGCAACGACGACGACGGCTTCCTGCACCCGGACTTCCCCAAGTACAGCTTCGGCGACTCGATGCCGACGGCCACCGGCACCCCGTCCGACCCGTACGACCACACCAAGCCGCTCACCCCGGACCCGAACCCGACCTGCGGCACCGCCTCGCGGGTCTGACGCCCTGCCTCAGGCCTTCCGCTTCCGGTCCGGGCGGCCGGTGCGGCCCGCCTGGCGGCGCTCGTACGCCTGGACGGCCTGGTCGTAGCTCGCCCGCTTGACCGCCTCGCCCGGGGCCTCGACCAGGCTGCGGAGGAAGTAGGCGAGCAGGGAGCCGACGCAGCCGATGGCGAAGAGCGCGCCGAGGGACTTCTCCTCGGCCATCCAGCCGGTCAGGTTCTCCCGGCCCTCGGTGAGCAGCTTCCACATCCGCAGCGCCGCCAGGCAGGAGCAGACGGCGATCGCCGCGACCAGCAGCCCGTAGACGAACCCGCCGGCGTCGGACATCCGCACCCCGTCGACGCCGAACTTCAGCACCACGGCCACGGCGGCGGCCGCGAGCAGGGCGCCGACCGGCACCAGCACCCGCCGCAGCCGGTAGTCACCGCCGCGCTCGACCCAGCTGGTGCCGAACCAGCGGATCGGCTCGGGGGCGGGGGAGGTCTTGCGGGCGCTCTGCTGCTCGGTCACGGTTCCGATTATTACGCGGTGGCTCACTTGCACTACTTAGGGGCGCGGGGAACTGCGCGCCCCTAAGTAGTGCAACCGCAGGTCAGCCCAGACGGCTGACGTCCCGCACCGCGCCCTTGTCGGCGGAGGTGGCCATGGCGGCGTAGGCCCGAAGCGCTGCGCTGACCGGGCGGACGCGGTCCTTGGGCCGGTAGCCGGTGCCCGCCTCCAGCTTGAGGCGGCGCTCGTGGAGCTCCTCGAAGGAGACCTTGAGCTCCACCGTCCGGGCGGGGATGTCGATGGCGATGATGTCGCCGTCCTCGACCAGGGCGATGGTGCCGCCGGAGGCGGCCTCCGGGGAGGCGTGGCCGATGGACAGGCCCGAGGTGCCGCCGGAGAAGCGGCCGTCGGTGATCAGCGCGCAGGCCTTGCCGAGGCCGCGGCCCTTGAGGAAGGAGGTCGGGTAGAGCATCTCCTGCATGCCGGGTCCGCCCTTGGGGCCCTCGTAGCGGATGACGACCACGTCGCCCTCCTTGACCCGCTTGGTCAGGATCGCGTCGACGGCGTCCTCCTGGGACTCCAGCACGACGGCCGGGCCGCTGAAGGTCCAGATCGACTCGTCCACCCCGGCGGTCTTGACGATGCAGCCGTCCTCGGCGAGGTTCCCGTACAGCACGGCGAGGCCGCCCTCGACCGAGTACGCGTGCTCCACCGAGCGGATGCAGCCGCCGGCCGCGTCGGTGTCCAGCGACTCCCAGCGCTCCGACTGCGAGAACGCGGTCGCCGAGCGCACGCAGCCCGGGGCGGCGTGGAAGAGCTCGACGGCCTCCTCGGTGGCGGCGCCGCCGCGGATGTCCCAGTCCCCCAGCCACTGCTCCAGCGAGGGCGAGTGCACGGTGTGGACGTCCTTGTTGAGCAGCCCGCCGCGGTGCAGCTCACCGAGGATGGCGGGGATGCCGCCGGCCCGGTGGACGTCTTCCATGTAGTAGCTGCCGTTGGGGGCGACCTTGGACAGGCAGGGCACCCGGCGCGAGATGGCGTCGATGGCCCGCATGTCGAAGTCCAGCTCGGCCTCCTGGGCGGCGGCGAGCAGGTGCAGGATGGTGTTGGTCGAGCCGCCCATCGCGATGTCCAGGGCCATCGCGTTCTCGAACGCGGCCCGGGTGGCGATCGCGCGCGGGAGCACCGAGGCGTCGTCCTCGAAGTAGTGGCGCTTGGTGATCTCCACGATGGTGCGCCCGGCGTCCTCGTAGAGGGCCTTGCGGGCGGTGTGGGTGGCCAGCACCGAGCCGTTGCCGGGCAGGGCCAGGCCGATCGCCTCGGCCAGGCAGTTCATCGAGTTCGCGGTGAACATGCCCGAGCAGGAGCCGCAGGTCGGGCAGGCGTTCTCCTCGATGATCGCGATGTCCGCGTCCGAGACGTTCTCGTTCACGGCGTCGGAGATCGCGTTGACCAGGTCGAGCTTGCGCACCGTGCCGTCGACCAGGGTGGCCTGGCCGGCCTCCATCGGGCCGCCGGAGACGAAGACCACCGGGATGTTGAGGCGCAGCGCGGCCATCAGCATGCCGGGGGTGATCTTGTCGCAGTTGGAGATGCAGACCAGCGCGTCGGCGCAGTGGGCGCTGACCATGTACTCGACCGAGTCGGCGATCAGGTCGCGCGAGGGCAGCGAGTAGAGCATGCCGTGGTGGCCCATGGCGATGCCGTCGTCCACCGCGATGGTGTTGAACTCGCGGGGGATGCCGCCCGCCTCCTTGATCGCCTCGGAGACGATCCGGCCGACCGGCTGGAGGTGGGTGTGCCCGGGGACGAACTCGGTGAAGGAGTTGGCGACCGCGATGATCGGCTTGCCGAAGTCCTCGCGGGCTACGCCGGCGGCCCGGAGGAGCGCCCGGGCGCCTGCCATGTTGCGACCGTGGGTGACCGTACGGGACTTCAGCTCGGGCACTGTGACTCCACTCCTTCGGTGGCGGCTGTCGACAGCCGTGGGTCTGACGAGCCTACGCCCGCCGTCCACCCGGCGGACGCGCCGTCCGGCATGCGGTCACCCCTTGGTGGCCACGGTGAGGTCCAGGCGGTACGGCTCGACGATCCGCCCGTCCGGGAAGAGCCCGAGCAGGACGGCCCGCTCGTGCTCCAGCAGCCGCTCCCGCGCCTCGGGCTCGACCACGGCGAAGTAGGACTTGGACCGCAGATCGGTGATCGCGCTGTCCACCGTGACGGTGCGCTCCCAGTGCAGCACCGCGGTGGCGGTGGTCAGCTCGTAGGCGTCGAGCGGCTCGGTGACGGCGTTCATCGTGCCGTAGTAGTGGTACGAGGGCAGGGTGGCCGCGAAGCGGTCCTCCTGCTCCTGGAGCCAGGGCGCCGCCTCACGGTCCTTGAGGTTCCACCACAGGGCCAGCGAACCGCCGGGGCGCAGCACCCGGACCGCCTCGGGGACCGACTTCGCCGGATCGGTCCAGTGGAAGGCCTGGGCATACGTGACCAGGTCGGCCGAACCGTCGTGGAAGGGCAGCTCGTCACCGCCGGCCTTGACCACCGGGAAGCCGGGGGTGACGGCGCGCAGCTGGTCGGCCATGCCCTGGCTGGGCTCGACGGCGATCACCCGGGCGCCGCGCGCGGTCAGCAGGCGGGTGGCGATACCGGTGCCCGCGCCGACGTCCAGCACGTCGGCGTCCTTGAGCGGCCGCCCGGTGAGCCGCTCGATCTCCTCGAACAGCGCGTCGGGGTAGGAGGGCCGGGCCGCGTCGTACTCGGCGGCGACGGCGCCGAAGGACTCGGCGTGCTGCTGGTGGACGTCCGTCATGTTCTCCCCCAAGGAACGGTGTACGACCAGCCTAGCCAGCGGGCTCAGCGCCGGCGGGCCGGGGTGGCGAGGTGCAGGCGGGTGAAGGCGAGGGCCTCGGCCAGATCGGCCTCGCGTTCGGCGGGGGAGGTGGCGCGCCGGGTGTTGACCTCGAGCACCACGTGGCCGCCGAAGCCCGTCCGGGCGAGCTGCTCCAGGAGCTCGGCGCAGGGCTGGCTGCCCCGGCCGGGGATCAGGTGCTCGTCCTTGCCGGAGCCGAGGCCGTCGGCCAGGTGGATGTGGGCCAGGCGCTCCCCCATCCGGTCGACCATGCCGAGGGCGTCCACCCGGGAGGTGGCGGCGTGCGAGAGGTCGATGGTGAAGTGCCGGTAGTCCTCCTCCGTGACGTCCCAGCCGGGGGCGTAGGCGAGCATCTCGCGGTCCCGGTAGCGCCAGGGGTACATGTTCTCGACGGCGAAGCGGACGTCGGTCTCGCCCGCCATCCGGCCGATGCCCTCGACGAACTCCCGGGCGTAACCGCGCTGCCAGCGGAACGGCGGGTGCACCACCACCGTGTCGGCGCCCAGCTTCTCCGCCGCCGCCCGGGCCCGGACCAGCTTGGTCCACGGGTCGGTGGTCCAGACCCGCTGGGTGATCAGCAGGCAGGGGGCGTGCACGGCGTGGATCGGCATCCGGTGCGCGTCGGCCAGGCGGCGCAGCGCCTCGATGTCCTGGCTGACCGGGTCGTTCCAGACCATCACCTCGACCCCGTCGTAGCCGAGCCTGGCGGCCAGTTCGAAGGCGGTGACGGTGTTCTCCGGGTAGACGGAGGCGGTGGAGAGCAGCACCTTGGTGTCGGGCACGTGCAGTTCGGGGTGCGGCGGCAGGACGAGCCGGTCGGTGGTGCGCAGCAGCGGCGCCGCCTTGGCGGCCCGAGCGCGCTTGACGGCCTTGACCGCCTGGACGGCCTGCGAGGTCTTCGCCGACTTCACGGCCTTGGCGGACTTCACGGCGGTGGCGGCGCGGGCCGCCTTCACGGCCTTCACGGCCTTGGCCGCCCGCTTGGGCTCGGCCTCCGGGCCGCCGTCGCCCTGCGCGGCGGCCCGGCGCCGGCGGGCCGCCCGCGGCTGCTCCTCGGCGCCACGGGCTTCCCGCGACCTGTCCTCGTCCGCTGGTTCCGCCACGGGAAACAGCGTATGCGGCCCTCCGGCCGAATGGGACCGCACCCGCCCGACCCCGGTCACTCTGTCAAAGGGGGTCAGTTGACGCAGGGGATACCGCCCGCCTTGACGGCCGGGCCCTGCATCGGCAGCGAGTCCGAGGACTGCCCGGGCCCGTCCGGACCGCCCGAGGCGGAGGGGGCCGCGCCGCCGGGGGCGGTGTAGTTGGCGCCGAGGGTGACGGTGACGTGCCCGGCCGCCGTGCTGCCCAGCGGGGTGGCCGTGGTGCCGTAGCGGGCCGCGACCGCCTCCGCCGCGGCCTTGGCGCCGCTGCCGTACGTGACGGTGGTGGCCTTCGGGCGGGTGGTGGCGGTGCCGATCCGGCCCTCGGTCAGGCCGAGCGCGGTGAGCGCCTTGGACTCGGTGCCGGCCGCGCGGGCGACCGAGGAGCCGTTGAACACGTCGACCGTGCCGCTGAGCCGCTCGGGCGAGGAGCCGGCGCTCTCGGCAGCGGCCGAGGGGCCGGCCGAGGAGGGCGCCGAGGAGGGCGCGGCGCTGCCTGCGGGCGCCGGGTCGTGGCCGGTCAGCTGGCGGACGATCCGCTTGATCAGGTCCGGGTCGACGGTGTTGACGTCCTCCCCGTTGATCGTCTTGAAGCCGGTGATCGGCAGGGTGTTGAACTCGACGTTGCCCCCGGTGAGGTTGGGCGCCTGCTGGGCGAAGTCGAGGATGTTCCAGGAGTCGTCTATCACCACGTCCTTCTTCACCACGTCGAAGAGCGACTGCAGCTTGCCCAGGTCACCGAAGATGCCCTGCTGCTTGAGCTTGTACTCGACGGAGGAGATGAAGGCCTGCTGCCGGTGGGTGCGGTCGAGGTCGCCGCCGGGCAGGTTGTGCCGCTGGCGGACGAAGGAGAGCGCGTCGGCGGCGTTCAGGCTGGAGATCCCGGCGGGCAGCTTGAGCCCGGTGCCGCCCCCTTCGTGGGTGGCGGTGCGGGCCACGATCGGGTCGCTCACCGCGTGGTTGAGGCAGACCTGGATCGGCTCCAGCGCCTTGGCGATGTCGTAGAAGCCGATCAGGTTGACCTCGGCGAAGTGGTCGATCGGGATGCCCAGGAACTGCTGCACGGTGGCCAGCGTGGCCGCCCGCCCGGCCTCCCGGCTCTGCCGCTCCAGCTGGGCCTTGGAGAGCCCCTTGCCGCCGAGCTTGGCCTCGGCGCGCGACTTGGCGATGTCGTACGCCTCCTTGATCTTGTGCATCCTGCCGTCGGCGCCGACGGTCTGCACGTAGTCGTCGCGCGGGATGGACAGCGCGGTGACCTTGCCGCCGTTGGCGGGGATGTGCAGCACCATCAGGGTGTTGGTGTTGTAGCCGCCGATGTCGCTGGAGGAGCCCGCGTGCAGCTCCTCGGAGACCACCTGCGAGGGCAGGTCGTTGCCGTCCATGTCCTTGCGGCTGTCCAGGCCGATCAGCAGCAGGTTGACCGAGTTGTCCAGGTGCGGCGGGGCGCCCTTCTTGAGGCCGTTCAGCGCCCCGGACTTGGTCAGGCCGTCGTTCAGCGCGTGGTACTCGTACCAGGTGAAGCCGCTGGCTCCGAGCACGGCGGCCGAGACGGTGCAGGCCAGGGCGCGGCCGAGCAGCAGGCCGGGGGCACGGCGGGAGCGTCGGTCAGCCACGGCGGGCCCCCTCGCCCCGGCGGCCGTCCTCGCCGCGCCGGCTGACGGCGCGGCGGACGGCCGCCCGGCGCAGCCGGAACAGCACCACGAGCAGGGCGGCGGCCAGCGCGGCGAGCATCACCGGGAAGCCGTCCACGGCCCAGCCGATCGCGCCGGCGCCCACCGCCTTGGCGCCCTGGTACTTCTCGGCGTCGCCGACCAGCTCGGCCACCGCCGTCACGGCGAGCACCACCGGCGGGGCCGCCGGCACCACCCACCACCAGCCGGGGCGGGACACCACTGCGGTGGCGGCGCCCGTGCCGAGCACCGCGCAGACGGCGAAGACACCGCCGACCCCGGGGCCGGTCGCCTCGTCCACGGCCGCCCCGAGCAGGGGCAGGCCGAGCAGCAGCAGGGTGGCCGGCGGGCCGGTCCGGCGGCGGGCCTGCGGGCGGGGGCGGCGGCCCGGGGTACGGCCCGCGGGGTGTGGCGCGGGCCGGCCGCCGTGCGCCGCTCCGGCCGGCGCGGGCACCCGCTGCTCGCGCCGGAGCGCGGGCGCCGGGGCGGCCTGACTCCTCCGCTGGTCACTCACGTCACTACCCCTGTCCGGTCGGCCGACGAACGCGGCGGCAGCCGTCGGCCCGGCCGCCCGGGCCGGGGCAGCCACCCCTTCCAACCCGGACGCCGGACACGCCGACGCCGGTTGCGCCGGGCCCGCTGCCCACCGCACCCTTAACGACCCCGTGCACGGTAGGTGTCAGAACCGCCCCCGTCCCCGAGCCGCGCCGGGGCGGCCCCCGGCCGGGCTAAGAGCCGAGGAACGCTTCGAGGGTGGTGGCGAAGGCGACCGGGATCTCGTACATCGGGTAGTGGCCGGAGTTGGCCAGCACCTCCAGCTCGGCGGCCGGGTAGTGGGTGAGCCAGGTGCCCTGCATCGCCTCGGGGGTGAGCGCGAGGTCGTGCTCGCCGACGAAGACCTTGACCGGGAGCTTGGCCCCGGCGATCCGGTCGGCGAAGTCCTGGGTCGTCCAGTCCTCCAGGTAGGCCTGGACCGCCTCCGGGCGGGAGGTGGCCACCGACTGCGCCGTCATGCTGTCCAGCCAGACGCCGGTGGCCCGCTGCCCGGTGACCAGGTCGAGGATCGCCCTGCGGTTGGCCGGCTGCGCCGCGGCGCCGTGGAACAGGCCGTACGCCTCGCCCTCGAGCACGTACGCCGAGGCCGGCACCGGCGCCACCCCCACCAGCTTGCGCACCCGCTCCGGCGCCTCGGCCAGCACCCGCTGCGCCGCCTTGCCGCCCATGCTGTGGCCGATCAGCGAGAACTGCTGCCAGCCCAGCTGGTCGGCCAGCGCCAGCGCGTCCGCGGCGATCTCGGCCAGTGTGAACTCGCCGGCCACCTCGGCCCGCTCGCCGTAGCCCCGGTAGTCCAGGAAGGCGTAGCTGAACCGCTCGCCGTCCAGGTGGTCGAGGAACGCGCCCCAGCCGGCGGCGGTGCCGAACCAGTCGTGCAGGGCGATCACCTTGTGCGGGCCGGTGCCGACGGTGCGGTGGCTGATCGTCATGAAGCTGCTCCCGAGGGTGGCGTAAAGGTCGGCAGGGAGCTACCCATGCGGCTCCGGCCGCAACCGGGGATCGCGTAGCGTGGGCGGTTATGCGACTCGGTGTGCTCGACGTAGGTTCCAACACCGTCCACTTCCTCGTGGTGGACGCCCACCCCGGTGCTGCCCCGCTGCCCGCGTACTCGCACAAGGCGGAGCTGCGGCTCGCCGAGCTGCTGGACGCGGACGGCGCGATCACCGAGGGCGGGGTGAGCAAGCTGGTCGGCATGGTCGCCTCCTCGATCCGGGTGGCCGAGGACAAGGGCGTGGTGGACCTGCTGCCCTTCGCCACCTCCGCCGTCCGGGAGGCGGCCAACGGCGAGGCCGTGCTGCGGCGGGTCGCCGAGGAGACCGGGGTCGAGCTGCGGGTGCTCTCCGGGCAGGACGAGGCCCGGCTGACCTTCCTCGCCGCGCGCCGCTGGTTCGGCTGGTCCTCCGGGCGGCTGCTGGGCCTCGACATCGGCGGCGGCTCGCTGGAGATCGCCTGCGGCCTCGACGAGCAGCCGGACGTGGCCTGCTCGCTGCCGCTGGGCGCCGGGCGGCTCACCGCCCGCCTGCCGGGGGACGTCGCGGACCCGGACGACGTCCGCGAGCTGCGGCGCTACATCCGGGCCGAGATCGCGCAGGTGGCCGGCGAGTTCGCCCGGCTCGGGGCGCCCGACCACGCGGTGGCCACCTCCAAGACCTTCAAGCAGCTGGCCCGGATGACCGGCGCCGCCAGTGCCGAGGCCGGTCCGCTGGTGCCGCGCCGGCTGAGCCGGGCCGGGCTGGGGGCCTGGGTGCCGCGGCTGGCCGCCATGACGGTGGCCGAGCGGGCCCGCATCCCCGGGGTCTCCGAGGGCAGGGCCAGACAGCTGCTCGCCGGGGCGCTGGTGGCCGACGCCGCGATGGACCTCTTCGGCCTCGACGAACTGACCATCTGCCCCTGGGCCCTGCGCGAGGGCATCATCCTGCGCCGCCTGGACGCCCTGGACTCCCCGTCCGAACGCCGCCCGGCGCTGACCACGGGCTGAGTCAGCGGCGGTAGCGGTCGGCGAAGCGGGGGTCGGTCTCCCACCAGGGGCGGTCGCTCTCCGGCTCCTCCTGCTGAACGGGTACGGCGACCGCCTCCTGGGCGTCCAGGGCGCGGTCGACCTCCACCGTCCGGGCCCGCTCCTCGCGGATCACCCGGACGATCAGCGCGACCATGAACGGCAGCCCGGCGATGTCGCCGAGGCCCCAGAGCACGGCCCCGCCCCACTGCTGGTCCAGCTGCGGGCCCATCCCCCAGGGGCGGGCCAGCTGGGCCCAGTAGTCGGGCACCAGCTGGTGCGAGCCGAAGACCAGCACGAAGCCCAGCGCCGCGTCGAAGATCACCTCGACCACGGTGATCACCACCCCGACCATCGGGTGGTAGTGCCGCCCGACCGGGTCGAGCTGCAGCCGGGGCCAGAAGTAGGCCAGGCCGAACAGCACGAAGGACACGTGGAAGACGGTGTTCCACAGGCCCGAGGTGAGCGAGAGCCGGTACCAGTCGGTGAAGTAGAGCAGCCACGGCGGCACCACCAGCACCACCGTCGACACCAGCGGGAACATCAGCACCTTGGAGACCCGCCCGCGCAGCGCCGCGAGCACCCGCTCCCGGCCCTGTTCCCCGGCCAGCTCGGCCAGCACCGTCACCGGCGCGCCCATCGCGAGCAGCAGCGGCACCACCATCAGCAGCACCACGGCCTGCACGGCCCGGTCGGTGAAGAACAGCTTCTCGTACACCCCGAGCCCCGAGCTCACGGTGAACAGCCAGAGCACCACCCCGAGCACGAACGCCAGCGTCCGGCCCGGCGCCCACGCCTGCCCGCGCGCCCGCAGCCGCCCGAGCCCGGCCAGGTACCCGCCGAGCCCGAGCAGCGCGAGCGCCGTCACCACCGGCTCGAACTGCCACTCGGTGAAGACCCGCCCGAGCGACCACTCCGGCGGCAACGTCCCGATCACAACCATCACACCCTTGTACTCCGGCCAGCCCGTCGATTCTGGCACCAGGCCGGCCGGAGTCCGGACGGCCCCTACGGCCTACCGGGGGTGTGCGGACCGAAGCAGACCAGGTAGTCCCGGCGCTTGTGGCCCGAACGGTACGAGCCGGAGTGCTGCCCGATGGTGCCCGGCACGCCCTGGCAGCTGCGGGTGATCGGCAGCACGTCGAACCGCTTCAGGACGATCGCGTTGGCGGTCGGCGCGGAGCACTTCACCACCTTCTGGAAGTGGCGGCCGGCCGCGTCGTACTGCACGCAGTTGCCGGTGATCGGGCCCTTGCTGCCCTTGAACAGGAAGGAGTAGGCGGACCACCCGGCGAGCCCGAGCACCAGGACGCCCAGGAGGACGAAGCAGCCGCAGCCCTTCCCGAAGAACCGCTTCTTCTCCGGCGGCGCCGACGGTGGCGGGGTCTGGTACGGCGGGCCGAACTGCGGCGAGCCGTACGGGTCGCCGGGGGGCATCGGGTTGCTCATCAGCCGAAGGCCGTCTCTATCCGGGACCGGTCCACCCGGTACGGCTGCGGGTCCTCGTCACCGAGCGCGTCCCCGACCACCGTGCCCTGGAGGCGGTAGCCGATCTCGCCCTCGACGGCCTGCTTCACGGCCGGGTCCCTGCGCGTGTCCTGGACGACCCCGAGCACGGAGTCCTTCACCGCGCCGGCGAGCCCCGTCGGCCGCTCGTCCTCCTCGCCCTCCGGCGGCTTCGGGCCACGGCGCAGCCGCCCCTCGGCGGAGACGCGGTCGTCGTCGGCGTCGCCGAAGAGCGTGTGCTTGACCCCGTCCTCGACGTGGCTGGTGAGCTGGTCGGTGAGGTAGCCGTCCAGCTTGCCCGCGGCCTTGCGGGCCGCGAGGTCGGCCAGCTTGCCGCCGACGCCCTCGAGGGACTTGGCCTCCTTGGCATCCTTGGCGATCTTGCCCAGGCCCTCGCCGCCCTTCTCCACGTCCCGGACGGCATTGAGGGCGGTCTTCACCTCCTTGAAGGCGCTCAGCGCCTCCTTGGCGTCCTTCAGGCTGCGGACGGCCTTGACGGCGGTGTTCAGCTCCTTCAGCGCCTCGACCAGCTTCTCCAGGCTGGTCGCCAGCTCCTCGGAGACCTTGGCGACCCGGGCGATGAAGGCGGAGATCTCGACGGCGTCCAGCATCGCGCCCGCGATGGCGCCGAGGCCGAAGGTCAGCACGGTGATCACGGCCTCGGCCGCCAGCGAGGCGGCCAGCGCCTCGATCGCCTCGCTGATGATGTCGACCACCATGCCCTCGGCGAGCGCGCACATCGTCGCCGCCTGGTTGATGATCTGCGCGGTCTGATCCATGCCCTCGGCGGTGGAGTCGAGCGCCTCGACCACCTCGCCCATGTGCCGGCCGAAGGCGTCGGAGGCGTCGCCCTCCCACTGCGCGGCCACCGAGTTGCCCTCGGCCCGCAGCTGCTCGGAGACCGCCCGCACGGCCCGCGCCTGGGCCTGCCACTCCTCGGCGGCCGCGTTCAGCGCGTCGAGGTCACCGGTGACCTTCTCCAGGTAGTGCATCAGGCCGCTCGCCTTGAGCGCAGCCTCCACCTTGCCGTCCAGCCAGCCCGTCAGCCCGCCGTGGGAGGGCTTCTGAGCCGGGGTCAGCGGCGCCGTGGGCTGCGGACAGGGTGCCATGGTCCAGGCGTAGGCCTCGCTCACTGCGCACCCCCGAGCCCCTGGGCGAGCTGCTGGTCGTGCCGGCCGTAGCTGTCGACGGTGGCGCTCAGCCCTTCGCCCGTCATCCCCAGCGCCTCCACCAGATCCGCCAGATTCTGCACATTGGCCTCGGCGTGCTGGGCGTACATCTGGTGCAGATGCCCGGCATTGGGCAGATGACCGAATGCGCCCCCCGGGAGTGATATGCCCGCTATTGCCGAACGGGCTTGTGACAATTGCCCGTTCTGCTCCCCCACCACCGAGGCATATCGCCCCAATGCTTCAGTATGCACCCGAAATCCCGTGCCCCCCATGGGCGTTGCTCCCACTCTTCAGTTCCGTCGAAAGCAGCACATCGTACTGGATGACGGGCAAAGGGCTTCCCTCTAAGGTAGTTCGGTCGCACTGAACTAGGAGATTCACCCTGAACCCGCACGTGAACCAACAACTCCGCCACGGCGAGACCGTTTTCGGCAGCTTCGACCTCGCCCTGGACCGGCTGCTGCCGCTGTACTTCGACCCGGAGCGGTTCGCGGGCGATGTGCTGCTGATGCCGTTCCGCTGGCTCTGGGACGGCATCCGGTCCGTCCTGACGGCCGCGATACCCCCATGGGTGCGCGAACTGCTCGGCCTGGACCGGCGCTACCGCCAGTACGGCCTCTACCCCTGGAGCCGGTTCTACCGGACGGTCCGCCGACCGCTGCACGGCGGCTCCTGGCACGGCGGGCGGGGGAGCACCGCCGGGCGGCTCTGGCTGGCTGTCCGCACCTCGCCCGCGCGGCTGTCGCCCGACCACCGCGACTTCACCCTGGTGCTGACCGACCAGCGCCTGCTGGCCTTCAGCCGGGTCCGCCTGAGCGACCCCCGGCCGGTCTTCGAACTCCCCCGCGGCTCCTACCGCCTGCGCCCGGACACGCCTGGCTCCTGGTGGAACCGGCGGATCGACCTGGCCTTCCCCGACGGCTCCTGGATCGCGCTCAGCGCCGCCTCCTGGTTCTTCGGCTACACGGACCAGGAGGAGGCGAAGGTGAAGGCGCTCACCGACCTGCTGCGCTGAGAATGGTCGGTCTGAGTCAGAGCAGCCCGTCCCAGAGCTGCTCGACGATGACGGCCCACCAGTTCTCCGGGTCGGCGAACACCGTACGGTCCAGCCCGGCCAGGCCCCACTGGAGTTCGGCCACGGCCGGGCCGGCCGCGTACGGGTGCAGGCCGGCCAGCCGGGGCAGGCGCTCGGCGAACAGGGCCAGGCAGCGGACGAAGGCGGTGAGGTCGGCGTTGACGTAGCGGGCGGTGGCGTCCTGCGGGTCGACGGCGTGCAGCCGGCCGGCGGCGGCGTCCACGGTGAGCTGGGCCCAGCCGTCGGTGCCGATCACGTGGTGGCCGAGCAGGGCGGACCACGCGGCCTGGGTGGCCCGGCCTCCACCACCGCCCTCGGCGAGGTGCGCGGTGGCCTCGGGCAGCACCGGGCCGACCTTGCTGCCGTCCGCGATCCCGTCCGCCAGCGGGTGGTGCACGGCGAAGAAGCGCGGCACCTCGACCGGCAGGCCGACCCGGGTGAGCACCCCGGCCGCTCCCTCCGGCAGGTCCGCCGCGAGCACCTCGGCCGGGCCGAACCGCCGCAGGCCCTCCGCGCCGAACAGCGCCGCCAGCCGCGCGGCCAGCTGCTGCTCGCCCTCCGGCTGGGCGGGCGGCACCGCGAGCGGGAAGGGCACCCGGTTCGGCCGCGGGTCGGCCTTCACCTGCCGTACGGCCTCGGCCCGCTGGTCGAACCGCGGGCCGTAGAGCAGGCCGTGGCTGAGCCGCGCCTCGGGCAGCTCGGCCGCCAGGTCGGCGGCGGTGTAGTTGCCGGGCAGCATCGGCAGCCGCAGGTCGGTGTGCACGCTCTGCACCTGCTCGGCCTTGACGCCCTGCTGCTGCAGCTGCCACCAGCCGCGCAGGGCCGGGTGCGGGCGGCCCGGCTCGGAGCGCAGGGTGAGGGTCTGCGGCTCGCCGGCACCGTCCAGGTAGCCGAACAGCACCTGGGCCCCGGGGCCGGTGACCGGCGGCAGCGCCGGGTCGTAGCGGCCGGCGCCCAGCTTGTCCCGGTAGAGCCGGACGATCTCGGCCACCGGGGCGGACGGCCAGACGCTCAGCTCGCCGGTCGCCCGGTCCACCACCGCACTGGCCGCCCCGATCTCCTCGGGCGCCCGCCGCCCGCCGGTCAGCGGATCGACCTGCACCGCCGCCGGCTCGGGCCACACCACCCAGCCGAGCTCGAACTCGTGACTGCGGACCGCACGCGCCCCCTCCTGCGGCAGCTCGCCGTTGATCCAACGGTGAGCGATGTCCAGCGCCTGCTCGCGGGTGGTCATCGGTGCTTGCTCCTGGTGCGATGGGCGGTCAGCCGCGAGCGCGGCGGGGCGGGCTGGTCCTCGGGGGCCGCCGCGGGAGCGGCGGGGGCCACCGCGGCGAGGGCGCGGACGCCGTCGAGGTCGAGCGGGCGGGAGTCGGCGTCCAGCGCGATCGCCCACAGGCCCTGCTCGGCGGGGTGCAGCGGGGCGGCGCCCTGACGGCCCGACTGGAAGTCGAGGTAGGTCAGGCCGGAGCCCGCGAGCACCGCGTTCCAGGTGTGCGAGCGGCCGTACTCGTCCAGGGTCAGCAGCACCGCCTGCGCACCCGAGCCGGAGCGCCGCAGCGCCAGCGCGAGCTGCTCGAAGGCACCGTCGCCGTCGCCGAGGTCGCGGAAGCGGGTGCCGAGCTCGCGCTCGATCCGGTCCCGCCCGCCGCGCTCGCCCGCCGGGCCGTCCGGCAGCCGGGGCGCGGCGCAGGTGGGCTGCCCGGCGAAGGTCCGCACGCCGGAGAGGGCGAGGTCCACGCTGGTGTTGGCCCGGCCGCTCTCCCGGGGGCCGCCGCCGTTCAGCGCCTCGGCCCAGTCGCCCGCCCGCGGGTCCGGGTGGGTGGCGTAGCCGCCGTCGGCGGCCCGGGGTACCCGGCGCTCGACCTCGCGCTGGTGCGCGGGGTCGACCGGTCCGAGCCCGCCGGGCAGGCCGTACGGGCGGCCGTCGCTCTCCACCGCGCGGCGGCGCGGCTCGGCGGGCATCGCGGCCGGCAGGCGGTAGGCATTCACCACCAGGTAGGCGGCCGAGACCTGGCCGGGCTCGACCGGGGCGGTCCACGCGGCGGGGCGCCGGACGTCACCCTGCTCGTAGCCGCGCAGCGGGGCCGGGCCGGTGTGCGGGCCGCCCGGCACGACCGGGGTGCGGGCGGCGCCCGCCCGGGCGTCCTGGACGGGGATGTTGACCAGCGCACCGGTCTGGGTGCTGCCCACCGGGGCCGCGCCGGGCGTGCCGGAGCCGGCCACCGGGCCGAGCGGCACCGCGCCACCGGGCGCACCCGGTGCTCCGGCGGCTCCGGGCACCACCGGCGGCGCGGTGGGCGCGACCGGCCCGAGCCCGGCACCGGCCGGCGGTGTCACGACCGGGCCCGCGCCACCCATGGGGCCCCCGACCGGCGGCATGCCGCTCACCGGGCCGCCGCCGAAGCCGCCGACCGAGCCGCCGCCGAGGCCGCCGTTCAGCCCGCCGCCCAAGCCGCCCAGACCACCCGAGCCGCCCGGGCCAGCACCCGGGTCGGGGCGGTAGCCGCCGGAGGCGGAGGCCGGTGCGTCGACGGCGCCCCACGGGTCGCCGGCCGGCGTCGGCGCGGTGGCCGCGGGCGGCGGCGCGACCAGGCCGACCGAGTCGGTGTGCACGGTGGGCGGGCCGAGCGGGGCCGGGGGCGTGTAGGGCGTGCTGTCCTCCCCGCCGCCACCGCCGCCGTAGCCGCCACCGCCGCCGCTGTAGCCGCCGCCGTGTCCGTAGCCGTTGCCCTGGGAGTTGCCGCCGCCGCGGTGGCCGTAGCCGTTGCCGTTGCCGTTGCCCTGGTAGTTGCCCTGGGAGTCCCCGTCACCGGCGGAGACGTCCACCGACAGCGGGGCGGCGGAGGGCGAGAGCGGGGCCGACACGTCGACGTGGACGGGCCCGAGACCGACCTTCAGGTGCGGGTTGCCGGGCGTCGTCCGGGTGGAGTCCGGGTCGGCCGGCCCGGCGCTCGGGTCGGTCACCGGCAGCGGGTCGCCGTGCTGGTCGTAGCGGGGCTTGCCGTCCAGACCGGGCAGGGTGCTGCCGGGGGCCGAGGTGGTCGTGGTGGTCGAGGTGGTGGCGTCCGGCTGAACGGGCTTGCCGTGGGAGTCGAAGAGCTGCGGGTTGCCGTCCTTGCCGAGCAGCGGCCGCCCGTCGACGAGGTCGAGCGCGAGGCCGGTGCCGCCCACCGTGCCGTCGGCGCCGACCAGCACCGGCTTGCCGTCCTGGCCGGTCAGCGGCTTGCCGCTCTTGTCGAGCGCGACGCCGACCACCTGGTTGCCCCGCTGGTCCAGCATCTCGACCTGGCCCTCGGGGCCGAGCACGGGCTTGCCGTCCTTGCCCAGCGGTATGGTCATGCCGGGTACGGCGGCCACCTGCTTGCCGTCCTGGTCGAGCAGCACCGGCTGGCCGTGGGCGTCGGTGCGCACCGTGCCGTCCCGGCGCAGCGCGACGTGCAGGGTGCTCATCCCGGCGACGGCGGGCGCGCCGCTCTTCAGGCTGGTGAGCTGGCCGCCGCCCGCCGCGCGGGGCAGGTCGCCGGCCCGGGCGTTCAGCTTCAACTCGCTCTGGCCGAGCCGCTCCAGCGCGACCACCGGCGGCTCGCCGAGGGCGCTCTTGAGGCCGTGCTCCAGGCGGTGGCCGAGCTCTTCGAGCAGCCCGCCGATCAGGAGCTTGGCCCCCTCGGTCTCGGCGGCCTCGCCGACGTCGGCGACCACGCCGGTCACGGCCTTGGCCACCGTGCCGAGCACCCCGCCGCCGAGCGCCTTGCCGGCCTTGTCGGCGAGCGCCTCGGTGGTCTTCAGCTGCTCGGCCAGCTGGGTGAGCGCGGAGATGATCCCGCTCTTGCACTGCTCGACCGCCCCGGCGGCCTCGTCGAAGGCCTTGGCGATCAGCTCACCGGCCGCCTGGGCGTCGTCCAGGTGGCCGCGGCCGCCGCCGGAGAAGGCCCGCCAGTGATCGGCGAAGGCGTCCACCGCGCGGCCGGAGTTCTCGCCGGTCACCCGCTGGGCGGAGTCGTTGCCGCGGCGGCCGAGCCGCTCGGCCTCGGTGCCGAACTCCCGCCACAGACCGGCGGCCTGGCGCAGCGCGTCCTCGTCGGCCTCGGGCCAGTGGTGGCCGGTCTTCGCCAGCACCGGGACGAGGTCCTCGGGCAAACTCCGGGACACGTGAGTCCCCCTTCGGGTTTTCGACGGATGGTGGGTGTCTCCAGGGCGGCGGAGCCCGGTGCACTGCCCCCTCGGGCACGGGTGTCGGCGGGGCCGGGCGAAACGGCCGGTCCTCTGCCGAGACGCGCTCCGGGCGGGGCCAGTTGCACCGCCCGGGGCGAAGCGAGGGGTCAGGAGGCGAAGCTCGTGGTGACCTCGTCCTCGGTGCCGCTCACGCTGTCGGCCATCGCGTGCAGGCCGGAGCCGACGGTGCCGAGCTTGCTCGCCAGTCCGTTGATCCCGGCGACCAGTTGGGGCTGGGCGGCCGTCCAGGCCGTGCCGAAGCCGTGGCCGGGCCGGTCGGCGCCCCACGGGGTGCCGAGATTGGCCAGCCCCTGCTCGAGGGCCGTCGCCGCGCGGGCGAAGTCGTTCGAGACCGACTCGAACTCCTTGCCCTCACCGTGCAGTTCCCAGGGCTTGAGGACGAAACCGTCGCCCTTGCCCGTCGCACTCGCCGTCATCCGCGCACTCCCCCGTTGTCGTCCGTCCGGCGGCGCCATCCTAGGCCCCGGTACCCGGGCCTCCGCAGCGGTGCGGCAGCTTTCTCACGCCAGCTTCACGACCTGCGCAGACGGGCCGCCGTGTCCGGGCCCCGCAGGCCATACCC
This sequence comes from Kitasatospora sp. NPDC002227, assembly GCF_040296285.1. Taxonomy (NCBI): domain Bacteria; kingdom Bacillati; phylum Actinomycetota; class Actinomycetes; order Kitasatosporales; family Streptomycetaceae; genus Kitasatospora; species Kitasatospora sp. NPDC002227. The sequence continues at coordinate 56,022 of NZ_JBEOWY010000040.1, forward strand.
TTGCCGGGTGGCAGCAGAGACCCCGAAGAAGTCGAAGAACAGCAAGAGCACCAAGGGTGCCAAGGGCACCAAGCCCGCGAAGACGGCCAAGAAGAGCACCGTCGACCTGGGCATGCCGGGCCTGCCCGTCCCCGAGGTGGGGCTGGACTTCGCCCGGGCCTGGGTGGAGTTCGCCGACCCGGCCGACGAGGAGCAGGTCTTCCGCTGCGACCTCACCTGGCTGACCTCGCGCTGGGGCTGCATCTTCGGCAAGGGCTGCCACGGCATCCGCCCGGGCCGCGGCGAGTCGGACGGCTGCTGCACCCTGGGCGCGCACTACTCGGACGAGGAGGACGAGCAGCGGGTGGCCGGGCACGCGGCCCGCCTCACCCCGGCCGACTGGGAGCTGTTCGAGCACGGCACCGACGCCAAGGGCCGGATCAAGCTGGACGGCGGCATCACCATGTTCGACGAGGACGGTGACCGCCAGACCCGCCGGGTGGACGGCGCCTGCCTCTTCCTCAACCGCCCGGGCTTCGCCGGCGGCGCGGGCTGCGCGCTGCACTCGCTGGCCCTGCGCGAGGGCAAGGAGCCGCTGGAGACCAAGCCGGACGTCTGCTGGCAGCTGCCGATCCGCCGCACCTACGACTGGATCGACCGCCCCGACGACACCCGCTACCTGCAGGTCACCATCGGCGAGTACGACCGCCGCGGCTGGGGCCCCGGCGGCCACGACCTGCACTGGTGGTGCACCAGCTCCCCCGAGGCCCACAACGGCCCCGACCCGGTCTACGTCTCCTACCGCCCCGAGCTCACCGAACTCATGGGCGCCGAGGGCTACGCCGTCCTCGCCGGCCTCTGCGCCCAGCGCCTGGCCACCGGCAGCGACCGCTCCCACGCCCCGCACCCGGCGGACGGCTTCGAGGCCTGAGCGGCTACTTGTCGATGTCGCCGACGACGAAGAACATCGAGCCGAGGATGGCGACCATGTCGGCGACCAGGGTGCCGGGCAGCAGCTCGGTCAGGGCCTGGATGTTGTTGTAGGAGGCCGAGCGGAGCTTGAGGCGCCAGGGGGTCTTCTCGCCGCGGGAGACCAGGTAGTAGCCGTTGATGCCGAGCGGGTTCTCGGTCCAGGCGTAGGTGGCGCCCTCGGGGGCCTTGAGGACCTTGGGCAGGCGGAGGTTGACCGGGCCGGGGGCCAGGGTGGCGAGCTTGTCGAGGCAGGCGTCGGCGAGGTCGAGGGAGTTGGCGGTCTGCTCGATCAGGCACTCGAAGCGGGCCAGGCAGTCGCCCTCCTCGCGGGTGACCACGGTGAGCACCTCGCGCAGCTCGGGCGAGCCGTACGCCAGGTACGGCTCGTCCCGGCGCAGGTCGAAGTCGACGCCGCTCGCCCGGGCGATCGGACCGCTGACCCCGTACGCCTGGACGTGCTCGGCGGAGAGCACGCCGACACCGGCGGTGCGGCCGCGGAAGATCTCGTTGCCGAGCACCAAGTCCTCGAAGACCGGCAGCTGGGCGCGGACGGTGGCGACGGCGGCGCGGACCCGGCCGAGCCAGCCGGCCGGGAGGTCCTCCTTGAGGCCGCCCACCCGGTTGAACATGTAGTGCATCCGGCCGCCGGAGGCCTCCTCCAGCACGTGCTGGAGCTCCTCGCGGCCGTTGAAGGCGTGGAAGACCGGGGTGATCCCGCCGAGCTCCAGCGGGTAGGAGCCGAGGAACATCAGGTGGTTGAGCACCCGGTTCAGCTCGGCCAGCATGGTGCGGATCCAGACGGCCCGCTCCGGCACCTCCATGCCGAGCATCCGCTCGACGGCGAGCACCACGCCCAGCTCGTTGGCGAAGGCGGAGAGCCAGTCGTGCCGGTTGGCCAGCATGATGATCTGCCGGTAGTCCCGGGCCTCGAAGAGCTTCTCGGCGCCCCGGTGCATGTAGCCCACCACCGGCTCGGCGGCCACGATCCGCTCGCCGTCGAGCACCAGCTTGAGCCGGAGCACACCGTGGGTGGACGGGTGCTGCGGGCCGATGTTGAGCACCATGTCGGTGGTGCCCAGCTCGCCCGTGAAGTTGTCCGCGCCCGCGCCGATGCCGACCGTCGTCTCCCGCATGAGGCTCATGAGGGGAGAGTCTGCCACCCCGGCAGCCCCCGCAGGGCCTGCGGTACCGACATGCGGACGGTCTGTGTCAGCCACTGGAAGCCGCCGAGCCCGGCCGGATCGGTCAGCTCGGCCGCCTCCCCCGCGCCGCCCAGCGCCCGCAGGTACGCCGCCGGGTCGGTGGAGGCGAGGGCCAGCGGCGGCCGCTCCCCGCTCACGCCGAGCGCCCGCAGGGCAGTCCGCTGCGTCGTCCACAGGCTGTGGAGACCGGGCGCCGCCGCCGAGTCCAGCGCCACGTGCGCCGTCACGTCGCAGGAGCCGTCCGGCACGGGCCGCACCTCGCGCCCCGCCCGGAAGCCGGCCAGGGTGCCGAACAGCGGGCGGTCGGCGCGCGAGTGCGCGTAGTCCACCGCCACGGCCAGGCCGCGCTCAAGCCCGGCCACAGCGCCGCGCCAGGCGGCGTCCCGGCTCAGGCCGAGCTCGACCCTCGCCCCGGGCTCCTCGGCCGGCCACCAGCGGGCGGCCCACTCCGCCGCCGCCCCGGCCACCGGGTGGCTCAGCCGTTCGGCGCCGTCCGGCCCGACCTCGACCTGCCGCAGCACGCCGTCCTCGTCCACCTCGGCGACGTCCAGCGGCACGTTGTCCAGCCACTCGTTGGCGAACAGCAGGCCGGTGACGCCCTCGGGCACCTGGTCCGTCCACACCACCTGCTCCGGCAGCCCGGCCGGGCGCTCGGCCAGCTCGACGGCGACCGGCCGCAGCCGTCCGCCCAGGTCGCCGGCGGCGGCCAGCACCCCGGTGAGCAGCTCTCCGCGCCCGGCCCCGAGGTCGACCAGGGTGATCACCTCGGGCCGCCCGAGCTCCTCGTCCACCTCGCGCAGGAGGCGGGCGACCGCCGCGGCGTAGCGGGCGGAGGCGTGCACGGAGGTGCGGAAGTGGCCCGCCGGGCCCTCCGGCCTGCGGTAGAAGCCGCCCTCGGGGGCGTACAGGGCCTGTTCCATCGCGGTCTGCCACCGCTGCCAGCTCATGCCCGGACGGTACCGCTGTCTCCACCCTGGGGAGTAGAGCGGATCGCCCTCGCGGCGGACCTGGAAGCCCCCCCGCGCTGCCTACGCTTGTACCGTGCATCGACTCAACGCCTGGCTCCGCCGTCACCCCATGGTGGTCGACTCCGCCTGGGCCTTGCTCGTGCTCTTCTTCGGGGCGCTCTCCGACATCGACCAGGGTCAGGCCCCGGCGCTGGCGGTCTCGCTGGTCGTCGCCGGGCTGATGGTGGTGCGCCGCAAGTACCCGAACCTGGCCACCGGCGTCGGCGTGGCGCTCGGCCTCGCCCAGATCGCCTTCGACGTCGTCCCGGGCGCCTCCAGCATCGGGTACCTGGTCTTCGCCTACACCGCCGCCGCCTTCGGCGCCCCCTGGGCCTCGCGGCTGGCGCTCGCCGTCGGCCTGTCCGCCGGGCCGCTGACGGTCTGGCGGTTCTACGGCATCGACCACGACGAATCCACGGGCAGTCCGCACGGGATGGCCCAGGCGCTCTTCCTGGCCGCGCTGCTCTCCACCCCCTTCCTGTTCTGCTGGGCCTGGGGCCGGCTCACCCGCGTGCGCCGGGCCTACCTGGTCGAGCTGGAGGACCGCGCGGCCCGGCTGGAGCGCGAGCGGGACGCCCAGGCCAAGGTCGCGGTGGCCGCCGAGCGGGCCCGGATCGCCCGCGAGCTGCACGACGTGGTCGCGCACAACGTCTCGGTGATGATCGTCCAGGCCGACGGCGCGGCGTACGTGATGGACAACTCGCCCCAGCAGGCCAAGGAGGCCCTGGGCACCATCGCGGCGACCGGGCGCCAGGCGCTGGTCGAGATGCGGCGCCTGCTCGGGGTGCTGCGCACGGCCGACACGGCCGACGAGTACGTGCCGCAGCCGGGCGTCGAGGAACTGCCCGACCTGCTCGAGCAGGTCCGCACCGCCGGGCTCCCGGTCTCCTTCTCCACCACCGGCGAGGCGCGGGACCTGCCGCGCGGCGTGGAGCTGACGGTCTACCGGATCGTCCAGGAGGCCCTCACCAACGTCCGCAAGCACGGCGGCCCCGACGTCCGGGCCAACGTCGCGGTCGACTTCCGCGACCGCGAGCTCGAAGTCCTGATCGAGGACGACGGCCGCGGCTCCACCGACGAACAGCTGGCCGGCGGCGGCACGGACGGCCTGGGCCACGGCCTGATCGGCATGCGCGAGCGTGTCGGCATGGTCTCCGGCAGCCTCGACGTCGGCCCCCGCCCGGGCGGCGGCTTCCGCATCCGCGCGGTGATGCCGCTGAAAGCCGGCAAGTGAGCCAGTCGCACCATCCAGGGGCGCGAGGAACTGCGCGAAGTCGGAGGACGACAGGTCTGCGCCTCCCGCTCTCGCGCGGTTCCTCGCGCCCCTAGGTAGTGCAACCGACCCGCTGCGAAAATCCGACCGATCCCCTAGGAGTTCACCGTGACCATCCGCGTCATGCTCGTCGACGACCAGGAACTGCTCCGTACCGGGTTCCGGATGGTGCTCCAGTCCCAGGGGGACATCGAGATCGCCGCCGAGGCCGGGGACGGGCAGGAGGCGTTGGCGGTGCTGGAGCGCGCCGAGGTGGACGTGATCCTGATGGACGTCCGGATGCCCCGGCTGGACGGGGTGCAGGCGACCAGGCGGATCTGCCTGGACGAAGGCGGGGCGCCCCGGGAGGGGGCGCCGCACGTGCTGATCCTCACCACCTTCGACCTGGACGAGTACGCCTTCGCCGCGCTCAAGGCCGGCGCCAGCGGCTTCCTGCTCAAGGACGTGCCGCCGACCGAGCTGGTGGCGGCCATCCGGGCCGTCCACGCGGGGGACGCCGTGGTGGCCCCCACCACCACCCGCCGGATGATCGACCGCTTCGCCGAGGTGCTGCCCACCGCCCGCGAGACCCCCGGCGCCTCCGTACTGGCCCCTCTGACCGAGCGCGAGCGGGAGGTCTTCCTGCTGGTCTCCCAGGGCCTGTCCAACGGCGAGATCGCCGCCCGGCTGGTGCTCTCCGAGGCCACCGTGAAGACCCACGTCGGCCGCATCCTGGCCAAGCTCGGCCTGCGCGACCGCGTGCAGGCCGTGGTGCTGGCCTACGAGGCGGGGCTCGTCCGCGCCGGGGAGTGAGCGATGCTGACCGGCCGCATCCGGACGACTACAGATCTTGGGGCTTTCCGGACGAATCGGACTGAGGTACCGTCTCGCGGGCCCTCCAATAGGCCGAGCCCTGTACGACGACCCCGGGATGTCCCATGACGGCAGTGCCACCTGCTGCCCCGCAGGTCCGCTTCGTCCGCCTGCTGCAGCGCGTGCTGTGGCGGCCGCAGTCCCGCTGGCACCAGCGTGCGGTGGACCTGCTCCTGGTGCTGCCCGCCGGGCTGGACGCCGCGCTCAACTACCCGCCGCCCCGCGACTGGAGCTTCTGGGCCTCGCTCGCGGCGGCCGGCGTGCTGGTGCTCCGGCGGCGGTTCCCGCTCTGCGTGCTGCTCGCCACCATGCCCGGGCTGTACGCGGGCCGGGCGCTGATCGCCGCGATGGTCGCGGTGTACACCATGACCAGGTCGGCCAGGCCGACCTGGCAGAAGGTTTCTGCGACGGCCCTGGTGGTGACCGGCCTGTTCATCCCCTGGCCGATCGGCGAGTTCGCCAAGATGAGCGCGAGCGACCTCTGCCAGCAGCTGATCTACGCCGTCATGCTCGGCACCGGCCCGGCCTGGATGGGCCTGCTGGCCCAGACCCGCAAGGACCTCTCCGACCGGGTGGCCGAGCTGGCCGCCGTCCGGGACCAGGAGCGGGCGCTGCACGCGGCGGCCGTGCTCGCCAAGGAGCGGGCCCGGATCGCCCGCGAGATGCACGACGTGGTCTCGCACCAGGCCGGGCTGATCGCCGTCCAGGCCGGGGCGCTGGAGGTCACCACGCAGGACCCGAGGGTCAAGCAGGTCGCGGGCACCCTGCGGGGGCTGGCGGTGGCCACCCTGGAGGAGCTGCGGTCGATGATCCTGGTCCTGCGGGCGGCCGGCGCCGGGCCCACCGAGCTGGCCCCGCAGCCCCGCCTGGCGGACCTGCCGAACCTGGTGGCGGCCTCCGAGGTGGATGCCAGCCTGCAGATCGACCTGGCCGGCCGGAGCGTCCCCGAGCCGGTCGAGCGGGCCGCCTACCGGACCGTCCAGGAGGCCCTGACCAACGTGCGCAAGCACGCCCCGGGCGCGCTGACCTCCGTCACCGTCGCGGCCGACGAGGACTCCCTCGAAGTCGCCGTCCGCAACGGCGTCCCCACCGACGAGGCCCCGCCGGTGCCGCTGCCCGGCGGCCGCCACGGCATCGTCGGCCTGCGGGAGCGGGCGGCGCTGCTGGACGGGACGCTGACGGCCCAGGCCAGGCACGACGGCGGGTTCGACGTCCTGCTGAGGATTCCGCTGCCGCGCTCGTGCACCACCTGAGGCACGACTCCCGGCGCCGCGAACTGTGCCCTTAGACTGGCCCGGTACGTCCGGTACCCGCCGAGGACCGGAACGGAGACGTTAAGGACGAGAGCCGAGCCGTGAGCTTCGTGGATCCCTTCGCCGACCCCAGTGACCCCGGGAACCGCCCGGCGCGGCTCGCGGTCGGCGTGGTCGGGGCGGGCCGGGTCGGCCCCGCCCTGGGGGCTGCGCTGCAGCTGGCCGGCCACCGCGTCGTCGCGGCCTCCGGCGTCTCCGACGCCTCCCGCCGCCGCGCCGAGGCCCTGCTGCCCGGGGTGAAGCTGGTGACCCCGCCGCAGGTGCTGGCCGCCGCCGACCTGGTGCTGCTGACCGTGCCGGACGACGCGCTGCCCGAGCTGGTGGCCGGGCTGGCCGCCACCGGCGCGGTGCGGCCCGGGCAGATCCTGGTGCACACCTCCGGCGCCCACGGCGTCAAGGTGCTCGAGCCCGCCACCCGGGCCGGCGCCCTGCCGCTCGCGCTGCACCCCGCGATGACCTTCACCGGCACCTCCGTGGACCTGGCCCGGCTGGCCGGCTGCCCGTTCGGGGTGACCGCCCCGGAAGAGCTGCGCCCGGTCGCCGAGGCGCTGGTGGTGGAGATGGGCGGCGAGCCGGAGTGGGTGCCGGAGGACGTCCGGGCGCTCTACCACACGGCGCTCGCCCACGGCGCGAACCACCTGGTCACGCTGGTCGCCCAGGCGCTGGAGCTGCTCCGCACGGCGGGCGTGGCCGAGCCCGGCCGCCTGCTCGGCCCGCTGCTCGGCGCGGCCCTGGACAACAGCCTGCGCTCCGGCGACGCGGCCCTGACCGGCCCGGTCGCCCGGGGCGACGCGGGGACGGTGCGCCGCCACCTGGCCGAGCTCGGCGCGGCCGCCCCGGACATCGGGCAGGCCTACCGGGCGATGGCCCGGGCCACGGCCCAGCGGGCGGTCCGAGGCGGATCGCTGAAGGAAGAGGCGGCGGCGGCGCTGCTGGACGTACTCAACGAGGAGACCCCCTGATGGCACGCGGCAGCAAGCCCGCTCCCAAGCCCCGCAAGACGGTGCTGACCCACACGATCGCCGACTTCGAGCCGGCCTTCTGGCCGGACGAGCAGCCGGTGGACAACGCGGTCGTGATGACCATGGGCGCCCTGCACGAGGGCCACGCCGCGCTGATCCGGGCCGCCCGCAAGCAGGTCGGCAAGGACGGCCGGGTCGCCGTGACGGTCTTCGTCAACCCGCTGCAGTTCAACGACGCCGCGGACCTCGAGCGCTACCCCAAGACGCTGGCCGCCGACCTGCGCCTGGCCGAGGAGAACGGCGCGGACGTCGTGTTCGCCCCGCTGCCGGAGGAGATGTACCCCAACGGCACCCCGCAGGTGCGCCTGAGCGCCGGCCCGATGGGCGAGGGCTTCGAGGGCGCGGCCCGCCCGGGCCACTTCGACGGGATGCTCACCGTCGTCGCCAAGCTGCTGCACATCACCGACCCGGACTTCGCGTTCTTCGGCGAGAAGGACGCCCAGCAGCTGGCGCTCGTCCAGCGGATGGTGGCCGACCTCGACTTCGACGTGGAGATCGTCGGCGTCCCGACCGTCCGCGAGGAGGACGGCCTGGCGCGGTCCTCCCGCAACCGCTTCCTCTCCGAGGCCGAGCGCGCCCAGGCGCTGGCTCTCTCCCGCGCGCTGTTCGCCGGGCGGGACGCCGCCGCCAAGGGCCCGCAGGCCGTCCGCGAGGCCGCCGCCGCCGTGCTCGACGGCGCCGAAGGCCTCTCCCTCGACTACCTCGCCCTGATCGACCCGGACGCCTTCACCGAGGCCCCGGACGACTTCCAGGGCGAGGCCGTGCTGGCCGTCGCCGCGAAGGTGGGCGCCACCCGCCTGATCGACAACGTCCGCATGATCGTCCGATAACACCCTCAAAACCGTCGAAGTACGGCATGCACTCACTGGAGGCGTGACCCCATGCTCCGCACCATGATGAAGTCCAAGATCCACCGCGCCACCGTCACCCAGGCCGACCTGCACTACGTCGGCTCGGTGACGGTGGACCAGGATCTGCTCGACGCGGCCGACCTGCTGCCCGGCGAGCTCGTCCACATAGTCGACGTCACCAACGGCGCCCGGCTGGAGACGTACACCATCGCCGGTGAGCGCGGCTCCGGCGTGATCGGGATCAACGGCGCCGCCGCCCGGCTGGTGCACCCCGGTGACCTGGTGATCCTGATCGCCTACGGCCAGATGGAGACCGCCGAGGCGAAGTCCTTCGTGCCGAGCGTCGTCTTCGTGGACGCGGACAACCGGATCACCGGCACCGGCGGCGACCCGGCCGACGCCCCAGAGGGCAGCGGTCTGCTGCGCGGGGACCGGACGCACGCCACCGATTCGAAGGCGTACGGTGACCTCGACACCGCGGCCCTCACTGCGGCGCGCTGAAGGAGCCTCTGAAGACATGCCCGTCTCTCATCGTCTGACCGCCCCGGCCCCCGGCTGGACCACCACCACCGACGTGGTGGTGGTGGGTTCCGGCGTCGCCGGTCTCACCGTCGCGCTCAACCTCCGCCAGGCCGGTCTGCGGGCCGTGGTGGTCACGAAGGCGATGCTGGACGACGGCTCCACCCGCTGGGCCCAGGGCGGCGTCGCCGCCGCCCTGGGCGAGGGGGACACCCCCGAGCAGCACCTGGCCGACACCCTGGTGGCCGGCGCCGGGCTCTGCGACGAGGAGGCCGTCCGGGTCCTGGTCACCGAGGGCCCGGCGGCCGTCCGGCACCTGATCGCCACCGGCGCCGCCTTCGACAAGGACGCCGACGGCGAGATCCTGCTGACCCGCGAGGGCGGCCACCACCGCAACCGGATCGTGCACGCGGGCGGGGACGCCACCGGCGCCGAGATATCCCGCGCCCTGGTCGAGGCCGTCCGCTCGGACCCCGGCCTCGAACTCATCGAGCACGCCCTGGTGCTCGACCTGCTCACCGACGCCGAGGGCCACGCCGCGGGCCTGACCCTGCACGTGATGGGCGAGGGCCAGCGGGACGGCGTGGGCGCCATCCGGGCCAAGGCCGTGGTGCTGGCCACCGGCGGCATGGGCCAGGTCTTCTCGGCCACCACCAACCCGGCCGTCTCCACCGGCGACGGCGTGGCGCTCGCGCTGCGGGCCGGGGCCGAGGTGACCGACCTGGAGTTCGTGCAGTTCCACCCCACCGTGCTCTTCCTCGGGGCGGAGGCCGAGGGCCAGCAGCCGCTGGTCTCCGAGGCCGTCCGCGGCGAGGGCGCCCACCTGGTCGACGCCGACGGCGTGCGGTTCATGGTCGGGCAGCACGAGCTGGCCGAGCTGGCCCCCCGGGACATCGTCGCCAAGGCGATCACCCGGCGGATGCTGGAGCACGGCACCGAGCACATGTACCTGGACGGGCGGCACTTCGGCGCGCGGATGTGGGAGCAGCGCTTCCCCACCATCCTCGCCTCCTGCCGCTCGCACGGGATCGACCCGGTGACCGAGCCGATCCCGGTCGCCCCCGCCGCGCACTACGCCTCCGGCGGCGTCCGGACCGACCCGCACGGCCGCACCACCGTGCCGGGCCTGTACGCCTGCGGCGAGGTCGCCTGCACCGGTGTGCACGGCGCCAACCGGCTGGCCTCCAACTCGCTGCTCGAAGGCCTGGTCTTCGCCGAGCGGATCGCCGCCGACCTGACCGAGCGCCACCGCGCGGGCGAGCTGCCCGAGCGCGCGGTGGACGTCGCCGGGGCCCGGGCCGCCCGCAGCGTGCCGCTGCTGGCGCCGGAGGCCCGGGCGCAGATCCAGCACCTGATGTCCTCGGGGGCCGGCGTGATCCGTTCGGCCGGCTCGGTCGCGGCCGCCGCCGCCGGGCTGGCCGGACTCGCCGAGCAGGCCTTCGCGCACGCCGCCGAGGAGAAGCCCGCCGATCCCCGGGTGGAGACCTGGGAGGCCACCAACCTCCACCTGGTCGCCACCGCCCTGGTCGCCGCCGCCGCGCAGCGCGAGGAGACCCGGGGCTGCCACTGGCGCGAGGACTTCCCCGAGCGGGACGACGCGCACTGGCAGCGCCACCTGATCACCACTCTCACCGTCGCCACCGGCGCCCCCGTCAGCACCCCCGAGGAGCAGTAAGACCATGACCCACTCCCACGAGGACCACGCGGAACTCCCCCTCGTCGACCAGGGCGGCTGCGGCGACGGCTGCGCCTGCGGGGACGGCGAGGCGTACGAGACCGGGCTCGACCCGGCGCTGGCCGAGCTGCTGGAGGAGGCCGGTCTCGACCCGGTCGAGGTCGAGGACATCGCCACCCTGGCGCTGGCCGAGGACCTGGCCGGCGGCGACGACGTCACCTCGATGGCCACCGTGCCGGCCGAGGCCGTGGCCACCGCCGACTTCACCGCCCGCGAGGCCGGCGTGGTCGCGGGCCTCAGGATCGCCGAGGCCGTGGTCTCGCTGGTCTGCGAGGAGGAGTTCGAGGTCGAGCGGCACGTCGAGGACGGCGCCCAGGTCGAGGCCGGCCAGGTGCTGCTCTCGGTGCGCAGCCGCACCCGCGACCTGCTGACCGCGGAGCGCAGCGCGCTCAACCTGCTCTGCCACCTCTCCGGCATCGCCACCGCGACCCGCGCCTGGGCCGACGAGCTCGAGGGCACCAAGGCCGTCGTCCGGGACACCCGCAAGACCCACCCGGGCCTGCGCTCGCTGCAGAAGTTCGCGGTCCGCGCGGGCGGCGGCGCCAACCACCGGATGTCGCTCTCCGACGCCGCGCTGGTCAAGGACAACCACGTGATCGCCGCCGGCGGCGTGGCCGAGGCCTTCAAGGCCGTCAAGGCCGCCTACCCGGACCTGCCGGTCGAGGTCGAGGTCGACACCGTCGAGCAGATCACGCCCGTCCTGGAGGCCGGGGCGGACCTGATCCTGCTGGACAACTTCACCGTCGAGCAGCTGCGCGAGGCCGTCGCCCTGGTGGCCGGCCGGGCCAAGCTGGAGGCCTCCGGCGGACTGACCCTGGCCACCGCCCGCGCCGTCGCCGAGACTGGTGTCGACTACCTCGCCGTCGGGGCGCTGACCCACTCCTCGCCGATCCTGGACATCGGCCTGGACCTCCGTTCCTGATATCTCGTTAGCAGAAAGCAGCCCATGCTCCTCACCATCGACGTCGGCAACACCCAGACCACGCTCGGCCTGTTCGACGGCGAGGAGATCGTCGAGCACTGGCGGATCTCCACCGATCCGCGCCGCACGGCGGACGAGCTGGCGGTGCTGATGCAGGGGCTGATGGGCTCGCACCCCATCGTCTCGGCCGAGGACCAGGTCTCCGGTCTGGCGATCTGCTCCTCGGTGCCCGCCGTGCTCCACGAGCTCCGCGAGGTGACGCGCCGTTACTACGGCGACGTGCCCGCGGTGATCGTGGAGCCCGGCGTGAAGACCGGGGTGCACGTCCTGATGGACAACCCCAAGGAGGTCGGCGCGGACCGGATCGTCAACGCGCTGGCCGCCAACCACCTCTACGGCGGCCCGTGCATCGTGGTCGACTTCGGCACCGCCACCACCTTCGACGCGATCAACGAGCGCGGCGACTACGTGGGCGGGGCGATCGCCCCCGGCATCGAGATCTCGGTCGAGGCGCTCGGCCTGCGCGGCGCCCAGCTGCGCAAGATCGAGCTGGCCCGGCCGCGGAACGTGATCGGCAAGAACACCGTCGAGGGCATGCAGTCCGGCATCCTGTACGGCTTCGCCGGGCAGGTGGACGGCCTGGTCGAGCGGATGGCCAAGGAGCTGGCCAAGGACCCGGACGACGTCCAGGTGATCGCCACCGGCGGGCTGGCCCCGCTGGTGCTCGGCGAGGCCACCGCGATCGACGTGCACGAGCCCTGGCTCACCCTGATCGGCCTGCGGCTGGTGTACGAGCGCAACAAGGGCTGAGCGCACGGGGGGCCGCCCGATTGGTCCGGATGCGTACGGTTATCGGCCAATCGGGACGGACACGTCAGCAATCGTCACAAATCGGACGTACCCCACGTAGTGTCAGGGCATGCCAACGCCACACGGATCGCGCGGCGGCATGGCCTTCAGCGCCGACGAAGTCCGGGTGCTGCGCCGTGCTCTCGCCCAAGCGCTGTACCCCGTCCACGCCCCGCACGCCGCCGTCGTCGCCACCCTGTGGGCGGAGGACGTGCAGGAGGCGCTGCGCCTGGCCGAGGCCGTGGACGAGGCCGTCCACGAGGGCGGGCGCCTGCGGGCCTTCCTGCTCGCCGATCTGGGCCGGTACCGCGCGGCCCTGCCGGGCAGCGCGAGCGGGTACCTGGAGCGGCTGGAGGAGGCCGTCACCGACGGCTACCTGCCCGGCCCCGAGGATCTCGCGGCCCTGCGGGCGCTGGCCCGCCTCCCCTGCGGCGGCGCCGAGCGCGCCCGCCGCTCCCGCCTGGCCGGCCGCTGCCACGCCCTCGCCGAGGCCGAGGTCCGCGAGCGCCTCGCCCTCGGTTCGGGCCAGCGGCACCTCGCCGCGGTCCCCAGCCCGGCCGTCTCGGAAGATCACGCCCCTACCCACACCGGAGGACTGATTCCCATGAGCACCCCCAAGCCCCCGCAGCCCCCGGCCCGGCCCCAGCCCCGCAAGATGCCCACCCCCGCCGAACTCTTCGGCCGCCGCCCCCGCCCGGAGCCCGCCTCCGAGCCCCAGCCGGAGCCCGAACTCGCCACCGGCTGACCCCGTACAACCTTTCACCGCCCCGATGGTCCTACGTTCAGCGCCACCTCACCCGGGGGTGGCGCTGAACCGACCACGGGGACTCATGAACACTCGTCCGCTCCCAGGCCTCGCCCGCACCGCCGCAGCCGCAGCCCTCGCGGCCGGGCTGCTGGCCGGCGCCCCCACCGCCTCCGCCGCGGCACCGGCCGGCGAGGTGCGCCTCCAAACGTCCACGAGCGTGACCGTGTTCCCGGTCGGGGAGGTCGGCGACGACACCAGCTCGGCGTTCACCGTCTCCCTCGTGGGCGACACCGGCACCAGCGGCAGGCCCGGCCTGGTGACGGTCGACACGAGCGGCCTCAGCCACGTGGCGAAGGTCGGCTGGCCCGACGGGTGCCAGGTGACCGGAGCGGTCGGCACCTGCACGGTGCCGGTCCTCGCGGCCGACGCGGTGTACTCCCCCAGCTCCTACCTCTTCCTGCGCCTGCGGGGGGCGGACGACGGCGCCCCCGGCGCCTCGGGCAGCATCAAGGTGACCGGCACCGTGGACGGTCGGCCGGTCCGCGACTCGCCGGGGACCAGCACGGTGAGTGTCGGCACCTACAGCCAGCTGATGACCCGGACCCTCGCTCCGGAGCAGGCGCTCCGGCCGGGCGACAAGGTCGACAGCCGCTTCGTGCTCTGGAACCGCACCGGTGCGGAGATCAAGGGTGTCGAGACGGAGTTGGCGACGACCGTCGGCCTGAAGACGGTCTCGTCCCTGCCGAAGAACTGCTCGGCCGACACCCTTGCGGGACACCACGTCTACTACCACTGCTCCTTCCCGGACGCCGTGCTCGCCCCTGGTCAGGCCTACACCCTGAGCGAGCCGCTGGCCGTGGTGGCGGGGGCCACGGGGATGCACGAATCGCTGCACACCAAGGCCTATGCGGGTGCCAAGCTCCCCGCGGCCGGCGGCACCGCGCCGGCCGTCCAGCTGGTCAAGGACAGCGACCATCCCGTCCCGACGGACCTCGGCCGGTCCAGGCCGGCCAGCACGGTCGAGGTCAGGAACCACACCGACCTCCAGGTCACCGGCTCCCGCGTCCAGGGGCCGGTCGGCAGCACGGTCGATGCCACCGTCACGGTGACCAACAGCGGTCCGGCCTGGATCAACAACGGGCCAGGGGCGGACGGCACATACCTCCCGCCGCTCACCGTCACCGTCCCGGACGGGACGACAGCGGTCGCAATCCCCGACCGCTGCGTCCGGACCGACGCACCCTACGGCGCGGACCGGACAGGCGGCCGGACCTACGAGTGCTACTGGCCCACCTACCTCCTGTTCCCGGGGGTCAAGAACTCCCTCTCGTTCCGGCTCAGGATCGACCGCCCGGTGACGAACAGCCTCGGCACCGCGACGCTGCCGACCAACGCGCGCAACTACCTCCCGCTCAGCTACTTCGGTGACGACCCTTCGAACGACAGCGCAGTCGTCTCGGTCAGCTCGGGGCAGAATCCGTCCGCCTCGCCCACCCCCGCCCCCACCGGCTCGCCCAAGCCGCCGGCCACCGCACCGGCCGGCTCCCCGACCGGCGGGGGCGGCACCACGACCAGCACCCGCCCGGCCACGGCCACCACACCGCGCACACCCGCCGGCCCCGGCACCACCTCCCCCGCCGGCACCTCGCTCGCCTTCACCGGCGGCGGCTCCGGCATGGGCACCACGGCGGCCGTCGGCGTCGGCGTGACCGCCCTCGGCGGCCTGCTGGCCTTCTGGGCGGCCCGCCGCCGCCGCGGCGCGCACCGCTGAACCCCGCCGGGCTCCGTCACCGGTAATCCTGTGGCGGAGCCCGGTGTAACGGTGGCTACCCTGGTGGGGTGAGCGATCAGAACCCACTCCTTGCGACCGACGACCTCCCCGAGCAGATGCGCGTCCGGCGCGAGAAGCTGGACAAGCTCCGGGCGGCCGGTGTCGACCCGTACCCGGTCGGCTTCCCCCGGACCAGCACCATCGCGGACCTCCGCGCCAAGCACCCCGACCTGGAGCCCGACACCGCCACCGGCGAGCGCGTCGGCATCACCGGCCGGGTCATCCTGGCCCGCACCGGCGGCAAGCTCTGCTTCGCCACCCTGCGCGACGGCTCCGGCGACCTCCAGGTGATGCTCTCCCTCGACAAGTTGGGCGAGGAGCGCCTGGCCGAGTGGAAGTCCGCGATCGACCTGGGCGACCAGGTCGGCGTCGAGGGCGAGGTGATCACCTCCCGCCGCGGCGAGCTGAGCGTCATGGTGGACCGCTGGGAGCTCACCGCCAAGTGCCTGCGCCCGCTGCCGGACAAGCACAAGGGCCTGACCGACCCGGAGGCCCGGGTCCGCCAGCGGTACGTGGACCTGATCGTCAACCCGGAGGCCCGGGAGATCCTGTACCTGCGCAGCAAGGTCGTCCGCTCGATCCGCCGCACCTACGAGGAGCGCGGCTACATCGAGGTCGAGACCCCGATGCTGCAGCCGGTGCACGGCGGCGCCAACGCCCGCCCGTTCACCACGCACATCAACGCGTACGACATCGACCTCTTCCTGCGGATCGCCCCGGAGCTCTACCTCAAGCGCCTGGTGGTCGGCGGCGCCGAGAAGGTCTTCGAGATCAACCGCAACTTCCGCAACGAGGGCGCGGACTCGACCCACAACCCCGAGTTCACCTCGCTGGAGTCCTACGAGGCGTACGGGGACTACAACACCCAGGCCGAGCTGATCCGCGAGACGATCATCAACGCGGCCCGCGACGCGCTGGGCACCACCGTGGTGCGCGGCATCGGCCCGGACGGCCAGGAGCACGAGATCGACCTGGCCGAGCCCTGGGCCGAGGTCAGTGTCTACCCCGGCATCTCCGGCCACCTCGGCACCGAGATCACCCCGGACACCACGGTCGAGGAGCTCCGGAAGCTCGCCGACGCCGCGGGCGTGCCGTGGGAGAAGGAGTGGGGCCACGGCCAGATCGTGCTGGAGATGGTCGAGCGCCTGCTCGAGCACAACGCGATCGCCCCGACCTTCATCAAGGACTACCCGACCGAGGTCTCCCCGCTGACCCGCCAGCACCGCAGCGTCGCGGGCGTCGCGGAGAAGTGGGACCTGGTCATCTTCGGCACCGAGATCGGCACCGCCTACTCCGAGCTGGTCGACCCGGTCGAGCAGCGTGCCCGCCTGACCGCCCAGTCGCTGCTGGCGGCCGGCGGCGACGTCGAGGCGATGCAGGTGGACGAGGACTTCCTGCGGGCCCTGGAGTACGCGATGCCGCCCACCGGCGGCCTCGGCCTCGGGGTGGACCGCCTGATCATGCTGCTCACGGGCAAGAACATCCGCGAGACGGTGCTCTTCCCGATCGTGAAGCCGGAGGCGAAGGCCGCGGCCAAGGCCGCCGAGGCCGAGGAGGAGTCGGAATGAACTACGTCGCAGCGATCGTCCCGCCGCTGGTGATGGCGATCGGTTTCGGCTTCCTGGTGCGGGCCATCATCCGCAGCCAGGGCGGTGCCCAGAAGGGCAAGGAGGACGCCGCCGCCGACGCGATGGCACGGGCCGCCACCGCCTCCGCGGAATAACGAACCGACCGGCGCGCCGCCACCCCCACCGCACGCCCTCCCGCAGCACCACGAACGCGCAGACCACCGAGCCCCGTTCGGCGTCGGGGGCGGCCACCACCGCCGTCTCGGC
>NZ_JBEOWY010000041.1:0-72279 GCF_040296285.1 Kitasatospora sp. NPDC002227
AACGCTCGGCTGGGAAACCCCAGCCGAGCGTCTGGCTAAACTCCTCGCGGCCTAGACAACCGACCACGTGTTGCAACGACCCCTAGAAACCGCCGTTGCGACCGGGCCCTTCCTGCTGCTCCTAGGCCTCGGTGGACTCGGCCTTCTTGCGGTCCTGCGCCTCGCCCTCCTCGATGACGGCCTCCGCCACGGCGGCCATCGTCATCCGGCGGTCCATCGAGGTCTTCTGGATCCAGCGGAAGGCAGCCGGCTCGTTCAGACCGAACTTGGTCTGCAGCACGCTCTTCGCCCGGTCCACCAGCTTGCGGGTCTCCAGCCGCTGGGAGAGATCCGCGATCTCACCCTCCAGCGCACGCATCTCCGCGTACCGCGAGACCGCCATCTCGATCGCAGGCACCAGATCGCTCTTGCTGAACGGCTTCACGATGTACGCCATCGCGCCGGCGTCCCGCGCCCGCTCCACCAGCTCGCGCTGCGAGAAGGCCGTCAGCATCAGCACCGGCGCCAGGTGCGCCGCGTGGATCTGCTCCGCCGCCGACAGCCCGTCAAGCACCGGCATCTTCACATCGAAGATCGCCAGATCCGGCTTCAGCTCCTCGACCAGCTTGACGGCCGTGGCGCCGTCCCCGGCCTCCCCGACAACGGTGTACCCCTCTTCCTCGAGCATCTCCTTCAGGTCGAGACGGATCAGCGTCTCGTCCTCGGCGATGACAATTCGGGTGATCTGGGGCGAGTCGGTCTCAAGCGGCTGGGGCTGCTCGTCGGCGGTGCTCACGGGGCTCCTCAATCCGGCGGGTAGTGCATGCACGAGCCTACCTAGACACGGTATGTTTGATACACGACGACTCGGGGGCAACCTTCGATTCGACGGATGCCCCGGTAGCCCAGCGGTAGAGGCCATGGTCTCAAACACCATCCAGCGTGGGTTCGAATCCCACCCGGGGTACAGCGCCTTCAATTTGAAGGTCATGCAAGTTGGCGGAGATCTTCATCACTACGGGTGAAGATCTCCGCTTTCTTGGCATCTGAGACGGATCTGCTCCGCAAGATCGCACGCATGCACGACATTGCAGTACGACAGCGAGCCGTCGCGCTCTGCCGACAGGGCCGGTCCAACGCGGAAATCAGCCGCCAGCTGAGCGTCCCCCGAGGCACGGTGGGCTGGTGGAAGCACCGGGACCTCGCGAAGCACGGCACGCTGCCGGGCCGGAAGCGGTCTACCTGCCTCCGCTGCTACGGCGACCCGATCAACCAGCCCGCGTACACCTATCTCCTTGGCCTCTACCTCGGTGACGGCCACATCCTTCACTCCAAGCAGTCCCGTGTGCCGCACATGACCATCACCTGCGACGACCACTGGCCTGGCGTCATGGACGAGGTCGAGCAGGCCATCCGCCAGGTACTGCCGACCAACTCTCCCTGCCGGGTCCGCCGGGCCGGCTGCCACGACGTCAAGGTGTACTCGATGCACCTCGCCTGTCACTTTCCCCAGCACGGTCCCGGCGTGAAGCACAGGCGCCTCATAGCCCTCGAACCCTGGCAGCAGGACTTGGTCGACGCCCACCCCTGGCAGCTCATCCGGGGCCTCATCCACTCCGACGGATGCCGCATCACCAACTGGACGGTCCGTACCGTGGACGGCCGGCCAAAACGCTACGAGTACCCGCGATACATCTTCAGCAACACCTCCACCGACATCATCCGCATCTTCACCAACACCCTCGACTCCGTCGGTATCCAGTGGACGTCCGCCGCCCGAAGCTTCAGCCGTACCAACATCTCCATCGCCCGCAAGGCCTCCGTCGCATTGTTGGACGAACACGTCGGCCCCAAGTACTGAGGCTCCGCCGACATGGCCACCAGGCGCCGAGCCCTCACCCTCCTCGGGTCCGGCCTGACCCTCAGTCAAGTGAGCCGCGCCACCGGCGTCTCCCGGTCCGCCCTGCGGGAGTGGACGGTCCGGATCACGCCGAGCCCGCGAATGACGGCCGAGTGCCCGGTCGCGGGCGGCGACCTCGACCCCGCCCGGCCGCGCGCCGACTACGCGTACCTGCTCGGCCTCTACCTCGGCGACGGCTGCGTCAGCGAAGGCCGCCGCCAGGTGCACGCCCTCCGCATCGCCTGCGGTGACGCGTGGCCCGGCCTCATCGAGGAGTGCGTCAGCGCCGTCCGGGCGGTGATGCCGCTCGCACCGGGGCGACACCCTGCTGGCCGCGATCAACCTCAGCAGCGAGGTGGCCCTGGTCGCCGAGGACGGCAGCAGGACCACGGTGCTGGCCGCGGCGGACGGGCTCTCCAACCCGACGGCCATCGCCGTCCGCGGCGAGCGGGTCTACGTCACCGACTCCGCGTTCGTCACCGGTGTGGACCCGAACCTGCTGACGGCCCGCTTCGACCGCCGTTCCCAGGGCGGCAGCAACCTCGGGGCACCGGGCTCGTTGGACGGGGCATGACCATGCTTCCGTTGGCCCGTGCCGTCCTGTCGGCGGCGCTCGCCACGCTCCTGAGTGCCGGCACGCCTGCCGTGGCGAGCCCGGTCGCCCTCACCAATGGCGACCACGGGCGGGCCGTCGTGGTGCACCCTGGCGACCGGATCACGGTCCGGCTGGTCTCCGTACGGGAGGGCGGCGTGCGGTACGACTGGGACACTCCCACCGCCGCCGCCCCGGAGGTGCTGCACCGCTCGGAGGGCGCCACGGACCCGCGCGGCAGCAGCCGGGCCGTGTTCACGGCGGCTCAGGACGGGTCGAGTGCGGTCACCGCGCACCGGCGGTGCACGGTGGTCGAGCCCGGCGCCCTCTGCTCGCACGCCGTCGTCCTGTGGCAGGTCACCATCACCGCGGAGTAGACCGGAGCAGACCGGAGCGGAGCAGCGAAGCGCAGGAGCAGACCGGGGTTCAGGCGCCGAAGTCGGCCTCGACGTGGAGGCGGACGCCGGGGGCGTGGGCGGCGAGGGCCTTGCGCAGGCTGGGCTGGTCGAGGTGCCAGAGGTTGACGGGGCGGCTGGCGGCGATCAGGGCGGCGGACTTTCCGGTGACGCCGGTGCCGGCGCGGGCGGAGAGGCCGGGGCGGGGGGTGGCGGTCTCGGTCCGGTGGATGCCGATGTACGGGGTCCTGATGGTGCGTCCGTTGACCCGCATGCGCTGGACCCAGAGCTCCACCGCGGTGATCTCCGACCAGGGCACCGTGAGGGTGGTGGCGGCGTAGCGCAGCGGGTTGCCGCCGAGGACGATGCCGGTGGCGTCGACGCGCAGGGCGCGCCTGCGGGTGAGCGGCCCGGTCAGGGTGAGGAGCAGTCCGGTGACGCCCAGCAGTACGGAGAGGACGTCGATCAGCCAGATCGGGACGGGCAGGCCGTCGACCCGGGCCCAGGTGTGGCCGCTCAGGATGAGCGGGCCGGTGCAGAACACCAGGCTCCCGGAGGCCAGGACGGCCGCTTTCAGGGTCCAGCCGTAGCGGACTTCGTACGAGGCATCAGCAGAATCGAACACGCGGGGAGTCTGGCAGGCTTGCAGCCGCTTGACCAGGGATGACCAGCGGTCGGCCGGCCGCCCGGGGCGGATAGGGTGGCTTGATCGTTTCCGAGTGATCCGAATGATCCGAGTGAAAGGCTCCGAGGCCCCCGGTGACCGAGTCCCGCCCGCACACCCTGTTCTCCTTCGGCACGCTGCTGGACCCGGCGGTCCAGACCGCACTCTTCGGCCGCACCGTCCCCACGGCCGCCGCGTCCCTGCCCGGCCACTCGACCAGGCCGCTACGGATCAGCGATGCGCGGGTGATCGCCACCAGCGGCCAGGACGTGCATCCGACCCTGGCGCGCAGGTACGGCGCCACGGTGGAGGGTGGCGTGCTGCGGCTGAGCGACCGGGAGTTGGCGGCGGCCGACGCGTACGAGGTGGCGGACTACGCCCGGCGGCGGGTGCTGCTGTCCTCGGGTGAGGCGGCCTGGGCGTACCTGGACGCGGAGCCGTTGCGCGCGGCGGCGCGGATCGTGATCGTCGGGGACAGCATCGCGTACGGGCGGTGCGACCCGCAGGGTGGCTGGGCGGGGCAGTTGGCCGCCTCGCACATCGCCGTGAACGAGGCCGAGCACCGGGTGTTCAACCTGGCCGTCCCCGGGAGCACGCTGGCGGAGGTCAGCGTGCAGACGCCGGGGCTGCTGGGGCCCCGGCTGCCTGACACGCTGATCGTGGCGGCGGGGATCAACGACTCGGCCGGTACCGACGGGCTGTCCGGCCTGACCGGCCACCTGGACACGCTGGCCGAGACGGCTCTGCGGCACGGCGCCCGCCTGGTGGTGCTCGGCCCGCTGTGGCTGGACGAGAGCCGCACCGCCGACCTCCACGGCCTGTGCTTCACCGAGGCCCGGGCGCTCGCGCTGCGCACCGCGCTGACCACCTGGTGCGCGCAGCGGCAGGTCGACTTCCTCGACCTGTGGGAGCCGCTGCGCGAGCGGCCCGAGTGGCTGGTGGACGGTCTGCACCCGGGCCCGGAGGGGCACAAGGAGCTCTTCCGGTACCTGACCGCCTGAACGGTGCGGCCCCTCCCGGGCGGGGAGGGGCCGCACCCGGCTCAGTTGTCGAGTTCGCCGATGTGGTGGACGCGGACGAAGTTGGTGGAGCCCGCGAGCCCCGGCGGGGAGCCGGCGGTGATGACGACGATGTCGCCCTTCTGGCAGCGGCCCAGCGAGAGGAGCTGGGAGTCGACCTGGGCGACCATCTCGTCGGTGGTCGGGGCGAAGGGGCCGAGGAAGGTCTCGACGCCCCAGGTGACGGCGAGTTGGCTGCGCACGGCCGGCTCGTAGGTGAAGGCCAGCACCGGGATCGGTGAGCGGTAGCGGGTCAGGCGGCGGGCGGTGTCGCCGCTCTGGGTGAAGGCGATGAGGTACTTGGCGCCGAGGAAGTCGCCGATCTCGGCGGCGGCCCGGGCGACGGCGCCGCCCTGGGTGCGGGGCTTGTTGCGTTCGGTGAGCGGGGGCAGGCCGGCGGCGAGGATGTCGTCCTCGGCGGCTTCGATGATGCGGCCCATGGTCTTGACCGTCTCGACGGGGTACTTGCCGACGGAGGTCTCGCCGGAGAGCATCACCGCGTCCGTGCCGTCGAGGACGGCGTTGGCGACGTCGGAGGCCTCGGCGCGGGTGGGCCGGGAGGCGTTGATCATCGAATCGAGCATCTGGGTGGCGACGATGACGGGCTTGGCGTTGCGCTTGGCGAGCTTGATGGCCCGCTTCTGCACCAACGGCACCTGCTCGAGCGGCATTTCGACGCCGAGGTCGCCGCGGGCGACCATGATGCCGTCGAAGGCGTCGACGATGGCCTCGAGGTTGTCGACGGCCTGGGGCTTCTCGACCTTGGCGATGACGGGGAGGTACCGGTTCTCCTCCGCCATGATCCGGTGGACGTCCTCGATGTCGCGTCCGGTGCGGACGAAGGAGAGGGCGATGAGGTCGGCGCCGGTCCGCAGGGCCCAGCGCAGGTCGGCGACGTCCTTGTCGCTGAGCGCGGGCACGGAGACGGCGACTCCGGGCAGGTTGAGGCCCTTGTGGTCGGAGACCAGGCCGCCTTCGATGACGATGCAGTGGACCCGGGGGCCGTCGACGTGGGTGACTTCGAGGCAGACCCGGCCGTCGTCCACCAGGATGCGCTCGCCGCGCGAGACGTCGGCGGCGAGGCCCTTGTAGGTGGTGCCGCACACTTCGCGGTCGCCGATCACGCCGTCCTCGACGGAGATGGTGAACTCGTCGCCGCGTTCGAGCAGGACGGGTCCGTCGGCGAAGGTGTCGAGCCGGATCTTTGGGCCCTGCAGGTCGACGAGGACGCCGACGCTGCGGCCCACTTCGTCGGAGGCCTTGCGGACCCGGCGGTAGCGTTCCTCGTGCTCCGACTGCGAGCCGTGGCTGAGGTTGAATCGGGCGATGTCCATGCCGGCCTCGACCAGGGCCTTGATCTGGTCGTAGGAGTCGGCGGCGGGCCCGAGGGTACAGACGATTTTTGCTCGGCGCATAGGCACGAGCGTAAGGATTACCCGTGCGTAACAACGACGTTCCGCCGGTCGGTCCGGTGGCAGTTGGTGAACGATTCGGTGAACAGTCTGACGCCGAGTGATCTCGCCTGCCGGGCAGCCCAGTTGACCGACCCGATCACCCGCCCGGTCAGCCTTCCGATGCAATTCCGTGAAGGGGTGTTCACCTCCGGTTCACCGCAGCTTGGGGAGCTGCTCCCGCCGGAGCGCGAGTCTGGATCATCAGCGCGGGAACGGTGAACGACCGACACGGGGGCGGAGTTGGCAATGAGACGGGTCGCGGGGCTGGTCGCCGCGGTGGTGCTGCTGGTGGCGGTGACGGTGGTCGCACTGCACGACTGGTCGGGCGGGAAGGCGACCGCTTCGGTACGCATCATGATCGGTTCGGAGAAGTTCGACTTCTTCAACGACCAGGACGTGAAGGGCGAACTGGCCGCCCAGGGCCTGAAGACCGACCTCACAACCACCGGTTCGTGGTCGATGGCCAGTGCGGACCTGTCCGGTTTCGACCTGGCGTTCCCCGCCAGCCAGCCGCCGGCCGAGGACATCCGGCGGGGGCACCACATCACCACCGACACCGTACGGCCGTTCTACTCGCCGCTGGTGGTGATCGCGCACCTCGCCACGGCCAACGTGCTGTACGCCAACCACATTGCGGCAAAGGCCGATTCGGGCGTCTGGAAACTGCGGATGCACGAGTACCTGGAGGCCGTCCGGCAGGGCACCACCTGGCAGCAGCTGGACACCGACCACAGCCACGCCGAGCTGACCGGCGCGCTGTACATCAGCACCACCGACCCGGCGACCTCATCCTCCGGCGCGCTCCACCTGGCCCAGCTCTCCTATCTGGCCAACGGCGGCGCGGTGGTCAAGGACGGTCAGGGGGTGGCCCGGGTGAGCGGGCTGGTGAAGCAGCTCACCGGCGTCCAGGGGGACCAGAAGACCAGCAGCGACGGCCCGTTCAAGGACTTCCTCTCCGGGGTCGGCAACCCGCTGGTACTGGTGTACGAGTCCCAGGTCGCCGCGCTGCTCGCCCAGCACAAGCCGGTGGACGACCTGGTGGTGCTCTATCCCGACACCACCGTCTCCAGCGACCACACCGCCGTCGGCCTCACCCCGAACGGCGACAAGCTGGCGCAGCTGCTCCGGGACGACCCGAAGCTCCGCGCCCTGGAGGCCCGGTACGGCTTCCGCCCGCAGGCGGACGCCGCCGCCTTCGCGGCCGCCGTCGGGGAGCGCGACAAGAACCCGGTCCTGGCACCGGACCTCGCCGCCGCCGGGGTGGCCCAGGCCCAGGTGCCGACCCTCGACGTCCTGACCGAGCTCGTCCAGACCGCGAAGGGCCGGTGAGCCCGGTGCGGGCACAGTTCCTCCGACGCAGCGCCGCCCTGCTGGCCGGCCTGGCCCTGACCCTGACGGCCTGCTCGAGCGACCCTTCGCCCGGCCCGGTCTCCCCGACGGCCAAGCCCGGCGTGCTGCGGGTGCTGGCCAGCAGCGAGCTGCAGGACATGACCGGCATCCTGGAGCAGGCCCGCAAGGCCACCGGCATCACCGTCCAGGTCAGCTACACCGGCTCGCTGGACGGTGCGGACGCGGTCTCCTCGGGCCAGGCCGACGGCAAGTACGACGCGGTCTGGTTCTCCTCCGACCACTACCTCGGGCTGGACCCGGCCGGGCGGGCCAAGCTGGTGTCCGAGACGCCGGTGATGGTCTCGCCGGTGGCGGTCGGGGTCCGGGCGGGCCTGCTGTCCGAACTCGGCTGGGGCGACGGCAGCAAGGTGACCTGGAGCCAGATCGGCCAGGCCGCGGCGAGCGGCAGGCTCTCGTACGGGATGGCCGACCCGTCACGGTCCAACTCGGGTTTCGCCACCCTGGTGGCGGTGGCCTCCGCCTTCTCGGGCGCCTCGGCGGCGCTCACCGACGCGGACGTGGCCAAGGCCACCCCGCAGCTCAAGCAGTTCTTCACCGGGCAGAAGCTGACCGCGGGCTCCTCGGGCTGGCTGGCGCAGGCGTACCAGAAGCCGGGGCAGGGCGAGAAGATCGGCGCACTGGTCAACTACGAGTCGGTGCTGCTGTCACTGGACCGCACCCTCACCGGCCCCGACCACCTGACGGTGATCCGGCCGGTGGACGGGGTGGTCTCCGCGGACTACCCGATGGCGCTGCTGAGTTCGGCCGGGCAGCCGGCCCGGGAGTCCTTCCGGAAGCTGACCGGCTACCTGCTCGGCGCCGACGCCCAGAAGGCCGTCACCGAGCAGACCCTGCGCCGGCCGGTCACCCCCGGGGTGGCGCCCGCCCCCGGGCTGCCCACGGACCGGCGGCGGGAGCTGCCGTTCCCGGGCACCAGGGCGGTGGCGGACGGGCTGCTCTCCTCCTACCAGAACGAACTGCGCCGACCGTCGCGGACGGTGTACGTGCTCGACACCTCGGGGTCGATGGCGGGCACCCGGCTGAAGCAGCTCAAGGCGGCGATGAGCCGGCTGACGGGCAGTGACGACTCCCGAGGGCAGCGGCGGTTCCGCAACCGCGAGGAGGTCACGCTGATCCCGTTCGCCTCGCAGGTGAAGGCGGAGAAGACCCATACCGTGCCGGAGAAGTCGCCGCAGGCCGAGCTGGCCGCGATCGACGCGGACGTGCAGGCGCTGTCGGCGGACGGCGGCACCGCCCTCTACACCAGCCTGGAGGACGCCTACCAGGTGATCGCCAGGCAGCAGGCGGCCGAGCACGACGACCGGTTCACCTCGATCGTGGTGATGACGGACGGGGAGAGCAACGAAGGGGCGACGGACGGGCAGTTCCGCACCTTCCTGCAGGGGCTGCCCGCCGGGCAGTCGGTGCCGGTGTTCCCGATCCTGTTCGGTGACGCGGCGAAGGGCCAGCTGCAGGGGATCGCGGACCTCACCGGAGGCAAGCTCTTCGACGGGACGGGCTCCCTGGAGGGCGCGTTCGAGGAGATCCGTGGCTACCAGTAGAGCGCTGCGCTACCTGGAGTCGACGAAGAACCTGGTGGGGTGCGGCCTCGGCGCCGGCGGCCTGGTGCTGCACCTCGCCGGGCTCGGCGGCCCGTGGTGGCCCGCCCTGGTGGCGGGCCTGTACGCGGCCGGCGCCCTGCTGGCGCCCGGCCGCACCCCGCCGGACGACCCCTGGCGGCGCGAGCTGGACGCCTTCGCGGCCCGCGCGGCCGAGGCGGGAGTACCGGCCTCGGTGGGCCTGCGGGCCTTCCTCGACACGATCGCCCCCGGCCCCGCCGGTGAGCACCTGCTGCACCGTCAGCTGCCACTCGCCCTGGCCGGCTTCGTCCGGGCCCGCACCTGGGAGTCCCTGGACCCCCAGGGAACCGACCCGGCGGAGGAGTTCAAGGAGCAGCTGGAGCGGCTCAGCCCAGTGCGGCGCCCAGTTCTCCCCTCCCCCTGACGCCGAGCTTGCGGAAGCTGTTGGTCAGGTGGGTCTCGACCGTGCGGACGGCGAGGTGCAGGAGGGTGGCGATGTCGGCGTTGGAGTGGCCTTCGGCGGCCAGGCGGCAGATCCGGCGTTCGCTGTCGGTGAGGGCGCTCTCGCCGGTGTGGCAGTCCTTGGTGAGGCGGGCGCCGGATTCGCGCAGCAGGGCGACGGCGAGGTCGCGCAGGCGTAGCGCGCCGATGAGCTCGGCGCGTTCGGCGGCCTCCCGCAGGCTCTGGCGGGCGGCGGCGCGGCGGCCGCCGTCGCCGAGCATCCGGCCGTGGGTGAGCAGGGCGGGTACGAGTTCGACCTCGGCCTCGGGGGTGCGCAGCAGCTCGACGGCTTCGGCGGCCAGGGCAAGGCCGCGGCGGCCGCCGGTGGCGGCGCCGAGTGCCCGGGTGGCGCGGCCGATGGTGCGGGGGGTGCCCCAGGCGCGGGCGAGTTCGAGTTCGGTGGTGGCGAGGGCGGCGGCGGGGCCGGGGTTGCCGAGCAGCAGGTGGCAGTCGGCGGCGGCGGAGCGCCAGGGGGTGACGATGGGGCTCTCGACGTGGCGTTCGCTCTGGCGGCGGCCGCATTCGAGCAGGTCCTCGAGGGCGGCGGCGGGCTCGCCGGAGGCGAGGTGGAGCAGGCCGCGGGCGTAGAGGTACTCGTTCCACTCCCAGGAGTCGGAGGTACGGGTGACCTGCTGGGCGAGCTGGTGGGCGGCGGCGAGGCGGCCGGTCTCGGTGAGGGCGATGACGCCCTGGGCGAGCAGGTGGGAGTTGCCGATCACGGGCAGGACGGGCCCGCCGATCTCGTCCTCGGCCAGTTCGGTGCCGTCGAGGCCGAGTTCGGCGAGCAGCCGGCGGTACTGGCCGCGCATGACCAGGCTCTCGGCGCGGACGCTGAGCAGGCTCTGGCGGGCGGGGTGCAGCAGCGGGCCCTGGTGCTCGGCGAGGCCCTGGGCGACGAGCTGGTCGGCCTCGGTGAAGCGTTCGGCCCACTGGGCGAGGGTGGCGGTGGAGGCGAGGACGTAGGCGCGGGAGAAGGGTTCGTGGCCCGCGGCGGTCAGTTCCTTGACCCGGCCCGCGACTTCGGTGGCGCTCAGGCGGCCGTTGGTGGCCTCGTACTCGGTGAGCAGGGACCAGGCGGCGGGGGCGAGGCGGTGCGGGCTGCGGGCGGAGATGCGGCGCAGGCCCTGCACGACGTGCAGCCAGCTGTCGCCGTCGTGGGAGGCGATCAGGGCGGCGGCGGCCTGGACGGCGGCGGCGAGTTCGGGGCGGTCGCCGAAGCGTTCGGCGAGCTGTTCGAGGATGTCGAGGGCGGAGGGGGTGTCGCCCTGGCCGGCCAGGGCGGCGCCGAGCGCGTTGGCGACTTCGAAGACCCGCTCGTCGGACTGGTGCAGCCGGACGGCCTCGGTGAGGTGGCGCACCCCGGCGGCGTGCTCGGCGGGGCCGAGGGAGATCTCGAGGCAGCCGAGTTCGGTGAGGGCGCTGCTGCGGGCGGTGTCGGCGAGGCGTTCGGCGAGCACGCGGCGCAGATAGCCGACGGCGGCCTCGGGGTGTTCGGCGCGCTGGGCGGTGCGGGCGGCCCGCAGCAGGGTGTCGGCGGCCCAGGGGGCGGTGGGGCCGGGGGTGCGCAGGAGGTGCTCGGCGATGAGTTCGTCCGGCTCGCCGCGGCCGTGCAGGGCGGTGGCGGCGGCGTGGTGCACCCGGGCGGGGTGGGCGGGGCCCCAGCCGTCGAGGACGGCTTCGCGCAGCAGCGGGTGGGCGAAGCGCGGCCAGCGGCCGTGTTCGGCGGTGAGCAGCAGGCCTTGGCGGTGCAGCCCGGCGAGCAGGTCGGCGAGCCGGGCGGGGTTGGCCTCGCCGTAGGCGTCGATGGCCCGGGCGCACTCGGGGTCCAGGTCGGCGCGGGCGGCGCCGGCGGCGAGTTCGGCGAGGGCGGCGGGCGGGTCGGGCAGCCGGTCGGGGTGGCCGAGGCGGTGGCCCTGGAGGGTGGCGAGGGCGCGGACTGCGGCGGCGTGGCCGCGGCCGGCGCTGTGCAGCCAGCGTTCGACGGCTTCGACGTAGGCGCCGACGGGGAGCACGGCGCAGTGGGCGGGCAGGCCGGTGGCGGGGCCCGGGGCCTCGGCGAGGTCGGTGAGCAGGGCCTGGAGCAGCAGTGGGTTGCCGCCGGTGGCGCGGGCGCAGTCCTCGGCGAGGCCGGGCGGCGTGCCGGGGCCGAGGCGGCGGTGGACGACTTCGCGCACGGCGGACGCACTGAGTGCTCCGATCCGGCAGTGCTGGGCGAGGTGAGTCGGTAGGGTGTGCCCGAAGCGTGGTGCGCGGGTGGGGAGTTCGCGCTGGCGGCGTTCGGTGACGGCGAGCAGGACGGGCAGCCGGTCGGTGCGGCGGGCCAGTCGCAGCAGCCAGCGCCGCGAGGGGGCGTCGGCGAGCTGGATGTCGTCGACGGCGAGCAGCAGGGGGTGGTGGGCGGTGTGCAGGTGCAGCAGCTCCCACAGGTCCGCCTCGGTGGTGTGCGCGTGGGCCTCGGTGGCGAACAGCTGCCGGGCGACGGCGTACTCCTCCTCGGTCTCGTCCTCGGAGCAGCGGGCCCAGCGGGTGTGGGTGCCGTGCGGTTCCTCGGCGCGGACCAGGGCGGTGAGCAGGGCGCTGCGGCCGGTGCCGGCCGGGCCGGTGAGCAGCAGGACGCCGCCGTGGCCGCGGCGGGCGCGTTCGGCCATCTCGGCGGCCAGGGTGAGGGGCTCGCGTCGCTCGGCCAGGTGCGCGGGGCCGGCGGCCGGGTGGCCGTCGACGGCGCGGGCCGACGGGCCGGTGGCGATGGTCACAGCACTCCCCTCCGCGACGGCGCCGGGGGGATTCCGGCGGCCGGTTCGCTTGACCTCTTAACTCACCTGACGCATGCCGACGCGTCCTGGGTCGCATGCCGGTCGCAGGAGATGGTGTGACCTTGGTCGCACTCCCCCCGATCGCACTCCGGGGGTGGACCTCTGATCTCGTGGTCCGCCCACGATTGTCGTGGTGCTCGGTCCACGGAGAGTATGACGGCCGCAGCTCCGTCAGCCACTCGGGGCTACCGCCATCACCTGTCGTGTCCGATATGACCCGCCGTGCCCGAATCCTCCGGGCGGGGCCGGGCGGCACGCGAACTCGTGAGCACCTGGAGGAGGGGACCCTTGACCATTCTGGACACGCGTCAGCCGATTGCACCGACCATCACGCCCGGCCTGCGACCAGGGGTGCGGGTGCCGGTCGTGGTGCACGCGCCGGATCCGATCTCGCGGGCCGGGGCCGAGACCCAGCTGCGGCGCTGCGCCGGGGTCGAGGTGGTGGCCGAGGCGGCCGCCCGGCCGGGCGCGGTGGCGCTGCTGCTGGCCGACGTGGTGGACCCCACGGTGACCGGGGTGCTGCGGCGGCTGGTGCGCGGCGGCGAGACCAAGGTCGTGCTGGTGGTCGACCACATGCGCGAGGGTGAGCTGCTCGACGCCATCGAGTGCGGAGTGGGCGCCATCCTGTGGCGCAAGGAGGCGACGGCCGAGCGGCTGGGCCGGGCGGTACTGGCCGCCGCGCGCGGCGAGGGCGACCTGCCGGCGGACCTGCTGGGCCGGCTGATCGAGCAGATGGGGCGGCTGCAGCGCAGCGTCCAGGGCCTGCCGGGCTACGCCCCGCCGGGGATCTCCGAGCGTGAGGCGGACGTGCTGCGCCTGGTGGCCGAGGGCTTCGACACGGCGGAGATCGCGGCCAAGCTCTCCTACTCGGAGCGGACGGTCAAGAACGTGCTGCACGGCCTGACGACACGTCTGAACCTGCGCAACCGCGCCCACGCGGTGGCCCACGCCCTGCGGGAGGGCTACATCTAAACCGGTCCTGGGCGACGTCCGGGCCGCCACCCGGCGACGTCCGCCCCCGTCCGGCCCGGCCTGGTCCGGCCCGGCCGCTCGTGATCTTGGACGCATCTCGCGCGCATCGCCGCAGCTCACCTGCTCTTCACCTGTTGGAAACCGACAGGGGGCTACCGGCGGCGGGCGCGGCAGGGCAGACTTCTACGCGCGTCGCGCATGCTGACGGTCTGTCTTCTCCGCCCCACTTTGGAGTCGTCCATGTCCTTGAACCGCCGTGACTTCGTCACCCGCTCGGCCGCGACCGCGGCCGGTGCCGCCATCGCCGGCGGTCTTCCGCTGGCCGCGGCCACCGACGCCGCTGCCGCCGAGCAGGTCGACTCCGCGGCCCGGGGGCCCAAGCCCCCGTGGAAGGCGAAGTTCACCGTGATGGGCACCACCGACCTGCACGGTCACGGCCTGAACTGGGACTACTTCACCGACGCGGTCTACACCGACAAGGCGCACAACGCCGTCGGCCTCTCCAAGATCTCGACCCTGGTCAACCAGATCCGCGAGCAGCTCGGCCACAAGAACACCCTGCTGATCGACGCGGGTGACATCATCCAGGGCACCCAGCTCTCGTACTACTTCGCCCGGGTCGAGCCGATCACGGCCAAGCACAACCCGCCCAAGCACCCGATGGCCGTGGCGATGAACGCCATCGGCTACGACGCGGCGGCCCTGGGCAACCACGAGTTCAACTACGGCATCCCCACCGTCAAGGCCTTCGAGCACCAGCTGAACTTCCCGCTGCTGGGCGCCAACGCGCTGCACGCCAAGGACGAGAAGCCGGCCTTCAAGCCGTACGTCATCAAGGACATGCACCTCGGCGGCGGCGGCCGCCCGCTGAAGGTCGGCATCCTGGGCCTGACCAACCCCGGCATCGCGATCTGGGACAAGGCCAACGTCTCCGGCCAGATGATCTTCCCGGGCATCGTCGAGATGGCCGCGAAGTACGTGCCCAAGATGAAGGCCGCCGGCGCCGACGTGATCATCGTCTCCGCCCACTCCGGCATCGACGAGCCGACCAGCTACGGCGACCAGCTGCCCTACCCCGAGGACGCCTCCGGCGAGATGGCCGCGGAGGTGCCCGGCATCGACGCGGTGCTGGTGGGCCACACCCACAAGGAGGTGGCGCAGCGCATCATCGTCAACAAGGCGACCGGCAAGAACGTGGTGCTCTCCGAGCCGCTCTGCTGGGGCCAGCGCCTGAGCTGCTTCGACTTCGAGGTCGAGCACGACAAGGCCACCGGCTGGAAGGTCACCGGCGTCACCTCCCGGGTGCTCAACTCGAACACCGTGGACGAGGACCCGAAGATCACCAAGCTGCTCGCCGACCAGCACGCGAAGGTCGTCACCTACGTCAACCAGGTCATCGGCACCTGCAAGACGGACCTGTCGATCGCCGAGGCGCCCTTCAAGGACGTGCCGATCATCGACCTGATCGGCCGTGTCCAGGCCGACGCCGTCAAGGCCGCGCTCGCCTCCACCCAGTACAGCAAGCTGCCGGTGCTGGCCCAGGCCGCGCCGTTCAACCGCACCGCCGACATCCCGGCCGGTGCGGTCAAGCTGCGCGACGCCGCCGGCCTGTACATCTACGAGAACACCCTGGAGGCCCGCCTGATGACGGGTGCCCAGATCAAGGACTACCTCGAGTTCTCGGCCAAGTACTACGCCCAGGTCGCCCCCGGCGCCCCGATCGACAAGGCCACCCTGACCAACCAGGCCAACACGCCGGACTACAACTACGACTCCGTCTACGGCGTCTCGTACGACATCGACATCTCGCAGCCGGTCGGCTCGCGCATCGTCAACTTCAAGTACGCCGGCCAGCCGGTCGACCCGGCCGCCCAGTTCGTGCTGGCCGTCAACAACTACCGTGCCAACGGCGGCGGCAACTTCCCGCACGTCGCCCAGGCCACCAAGGTCTGGTCCAACTCGGACGAGATCCGCAACACGATGATCGCCTGGGTCAAGGCCAAGGGCGTCATCGACCCGGCCGACTTCGCCTCGGTCGACTGGCGTCTGGTCCGCGCGGGCGTCCCGGTCTTCTAACCCGCCCGCGGCACCCCTGGCAGTCGGAACCGATCGGCGGCACTGTACGTCACAGTGCCGCCGATTCGGCTTTCTCGCACGGGGGTTGGACCATGAGACACCGCTTGCCGCTGACCGGCGCGTTGCTCGCGCTCGCCCTGACCGCCTGCAGCCCGGGCGGCGCACCACTGATCGGGAAGACTCCGCCGCCCGACCCCGCCCGGGCCCGGGCCGCCGAGGTGGCCCGGGCCTGGGCGGGCTCGGCCGCGCAGGAGGCCTGGCTGCACGGCTACTACCCGCTCGACCGGCAGGAGTGGCAGCAGCCCGACGGCCTGCACCCCGGGCTCGGCGCCCTCGCGCTGCCCGTCGGCCGGTTCGAGGTGCGGGCGGCCCTGCCGCCGTACGGTCCGGCACCCACGGCCACCGTGGTGTGGGCCGACGGTTCGGCCCTCGCCCTTCCGGTGGTCGAATCCGGCGAGCTCTTCCGCTCACTCGAGGGCGTGACCTGCCGGAGCGACTGCCGCCCGCTCGTGGTCACCGCCGTCCGCCCCGGCACCCGGCAGGTCGCCACCAGCCGGGGCCAGGCCACCGTTCCCGTCTGGGAGTTCACCGTCACGGGGTACACCGGCGAGTTCGCCTACCCGGCCGTGGCGGCCCAGGAGGCCGCCCGCCCGCCCGCGTCGGAGCCCCCGCCCCTGCCCGGAGTCACCCGCGCGGACTGGACCGGCACCTCGCCGGACGGGCTCACCGTGCACGGGCGCGTCCAACTCGGCTGCGGCACGCTGGAGTCGGCGCAGACCTACGAGACCGACTCCGCCGTGGTGCTCGTCCCGCACCTGCACTCCGACCTGAAGCCCGGCCAGGTGTGCCACCCCGCCGCCTACCTGTCCCCGGTCGACTTCCGCCTCTCCCGGCCGCTCGGCCCCCGCACCGTCCTCGACCTGCTCACCGGCCGCCCCGAGGCGCCGCTCGGCCCGGCCGGCTGGCCGGGAGCTCCCCAGCCACCCGCCTGACCAGCACATCCCTTCCACCCGTACGGGGGTTGACCATGACGAGACGTCGCTCGCCACTCCTTGCCACACTCTGCCTGCTCGCACTCGCCCTGACCGCCTGCGCGTCCGCGCCGGCGATGCAGCCGCCTCACGAAGAACTGCCGCGGCCCACCGTCGCCGCGACCGCCCGCGCCGCCACCGTGGCCCGGCTCTGGGACGGTTCGGCCGAGCAACGGGCCTGGCTGCACGGGTACTACCCGCTCGATCCCCAGCGGGAGTGGCTGCCGCCGGACGCCTTCCACAGCGGGGCGGACAAGCACGCCTTCCAGGGCGGCCGGCTGGAGCTGCGCACCGCCCTGCCCACCACCGGCCCGGCACCGACCACCCTGAGCTGGGCCGACGGCTCCACCGTCACGCTGCCCACGCTCGGCGCCGCCGAGGTGTACCGCTCGATGACCACGGACAAGCCGGGGTGCCCAGACGGTTGCAGCCCGCTCCTGGTCACCGCAGTCCGCCCGGGCACCCGTGAGGTGGCCACCAGCCGGGGGCAGGTCACCGTCCCGGTCTGGGAGTTCACCCTCGCCGGGTACCAGCAGCCGGTCGCCTATCCCGCCGTCGCCCCGCAGCAGGACCGGAGCACGGCACCGCCGCCGCAGATCGCGGACGGCACCGCAGCGGGCTGGACCAGCGCCTCCCCCGACGGCCTCACCCTCCACGGCACCGTCCCCCTCGGCGGCTGCCAGGTGATGGACTCGACCGAGGCCTACGAGAGCGACACCGCCGTGGTCCTCATCGCCCGAACCCACTCCGCCGTCGGCCCCGGCCAGGGGTGCGCGGCCTCCGTCGCGGCCCGCCCGGCCGGCTTCCACCTGCACCGGCCACTCGGCACCCGTACCGTCCTCGACCTCGGCACCGGTCTGCCGCAACTACCCCCCACACCACGGCGCCACCTAAGCTGACCCGGAACCAGCCGCTCCGGGAGAACGGACCGTCACCGTGGACCTCGCCTTCACCGGTCACGTCATCGAGTGGCGGGGCCCCGCCCCGTACTACTTCGTGCCCCTCCCGCCCGAGCAGTGCGGCGACATCGCCGCCGTCGCGACGGCGGCCAGCTACGGCTGGGGCGTGATCCCCGTCGAGGCCCGCCTCGGCGGGGCCGCCTTCACCACCTCGCTCTTCCCCAAGGACGGCGGCTACCTGCTGCCCCTCAAGAACGCCGTACGCCGACCGCAGGGCATCACGGCGGGCGACCAGGTGGCGGTGGAGCTGACCGTCCGGATCTGAGCTCAGTCGGTGTCGGTGGCCGCCAGCACCGCCAGGCGGCGGCCGTCCGGCGAGAGTGCCAGTACGCCGAGGTCCCAGGCGATCCGGTTGAACCAGCCGGGGCCGGTGGAGAACCCGAACCACCGGTGCGCCTCGACCAGCTCCGCCACGACGGCCGCCGACGCCCCCTCCCCCGCACCCACCATCCCGGCGAGCGAACGCCAGGCCGCGAGGCGGCCGTAGGCGCCGTACTCGCTGGAGCTGTACGCCCCGCCGTGGGAGGCGGCGTTGAACAGCGCCTCCCAGACCGCCGCGGGCGAGCTCTCGGTGACCGCGGCCCGGCCGTGCCCCTCGGTACAGTCGAGTCCGACCGCCGGCAGCGCGGCGGGCAGGGCCGCCAGGGCCAACGGCTCGGCGAACTCGAAGGCCCGGGCCTCGACGTCCCCGTTCGAATCCTCCGTCCAGTTCCGCACGGCGGCGCCGATCGCGGCGCCCGAGGCTGCCGTGGTGCTCTCCGTCCAGGCCGGGACGGACGCGACGGCGCTGCCCGGCAGCGACGCCCGGGAGGCATCGCCTGGCAGGCTGTGGCCGCTCCAACCCAGGACGTGCCTCGGCAGCGGCGGGTCGAGCTCGAACCGGAAGCGGGTGAGCGGCAGCCAGGCCAGCGGGTGGCGGGCCCGGTACGGCGCGCTCACCCACTCGGCCGCCGACGGCAGCGCGGCGAGGTCCACGCCCCGGACCACCAACTCCTGTACCAGGCAGGCAGGCAGCTCCTCCGAACCGCCCGCGCCGCTCCGGAAGAGCGTCGCCAGGTCGGCCGGCCGCCGGCTCGAGGCCAGCAAGGAGGCGGCCAGGCGCGGGAGTTCACCGCCGTCGTCGGCCGCCACCAGCCGGGCCGCCCGGTCGGCGTACCCGGCCCCCGGCGTGCGGGCGAGCATGCGCAGCAGCTGGTGCTGCACACTGGGGTACTGCCAACCCCCCTTCGCCCGGCCCCCGTAGGCCTGGCCGAGCGCGACGCCCAGCTCGGTCACCCGGTCGGCCTCCCCGGCCGCCATCCACCGCTCGGCCAGCTCCCGGACCGCGGTCACGCTCTTCAGCTCCGGCAGGCCGCGCACGATCCCTGCGATCTCCTCTGTCACGCTCCGCACCCTACGCGCGGCGGCCGTCCCGGAGCCGCCGGTTTCAAGGCCGCCGGGCCGAAGCGGGCGCGGTACGCCGAGGGGGTGAGCCCGGTCTCCCGCCGCATCAGGGTGCGCAGGTGGGCGGCCGTGCCCAGGCCGCTGCGGGCGGCGACCAGTTCGAGCCGGGCTTCGCCGAGCTCGATGAGGCGGCAGGCGAGGGCGACCCGCTCGCGGGTGAGCCAGGCCAGCGGGGTGGTGCCCAGCTGGGCCTGGAAGCGCCGGTGCA
Organism: Kitasatospora sp. NPDC002227; assembly: GCF_040296285.1. Taxonomy (NCBI): domain Bacteria; kingdom Bacillati; phylum Actinomycetota; class Actinomycetes; order Kitasatosporales; family Streptomycetaceae; genus Kitasatospora; species Kitasatospora sp. NPDC002227. The sequence goes on from NZ_JBEOWY010000041.1 coordinate 19,015, forward strand.
GGGTGGCGGGGCTGACGGCGGCGCGCGCGGCCAGGCCGGTGACGGTGAGCGGCTGGTCCAGCCGTTCCTGGGCCCAGGCCAGCAGCGGGGCGAGTGATTCGTCCGGGAGGTCGGGCACCGGGCGCCGGATGAACTGGCGCTGACCGCCGTCGCGGTGGGCCGCGAAGACCAGCCGCCGGCTGACCGCGTTCGCGATCTCGGCGCCGTGGTCCCGGCGGACGATGTGCAGCCCGAGATCGAGGGCGGCCGCGCTGCCGGAGGCGGTCAGAATGTCCCCGTCGTCGACGAACAGCACGTCCTCCTCCAGCCGGACGGCCGGGAACCGCTCCCGGAAGGCCGCCGCCCACTGCCAGTGCGCGGTGGCGCGCCGCCCGTCGAGCACCCCGACCGTCGGCGACCGGCACGACCCCGTCCCCGGCCACGTCGACGCCACGACCGGACACCCGCTGGATTCCTGACGCACCCGGCCCCCGCCTCCTGACAGGATCGGCGGCGACAGCGTCGTCGACGGGGAGGTCCCCATGGTGTTCGAGACCGAGCGGCTGATCGTACGGCAGTGGGCGCAGAGCGATCTGGACCGCCTGCTCGACCTCTACTCCCGTTGGGAGGTGGTCCGCTGGCTCGGCGCCGTGCCGCAGCAACTGGCCACGGCGGCGGACGCCGAGGCGCGGCTGGAGCGGATCCGGCAGCGCTCGGCCGATCCCCGGTACGGGGTGTGGGCACTGGAGGTCAAGGAGACCGGGGTGGTGGCCGGCTCGGTCCTGCTGGTGCCCTTCCCGGACCAGGAGGGCCCGGAGCAGGAGATCGAGGTCGGCTGGCACCTGCACCCCGACTCCTGGGGCCGCGGCTACGCCACCGAGGCCGCCCGCGGCGCCGTGGCCAAGGGCTTCGCGGACGGCCTGGCGGTCATCCACGCCGTCACCCGGCCGGACAACCACCCCTCCCAGGCCGTCTGCGCCCGCCTGGGCATGCGGCCCCTCGGCCTCACCACCCGCTGGTACGGGAGCGAGCTCACCGGGTTCCTGCTGCCGCGCCCGACGGATTGAGCCCCAGCACGAGCGGCACCGCGAGGAGGCTGAGCGCCAGCAGGAAGAGCCACGGCCAGGCGGCCCCGAGCCCGAGCAGGAAGGTCAGCAGCCCGGGCCCGACCGTCTGGCCGAAGGTCCAGGAGAGCTGGTACACCGCCAGGTAGCGGCCGCGCCGGGCCGGGTCGGCGAGGGCGACGCTCAGCTCCTCCCGGTGCGGGGTGGCCACCGTCTCGGCGGCGTTGTAGAGCAGCATCGCCGCGTACAGGCCCGCCATGACGGCCCGGCCGGGGGCGGCGGCGAGCAGTGCGAACAGCCCGAAGGCCAGCGCGTTGAGCAGCGAACCGGCGGCCACCACCCGGGTCGGGCGGTAGCGGCTCACCCAGCGGGTCACGGCGGTCTGGGTGAGCACCACCTGCGCGGTGTTGAGCACCAGCAGCGAGCCGGCCACCCAGGCCTGCCGGTGCAGCCCCTCGACCAGGTAGGCGGCGAGCAGCAGGCTGAGCACCAGCGAGGCGAAGACGAAGCACAGGTTGACGGCGATCAGCCGCAGGTAGCGGCGGTCCCGCAGCACCGCGCCGTAGCCGCCGCCCCTGGCGGTGGCCGCGGCCACCGGCTTCGCCGCCGCCGGGCGCCAGCACAGCAGCAGCGCGGCGGCCACGGCGTAGCTGAGCGCGTTCCCGGCCACCGTGACCCGCAGGCCCGTCGCCCCGCCCCAGCCGAGCAGCAGCGCGCCGAGCGCCCCGCCCAGCGCCAGTCCGGCGTTGCGCAGCGTGCCCGCCAGCGCGAACAGCCTCGGCCGCTCGGGGGCTTCGGCGGCGAGCACCACCAGGCCGGTGCTGGCGGTCCAGTAGGAGGCGGCACCCACCTGCGCGAGGAAGACCACGGCGGCCACCTGCCAGAACCGCCCGGCGGCCAGGAAGGCCAGGTAGGCACCGGCCGAGAGCAGGTTGGCGCAGACGGCCACCCGGCGGGCGTCGTAGCGGTCGATCAGCGGGCCGACGCACAGCGCGGTGGGCGCGGCGCACAGCCGCCCGAGGCTGATCGCGGCGCCCACCTCGGCGATGGTCAGCGAAGTGGTGCGGACGAAGTAGACGACGGTGAAGGCGAGGAAGAGCCCGCTGCCGAGGCTGTCGATCACGTACGAGCCGAGCAGCCGGCCGCGCGGAGCGGGCCGGACCGGGGTCGTCGGGGCGGGAGCTGTGGTGGTCATGCGCCGATCCTCGGCCGGGCCCCGCCGCGGGGCTCAGGATTTCGTCCTGATGGAATGATCACCCCGCAAGCCGCCGACCTGGGACAGGCCCGTGTTCACCCTGGAGTTCTCCGCACACGACCTCGCCGTGACGCGCTTCGCCTGCTCCCCGCTCTCCGAGGTCACCCACAGCGTGCAGGTGCTCAAGGAGCCCGGCTCCCACGCCGTCCACCTGCCGTGGGTGCGACAGGCCGAACAGGCCCTCGACGCCGTCGGCTTCGCGCTGCTCGACGCACTCGTCCCGGTGCCGACCGTCTACACCGCCGACTTCCTCACCCCGGTGCCGGAGTCCTTCTCCCCCACCCTCGACCAGGAGCTGGACCGCCTCGCCGCCACCGAACCGGACCGCATCGCCCTTGAGTTGGACCGCTACGGCACCGAACTCCCGTCTCTTCTAAGAGATTTCAAGAAGGACCCGGCCGCCGGCCTGGCCCGGCTCACCGCCGAGATCCGCGCCTACTGGACGGCGGCGATCGCCCCGCACTGGCCGCGCATGCAGCAGCTGCTCGAGGGCGAAGTGCTGCGCCGCGCACGGCAGATGTCGGCCGGCGGGCCGGCCGCGCTCTTCGCCGACCTGCACCCCCGGGTGAGCTGGGAGCGCGGCACCCTGCACATCGCCCACCGCTGGTACCACGGCGAGCAGCGCCTGGACGGCGAACGCGGTCTCGTGCTCGTCCCGGCCGTGTTCGCCTGGCCCGGCCTCTACACCCAGACCAGGCCGCCGCACCAGCCGAGCCTGACCTACCCGCCGCGCGGTGTGGCCACCCTCTGGGAGCGTCCCGCCCCGGCCCCCGGCGGCCTGTCCGCCCTGCTCGGCCCCTCCCGTGCCTTGCTGCTCGCCGAGCTCGGCGCCCCCGCCACCACCACCGAACTGGCCCACCGCACCGGCCTGTCCGCCCCGAACGTCTCCCACCACCTCGCCACCCTCACCGGCGCCGGCCTGCTCACCCGCCACCGCACCGGCCGCACCGTCCGCTACACCCGCACCCCGGCCGCCGACACCCTCCTGGCGGCGGCCCTGGGCCAGGTCAGAGCCACCCGCGGTGAGCAGCCTTGATGCCGGCCTCGAAGCGGCTGCCGGCGCCCAGGCGCTCCATGATCGAGGCCATCAGCCGGTTGACGGTCCGGGAGGAGACGCCCAGGCGCTGGCCGGCGGTGTCGTCGGTGAGTCCGGAGCCCAGCAGGCGCAGCAGTTCGCGTTCGGTGCCGCTCAGCCCGGTCGCGGCGTCCTCGGCGCGGGCCGCGCCGAGCGGGACAGCGGTCTCCCAGGCCTGGTCGAACAGCTCGCACAGGGCTCCCACCAGGCCCGGCTCGGTGACGTGCAGAGCGCCTCTGCGGGTGTCGGCGGGGTCGATCGGGACGAGGGCCTGGGCTCGGTCGACGATGACCAGGCGCTGGGGGATGACCGGGGCGGTGCGGATCTCGCCGCCGTGGTCGAGCATCCAGTCGGCGTGGGCGGCGGTGTGCGGGGCGTTGCGGACGGCGTCCTGGTAGAGGCCCTTGATCGCGATGCCGCGGGCCAGCGCCCCGGCGTTGGCGGCCCGGGCGGCCGCCAATTCCTCCGGGCGGTGGCCGGTGCCGGGGTGGACGCCGAGGCACTCGGCCTGCGCCCGGCGGCCGAGCTCCTCCAGCCGGTCCTGGACGGCGTCCATGCCCAGCAGGCGTTCGCCGTGCGCGGCACGGCTCTCGGCACGGTCGGCGACCAGCCTGGTCACGGCGGCGCGGGAGGCGGCGAGCTGGGCCTGGCGGGCGGCCAGTTCGGCCTCCTGGCGGGCCAGCATGTCCGCGAGGCCGACTTCGGGACTGACCGCGCGCATCCGGCCCGGGTGTTCGCCGGAGGCGCGCACCAGCAGCAGGCCGGCGAGTTCGTCCAGGCAGGCGTGCACCTGGCCGGCGGTCAGGTCCGCGGCGGCGGCCAGTGCGGCGACCCCGTCGCCCGGCCGGTCGAGCATGGCCCGGTAGACGGCCGCGGCGGCGCCGGACAGCCCCAAGGATTCGAGCATGGTGGTGTGCCCCCCGTGAACACGCGTCGCGCTTCGGAACCGGGCTCATGATGGCAGTCTCCCCCGCTGTCTGCATGCGCTGTTTGGTTAGGCACCACGGCAGTTGACGGGCCGGGCGCGAGCCCCTGTCGGGATCCCGCCTGGCGCCTTGGCGACAGCCCGAAGCCCTGGCGGCCCGGCCGCCCGGCGGCGAAGCTTGAGCCATCGCCGCTCCTCCTCCCGCAAGGACAACGACCATGACCCGCCTGCCACTTGCCGTCGCCACCGCGGTCGCCGCCCTCGCCGTGGTCCTGCCGCCCACGGCGGTCACCACGACTCCCGCCGCCCCGGCCGGCTCCTCGGCAGCGGTGAACCCCACCGAGTTCCAGTGGGGCTGACCCGGCAGTGGACATCGTCTACCTCAGCCTGGAGCACCGCCCCGGCGCCACCCGGGCCGTCGGCACCGAGGCCGCCCAGGTCCTCGACACCCTGTGGGCCCACGCCACCGCCGAGGACGGCCTGGAGCACGCCAGCGCCCGCACCGAGCCCGGCCGCCTCGACCTGCTCCTCTTCCTCCTCCCGTCCGAGGCCCCTGACACCCCGGACGCCACCCACCGCGCCGCCGCCCTGCTCACCCGCTGCCACCGCAACTCCCGCGCTCTGAAGCTGCGTTACCTCCCGCCGGCCCCCGCGCTGAGCACCCCCGGCCGCTGACACCCCGCGCCCGGCCCCGCCGACCGCTGTTCCTGCAGGACAGCCGTCCGCCCCCGTCATCCGCACGCGCCGGCGTCCGCCGTGCGCCGGAACACCTTCCACTGACAGGAGTACCGCCATGCCTCGCAAGCCCATCGCCCGGACCCTCGCCATGACCGCCGCCCTCGCTGTCGCCGGCTCCGGCCTCATCTCCGTCGCCGCCGCCCCGGCGAACGCGGCCGCCAGCCGCAGCCAGATCGTCTCCGCCGCCGTCGGCCAGCTCGGCCACGGCTGCTCGTCCGCCTACGACGGCATGGACTGCAGCCTCAACTGGTGCGCCGCCTTCGCCACCTGGGCCTGGGGCCAGGGCGGCGTCGACGTCTCCAGACTCGGCTGGACGGTCACCACCTTCGTCAACTACGGCGACAACAACGGCACCTGGCACGATCCGGGCACCTACACCCCGCAGCCGGGTGACGCCATGATCTTCGGCGGCAGCGGATTCCCGACCAAGGCCAGCGGCGGCGCCCACGTCGGCATCGTGGAGAAGGTCAACAGCAACGGCACCATCACCGAGATCGGCGGCAACCAGGGCAACTCGGTCACCGAAGTCACCGGCACCGCCGACTCCATCGAGCACAACCTCGAAGGCTCCTCCTACAACTTCCTCGGCTACGTCAGCCCCGCCGGCCTGGCGACGACCACGCCGCCGCCCGCCTCCACCTCGGCCGTCGCGGCCGGCACCAAGGGCTCGGTGGTGTACCCGAACGGTCTCGCCGCCACCTTCAAGATCCAGGGCGGCAGCCTCTACGACGCCTGGCAGACCCTTCCGACCCGGACCTTCACGTCGGCGAACCTCGGCGACGGCGGAGCCGGCGGTCTGGTCGGCACCCCGAACGTCATTCTCGACACCAGCGGCCGCACGAGCGTCTTCGCCCGCACCAGCGGCGGCGCGATCGCCACCGTCTGGCAGCCCGCCGCAGGCGCCGCCATGGACCAGTGGGCCACCAACCTCGCCGCCGGCTCGCCGACCTTCGCGAGCGATCCCACCACCGTGCGCTACAACAACGGCGCATTCGGCGTGTTCGCGATCGACACCAGCGGGAGCCTGTGGACCAGCTGGCAGCCCGGCGCCGGCTCCGGCTGGGTCGGCTGGGTCAACCTCGGCAACGGCGGCACCGGCGGCCTCACCGGCAACCCCACCGCCATCATGAACACCAACGGCCTGCCCAGTGTCTTCGCCCGCACCACCAGCGGCGCGATCGCCACCGTCTGGCAGCCCGCCGCAGGCGCCGCCATGGACCAGTGGGCCACCAACCTCGCCGCCGGCTCCCCGACCTTCGCGAGCGATCCCACCACCGTGCGCTACAACAACGGCGCATTCGGCGTGTTCGCGATCGACACCAGCGGGAGCCTGTGGACCAGCTGGCAGCCCGGCGCCGGCTCCGGCTGGGTCGGCTGGGTCAACCTCGGCAACGGCGGCACCGGCGGCCTCACCGGCAACCCCACCGCCGTCACGAACGCCAACGGCCTGCCCAGTGTCTTCGCCCGCACCACCAGCGGCGCGATCGCAACCGTCTGGCAGCCCGCCGCAGGCGCCGCCATGGACCAGTGGGCCACCAACCTCGCCGCCGGGGCCCCGGCCTTCACCCGCGACCCCAGCGCGGTGCTCTACCCCAACGGAGCGTTCGCGGCCTTCGCCGTCGACGGCACCGGTGCCGAGTGGGCCAGCTGGCAGAACAGCGCGGGTGCGGGATTCACCAACTGGGCCCAGGTCCAGTAGCCGACCGCCGCCCGGCCCGGCCCTGAGCTGATCAGGGACCAGCTCAGGGCCGGGTCAGGGGCGTTCCCGGATGCCCCGGCCCGGCCGCCGCGCCCAGGATGGACGCCATGCGAACCGAAGCCACCACCCGCCGCCTGGCGGCCGTCGCCGCCTTGACCGTGGTCGCGGCGGCCACCGCCGCCCCCGCCGCGCTGGCAGCCGACCACGGCCGCGAGCGCGGCGGCATCGTCTCCGTCCAGCAGATCGACCGCCTCAGCCGGGACGAGGCGCAGCAGCAGATCACCGGGCGCGGCTACGACGGGCCGGCGGCCCGGTACGGCGTGGCGGACTACCGGGTGCTCTACCGCACCGTCGACCCGCTGGGCCGGCCCATCACCGCGAGCGGACTGGTCAGCCTGCCGGAGACGGCGCAGCGCGAACTGAACACCGTGGTCTACGAGCACGGCACCACCGCCGCCAAGGCGGACGCCCCCTCGGCCGACGGCACCGACCGCGCCGACGCGGTGCTGTTCGCCGCCGCCGGGTACGCCACCGTCGCCCCCGACTACCTGGGCCTGGGCAGCGGGCCCGGGCTGCACCCGTACGCCGACACGGCCTCGGAGGCCACCGCCTCGCTCGACCTGCTGCGGGCCGCCCGCCGGCTGGTCCAGGAGCACGGGCACCGGCTGGGGCACGGGGTGCAGATCACCGGCTTCTCCCAGGGCGGTCCGGCCGCGATGGCGCTCGGCCGGGCCCTGCAGCAGGGCGCGGACCCGCACTTCCGGCTGGTGTCGCTGGCCCCGGTCAGCGGCCCGTACGACGCCCAGCACGCCGAGGCCCCGGCCGGGCTGGCGGACGGCACGCTGGACGGGCGGACCACCAACTACCTGTTCGGGTACTGGCTCACCGCGATGAACCGCGAGTACCACCTGTACGACAACCCCGCCGAGCTGTTCCAGGCGCCGTACGACCGGCAGGTGGAGGCCCTCTACGACGGCACCCACACGGACGGCGAGATCTTCGCCGCCATCCCTGCCGACCCGCACGCCTTCCTGACCCCGCACGCGATCGCCTGGGCGCTGCACCCCACCGGCGCGCTGCTGCGGGCCTTCCGGGCCAACGACGACACCTGCGACTGGGCCCCCGACGTCCCCGTCCAGCTCTTCGCGGCGGACGGGGACCACGCGGTGGCCTACCTCAACTCGCAGTACTGTGCCCGGGCCCTCACCGCGAACGGCGCCCAGGTCACCCTGACCGACGTCGGAGCGGTCGACCACTCACCGTCCCGCCGCGCGGCGCTGCCGCAGGTCGCCGCCCTGTTCGAGCAGCGGCTGCCCGCCTAGAACGGGAAGCGAGAACGCTCGTGCTGGATCGAGATCCACTTGAGCGTGGTGAAGGCCTCCACCGTGGCGTCGCCGTTGAGGCGGCCCACCCCGGAGGCCTTCTCGCCGCCGAAGGGGACGATCGGCTCGTCCGCGATGGTGCCGTCGTTGATGTGGATCATGCCGGTCTCGATCCGCTGGGCCAGCCGGACCCCGCGCTCGATGTCGCCGGTGTGCACGGCGCCGCTCAGCCCGAACGGGGTGTCGTTGGCGATCCGCACCGCCTCCTCCTCCCCGTCGAAGGGGACGATCAGCACGACCGGGCCGAACACCTCCCGCCGCAGGATCGCCGCGTCATCGGGCACGCCGCCGAGCACCACCGGGTCCATCAGGGCGCCGACGGTCTGCCCGCGCAGCAGCACCTGGGCGCCCTCCTCGACGGCCTTGTCCACCTGCGCGCCGACGGCGTCGGCCTGGGCGGTGTTGATCAGCGGGCCGATCTGGGTGGCCGGGTCGTGCGGGTCGCCGACCTTCAGCGAGGCGACCTTGGCGACGAACTTCTCGGTGAACTCGGGCAGCAGCGAGCGGTCCACCAGCACCCGGTTGGCGGCCATGCATACCTGCCCCTGGTGCGCGAAGCGGCTGAACACCGCCGCGTCCACCGCGTAGTCCACGTCCGCGTCGTCCAGCACGATCAGCGCGCTGTTGCCGCCGAGCTCGAGGACGCTCCGCTTGAAGTGCCCGGCGGCCACCTGGGCCACGTGCCGGCCGACGGTGTCGGAGCCGGTGAAGGCGATCACCTTGGGCACCGGGTGCTCGAGGAAGGCGTCGCCGATCTCGGCGATGTCGGTGAGCACCACGTTGAGCAGGCCCGGGGGCAGCCCGGCGTCCTCGAAGAGCTTGGCGATCAGCGTGCCGCCGGTGATCGGGGCGTCCTGGTGCGGCTTGAGCACGACGCCGTTGCCGAGCGCGAGCGCGGGGGCCACGGCCTTGAGCGACAGGAAGAACGGGAAGTTGAACGGGCTGATCACGCCGACCACGCCGACCGGCAGCCGGTAGAGCCGGTTCTCCTTGCCGTCCACCGGGGAGGGCAGGATCCGGCCCTCGGCCCGCAGCGAGAGCTGCATCGCCTCGCGCAGCATGTCCTTGCAGAGCGAGATCTCGAACCCGGCCTTGAGGTAGGTGCCGCCGAGCTCGGTGATGATCGTCTCGGTGATCTCCTGCTCGCGCTCCTCGATCAGCCGCAGCACCCGCTCGAAGACCAGCCGCCGCGCGTACGGGTTCTTCCGCGCCCAGGCCTTCTGCACCCGCTCGGCGGCCCGGTACGCCTGGTCCAGCTCGCCCACGGTGGCGACGGTGATCGAGGCCAGCTTCTCGCCGTTGTACGGGTTCAGGTCGACGATGTCCCAGGAGCCGCTGCCGGTGGTCCACTCACCGTCGATGTACTGCCGCGACAGTTGCGAGAAGTAGGACATCGGATCCCTTTCGACAGGCCAGGCCGCATCGCTGACGGATCATCATCGTACTGATGCGCTACAGGTCCCGGAGGGCAGACTCCAGAAGTCCCAGCGTGCCCTCGGGGGTGAGGCTCCCGGCCCGCAGGCGCTCGAGCACCACCCGGTACTCCGCCACCTCGGCCGGGCGGTCGAGGTAGATCGCGGTGGTGAACTGCTCCAGGTAGACCTGGTCGGGCAGGTCGCCGGCGCCGCCGAAGCCGAGCACGGTGAAGGCGCCGCTCTCGGCGGCCAGGCCGCCGACGCCCAGCGGCATCACCAGCAGGGTGAGCCGGGGCAGCGCGGACAGCTCGATCAGGTGGCGCAGCTGCTCGCGCATCACCTCGGGGCCGCCGCACGGGCGGCGCAGCGCGGCTTCGTCCATCACCGCGAGCAGCTGCGGGCCGCTCTCGCCGTGCAGGAGGTGCTGGCGGCGCAGCCGGACGGCGACCCGCCGTTCGATCTCCTCGGCGGGGGCGGTGGGGTTGCCGAGCAGGCAGACGGCGCGGGCGTAGGCCTCGGTCTGCAGCAGGCCGTGGATGAACTGCACCTCGTAGCTGCTGATCTCCCGGGCGGCCTCCTCGAGGCCCAGGTAGGTCTGGAACCACCCGGGCACCACCTCGCCGTAGGCGTGCCACCAGGCGGGGGTGTTGGTCTCCCCCACGAGTGCCAGCAGGGCGGAGCGTTCGGCCTCCTGGGTCACCCCGTAGAGGGTCAGCAGGTCGGCCACGTCGCGCTGCTTGAAGCCGACCCGGCCGAGCTCCATCCGGCTGATCTTGGATTCGGAGGCGCGGATCTCGTACCCGGCGTCCTCCCGGGTCACCCCGCTGGCCTCGCGGAGTCTGCGGAGCTGGCTCCCGAGCTGCAGCCGCCGGGCAACGGCACCGGCACCCTGCTGTCCGCTCTGCACGCCGCTCATCGTATGCCTCCAAGGAAAACCCGGCGTTCAGGCCGGGGAGGAATGGGATGCCCTGCGAAGCAAGGCATCGGGCTGCGTTTCGCCGTCGAGGCGGACTGCGGTGCAGGTACCCGCCGGTGGTTGTCAGTTCCTGCCGATAGGTTGATCTCGTGCACCTTCGCTACTCCTATCGCATCTACCCGACGGTGGGCCAGCGACAGGCACTGGCACGCACGTTCGGTTGCGCGCGGGTGGTGTACAACGATGCACTGGTCCTGCGGAAGGCCGCGTACAGGGTTGACGGTTCGATGATTCCGACCGGTGCTCTGGCCAAGGCGGTGATCACCGATGCGAAGAAGACGGCAGGCCGGTCGTGGCTGGCATCCGTCTCGGTCGACGCGTTGCAGTCGTCCCTCCGTGACCTGGACACCGCCTACCGGAACTTCTTCGACTCGGTGTCGGGTAAGCGTGCCGGCCGGAGGGCCGGGCTGCCTCGCTTCAAGTCCCGCAAGGACACTCGGCAGTCGCTGCGGTTCTCCCGCAACGGGTTCCGTATCCGGTCGAACGGAAAGCCGAACCTCGCGAAGATCGGCGATGTGCGGGTCAAGTGGTCCCGTGCGTTGCCCGCCGAGCCGTCGTCCGTGACGGTGATGCTGGACCCCTCGGGCCGGTATCACGTCTCCTTCGTCGTGGACGTGGCACCTGAACACCTGCCGGAGGTGGACACCGAGGTCGGCATCGACCTGGGACTGACCACCTATGCCGTGCTGTCCGACGGCACACTGATCGACAATCCACGCTTCCTGCGCAAGGCGGAGAAGAGGCTCAGGGCCGCGCAACGGGAGCTGTCCCGAAAGGCCAAGGGGTCGAAGAACCGAGCGAAAGCCCGGCGCAAGGTCGCCAAGGCGCACGCCAAGGTGGCCGACACTCGCATGGACTGGCTGCACAAGCAGACCACCAGGTTGATCGGCGAGAATCAAGCCGTCTACCTGGAGGACCTGAACGTGCGCGGCCTCGCCCGCACCCGCCTGGCCAAGTCCGTCGCGGATGCCGGATGGTCCACCTTCCGGCGACTGCTCGAAGAGAAGGCGGTCCGGTACGGACGGCACGTCGGTGTGATCGGCCGATTCGAGCCCACCACCCAGGTCTGCTCGCACTGCGGTGTCAACGACGGACCCAAGCTGCTGAACGTCCGTACGTGGACGTGCGGTGCATGCGGTGCCTTCCACGATCGTGACCTCAATGCCGCTCGGAACATCCTGGCCGCCGGACGGGCGGACAGGCTAAACGCCTGCGGAGGGCCGGTAAGACCTGGCGCGGCAATCCCGCGCCGGGCACAGTCCGTTGAAACAGGAACCCGCCGGAACGCTGGCCGCACCGGGCGCAAGCCCCGTGCCGAAGGCGCGGCCGGAGTCCCCGTGCCTCAGCACGGGGAGGATGTCAACAGAATCAGCCTCCGCCCTGGCGCCTGTCTGGACCCGCGGGCGCAGTCTGCCACCACTCGCCTGCGTACGGCTAGCAGGAAGTGAGATGTACCTGACCATCCGTCATCTTAATGCGCGTCCGGGCATGCGGAACGGCACCTGCCCCCAACTTGGTCGGGGAGAGGGCAGGCGCCGGATGACCGCATAGGCCCGGCAGCGCTGGCGGGTCGCGGGTGAAGCAACCGGACGGGGAATGTCCGGCGGTACACGTTGAGGGTTTTTTCACATCGCCCGGAGGCCGTCGGAAGGGATCAGACGGTCAGCGGGCGGTCGGTGGGACGAATGGGGGCGGGCAGGGCGGTCTTGCCGCCGAGGTACCGGTCCACCGCGGCGGCGGCCGAACGGCCCTCCGCGATGGCCCAGACGATCAGCGACTGGCCCCGGCCGGCATCACCGCAGACGTACACACCGTCCACGTTGGTGGCGAAGGAGCCGTCCCGGGCGACGTTGCCGCGGGCGTCGAGCTCGACACCCAGCTGCTCGATCAGGCCGTTCCTGACGTCCGTCCCGGTGAAGCCCATGGCCAGGGTGACCAGCTGCGCCGGGATGGAACGCTCGGTGCCTCGCACGGGCTCGAAACGGCCATCCTTGAACTCGACCTCGACGAGGTGGAGCTCGGCGACATTGCCGTCCTCGTCCCCGGTGAAGTGGGTGGTGTTCACAGCGTACACGCGCTCACCACCCTCCTCGTGCGCGGAGGTCACCTTGTACGTCATGGGCATGGTCGGCCACGGCTGGTGACCGGGGCGCTCGTCGCTCGGGCGCGGCATGATCTCCAGCTGGGTGACCGAGGCCGCCCCCTGGCGCAGCGCGGTGCCGAGGCAGTCGGCGCCGGTGTCACCGCCGCCGATCACGATCACGTGCTTGCCCTTGGCGCTGATCGGCGCCTCGACGAAGTCGCCCTCCTGCACCTTGTTGGCCAGCGGCAGGTACTCCATGGCCTGGTGGATGCCCTTGAGCTCCCGGCCGGGCACCGGCAGGTCGCGCGCGGTGGTGGCACCGGCCGCGACCACGACCGCGTCGAAGCGGCTGCGCAGGTCCTGGCCGGTGATGTCCTCGCCGACGTGGACGCCGGTGCGGAAGCGGGTGCCCTCCGCGCGCATCTGCTCGATGCGGCGGTTGATGTGCCGCTTCTCCATCTTGAACTCGGGGATGCCGTACCGGAGCAGGCCGCCCACGCGGTCGGCGCGCTCGTACACCACCACGGTGTGCCCGGCCCGGGTGAGCTGCTGGGCGACGGCCAGGCCCGCCGGGCCGGAGCCGACCACGGCGACGGTCTTGCCGGACAGGCGCTCGGGGATCTGCGGGGTGACCCCGCCGCGGTCCCAGGCCTTGTCGATGATGGTGACCTCGACGTTCTTGATGGTCACCGCGTCCTGGTTGATGCCCAGGACACACGCCGACTCGCACGGCGCCGGGCACAGCCGCCCGGTGAACTCCGGGAAGTTGTTGGTCGCGTGCAGGCGCTCGATCGCACCGGCGAAGTCGTCCCGGTAGGCCAGGTCGTTCCACTCGGGGATGAGGTTCCCGAGCGGGCAGCCGTTGTGGCAGAACGGGATGCCGCAGTCCATGCAGCGGCCGGCCTGCTTGGTGATGATCGGCAGGAGGCTGCGCTCGACGTAGACCTCGTTCCAGTCACGCAGACGGACGTCCACGGGACGGCGCTCGGCCAGCTGCTTGGGCGTGGTCAGGAAGCCCTTGGGGTCAGCCATGTGCCGCCTCCATCATCTTCGCGGTGATCGCGGTCTCGTCGAGACCGGCGCGCTCAGCGGCATCCTTGGCGGCGAGCACGGCCTTGTAGTCGGTCGGCATGATCGTGGAGAAGCGGGAGACCCCGCTGCCCCAGTCGGCCAGGAGCTCGGCGGCGACGGTGGAGCCGGTCTCCTCGTAGTGCTGCTGCACGGTCTCGCGCAGCCAGTCGCGCTCCTCGGCGCTGGGGGCCTCGATGCCCACCAGACCGTGGTTGACGCTCGCCGGTCGCAGGTCGAGCACGTAGGCGACACCGCCCGACATGCCGGCCGCGAGGTTGCGGCCCGTCTCGCCCAGGATGACGACCCGGCCGCCGGTCATGTACTCCAGGCCGTGGTCGCCCACGCCCTCGACCACCAGGGTGGCCCCGGAGTTGCGGACGGCGAAGCGCTCACCGGCCTTGCCGCGCAGGTGGATCCGGCCCGAGGTGGCGCCGTAGCCGATGGTGTTGCCCGCGATCACGTGCTGCTGCGCCTCGGCGCCGATCGCGGCCGCCTCGCGCGCCGGGCGCACGATCACGACACCGCCGGAGAGGCCCTTGCCGACGTAGTCGTTGGCGTCGCCCTCCAGGCGCAGCGTGATGCCGCTGGGCAGGAAGGCTCCGAAGGACTGCCCGGCGGAGCCGGTGAAGGTGACGTCGATCGTCCCCTCCGGCAGGCCCTCGCCGCGGTAGCGCTTGGTCACCTCGTGGCCGAGCATGGTGCCGACCGTGCGGTTGACGTTGCGGATCGGCAGCTGGATGCGGACGGTCTCGCCGCGCTCCAGCGCGTCCTCGGCCAGCTCGATGAGCTGGTTGTCCAGGGCCTTGTCGAGCGCGTGGTCCTGGGTGGTCGTGTTGTGCCGGGCGGCGCCCTCCGGAAGCGACGGCACGTGGAAGAGCGGGGCCAGGTCGAGCCCGGCGGCCTTCCAGTGCGTGATCGCCTCGGCGGCGTCGATGTGCTCGGCGTGGCCGACGGCCTCCTCGATCGAGCGGAAGCCGAGCTCGGCGAGGATCTCGCGGACCTCCTCGGCGATGAACTCGAAGAAGTTGACCACGAATTCGGGCTTGCCGGAGAAGCGCTCGCGCAGCACCGGGTTCTGGGTGGCGACGCCGACCGGGCAGGTGTCCAGGTGGCAGACGCGCATCATGATGCAGCCGGAGACCACCAGCGGCGCGGTCGCGAAGCCGAACTCCTCGGCGCCCAGCAGGGCGGCGATGACGACGTCACGGCCGGTCTTGAGCTGACCGTCCGTCTGGACCACGATGCGGTCGCGCAGGCCGTTGAGCAGCAGGGTCTGCTGGGTCTCGGCCAGGCCGAGCTCCCAGGGGCCGCCCGCGTGCTTGAGCGAGGTCAGCGGCGAGGCGCCGGTACCGCCGTCGTGGCCGGAGACCAGCACCACGTCCGCGTGCGCCTTGGAGACACCGGCCGCGACCGTGCCGACCCCGACCTCGGAGACCAGCTTCACGTGGATGCGGGCCGCCGGGTTGGCGTTCTTGAGGTCGTGGATCAGCTGAGCCAGGTCCTCGATGGAGTAGATGTCGTGGTGCGGCGGCGGGGAGATCAGGCCGACACCCGGGGTGGAGTGCCGGGTCTTGGCGACCCACGGGTAGACCTTGTGGCCGGGCAGCTGGCCGCCCTCGCCGGGCTTGGCGCCCTGGGCCATCTTGATCTGGATGTCATCCGCGTTGACCAGGTACTCGGAGGTGACGCCGAACCGGCCGGAGGCGACCTGCTTGATCGCCGAGCGGCGCTCGGGGTCGTACAGGCGCTCCGGGTCCTCGCCGCCCTCACCGGTGTTGGACTTGCCGCCGAGGCGGTTCATCGCGATGGCCAGCGTCTCGTGCGCCTCCATCGAGATGGAGCCGTAGGACATGGCGCCGGTGGAGAAGCGCTTGACGATCTCGGAGACCGGCTCGACCTCGTCGATCGAGATCGACTCGCGGCCCAGCGCGTCGAGCTTGAACAGGCCGCGCAGCGTCATCAGGCGCTCGGACTGGGAGTTCACCCGGTCCGTGTACTGCTTGAAGATGTCGTACCGGCGCGAGCGGGTGGAGTGCTGCAGTCGGAAGACGGTGTCCGGGTCGAACAGGTGCGGCTCGCCCTCGCGACGCCACTGGTACTCGCCGCCGATCTCCAGCGCGCGGTGCGCGGCCGGGATGCCGGAGGCCGGGTACGCCTTGGCGTGCCGGGCGGCGACCTCCTTGGCGAGCTCTTCCAGGCCGATGCCGCCGAGCTTGGTGGTGGTGCCCGCGAAGTAGGTGTCCACGGTGGCCTGGTCGAGGCCGATGACCTCGAAGACCTGGGCGCCGCGGTAGGAGGCGACGGTGGAGATGCCCATCTTGGACATCACCTTCAGCACGCCCTTGCCCAGCGCCTTGATCAGGTTGCGGATGGCCTGCTCGGGCTCCAGACCGGAGAGGAAGGTGCCCTGGGCGAGCAGGTCCTCGACCGACTCCATCGCCAGGTACGGGTTGACCGCGCCGGCGCCGTAGCCGATCAGGAGCGCGACGTGGTGCACCTCGCGGACGTCACCGGCCTCGACCAGCAGCGAGACCTGGGTGCGCTGCTTGGTGCGGATCAGGTGGTGGTGCACGGCGGAGGTGAGCAGCAGCGAGGGGATCGGCGCGTGCTCGGCGTCGGAGTGCCGGTCGGAGAGGACCAGGATCCGGGCGCCGTCGGCGATCGCCGCGTCCGCCTCGGCCGCGATGGCCGCGAGCCGGGCCGCGAGCGCCTCGCCGCCGCCGGAGACCTTGTACAGGCCCGAGAGCGTGACGGCCTTGAGGCCCGACTGGTCGCCGTCGGCGTTGATGTGGATGAGCTTGGCCAGCTCGTCGTTGTCGATCACCGGGAAGGTGATGCCGACCGAGCGGCAGTGCGCCGACTCGGCGGAGAGCAGGTTGCCCTCCGGGCCGAGGTTGCTCAGCAGCGAGGTGACGAGCTCCTCGCGGATGGCGTCCAGCGGCGGGTTGGTGACCTGCGCGAAGAGCTGGATGAAGTAGTCGAAGAGCAGCCGGGGCTTCTCGCTCAGCGCGGCGATCGGCGAGTCCGTGCCCATCGAGCCGAGCGCCTCACCACCGCTCTTCGCCATCGGCGCCAGGATGACGCGCAGCTCCTCCTCGGTGTAGCCGAAGGTCTGCTGACGGCGCGTCACCGAGGCGTGGGTGTGGTGGATGTGCTCGCGATCGGGCAGCTTGGACAGCTGGATCTGCCCGGCGGCCACCCACTCCTCGTACGGGTGCTCGGCGGCGAGCGCGGCCTTGATCTCGCGGTCCTCGACGATCCGCCCCTGGGCGGTGTCGATCAGGAACATCTTGCCGGGCTGCAGGCGGCCCTTCTTGACGACCTGCTCCGGAGCGATGTCGAGCACGCCGACCTCGGAGGAGAGCACGACCAGGCCGTCCTCGGTGACCCAGTACCGGGCCGGGCGCAGGCCGTTGCGGTCGAGCACGGCGCCGATCTGGGTGCCGTCGGTGAAGGTGACGCAGGCCGGGCCGTCCCAGGGCTCCATCAGGTTGGAGTGGTACTGGTAGAACGCGCGGCGGGCCGGGCTCATGGTGGCGTGGTTCTCCCACGCCTCCGGGATCATCATCAGCACCGCGTGCGGCAGCGAACGGCCGCCCAGGTGGAGCAGCTCCAGGACCTCGTCGAAGGAGGCCGAGTCGGAGTGGTCCGGGGTGCAGATCGGGAAGATCCGCGACAGGTCGCCCGGGATCAGGTCGGTGGCGAGCTGGGACTCGCGGGCCGTCATCCAGTTCCGGTTGCCCTTGACCGTGTTGATCTCGCCGTTGTGCGCGACGAAGCGGTACGGGTGGGCCAGCGGCCAGGACGGGAAGGTGTTGGTGGAGAACCGGGAGTGCACCAGACCGATCGCGGAGGCGTAGAGCCGGTCCGACAGGTCGGGGAAGAAGGGCTCCAGCTGGCCGGTGGTCAGCATGCCCTTGTAGACGATGGTGCGCGCCGACAGCGAGGGGAAGTACACCCCGGCCTCGCGCTCGGCCCGCTTGCGGACGACGAAGGCGACCCGGTCCAGCTCGAGGCCGGTCTTGGACTCGTGCCCGAGGAACAGCTGGGTGAAGCGCGGCATCACGCTGCGCGCGGTGGCCCCGAGCAGGTCGGGGGCGACCGGCACCTCGCGCCAGCCGAGGACGCTCACGCCCTCCTCGGCCGCGACGGCCTCGATCTGCGCCTGGGCGGCGGCCGCGGCCTCCTCCTCGGTGGGCAGGAAGGCGATGCCGACGGCGTAGCTGCCCTGGGCGGGGAGCTCGAAGGAGACCTTGGCCCGCAGGAACGCGTCGGGGATCTGGGTCAGGATGCCGGCACCGTCGCCGGAGTCCGCCTCGGCGCCGGTGGCGCCCCGGTGCTCCAGGTTGCGCAGTACGGTGAGGGCCTGCTCCACAATCCGGTGGTCGGCCACGCCGTCCAGCGTGGCCACGAAGCCCACGCCACAGGCGTCGTGCTCGTTGCGCGGGTCGTACAGACCCTGGGCGGCAGGTCGGGCATCCGGCACGAGCGAGTACGGCGCGCGGGCGCCGCCCTGGGGCTCGTTGGCGGAGTGCATGGATGCGGACAGCATCGGCTCTCCCGTCGTCGTCTTCAGCAAAAGTGGCAATAGGGACGACGTTGGCCCTCTGCGAGTGTGTGCGAGCTACATGATGCCGAAAATCCCGGTAAGTGGAATATCGCGTCCACATCGCGGACCGGGTTCGGGGCCTGAGCAGCTTTGCGCTGGCCCGCACACTGCCACCAGTGTGCCCCCCGCCGCCAGCACTGAAACGGGCACGTAACCGGGTGTCCACATGCCGAGAACACCTCACCTGTGATTCCTCCGCCGTGGCGGCGGCCGCACGCAGGATTCTGCGGTCCGCCCGCCTCACCAGCGCAGTCACTGCTGGTCACCCGTCCGGAGCATGTGTGCAACGTCACGCGGCATCCCGCATAAACATACGAGTCGGGGCACCTCCGAAGAGGTGCCCCGACTCCGTCAGCTCCGGCCGGCGTCAGCCGACGTGCCCGCCGATCAGCAGACCGAGCAGGTAGGTGACCCCGGCCGCGGCGCCACCGAGCACCAGCTGGCGCAGGCCGCTGAACCACCAGCTTCGCGCCGTCACCCGGGCCACCACCGCACCGCAGGTGAACAGGCCCACCAGCGAGAGCAGCAGCGCGGGCAGCAGCGAGTGCGCGCCCAGCAGGTAGGGCAGCAGCGGCAGCAGGGCGCCGAGCGCGAAGCAGAGGAAGGAGGAGGCGGCCGCCACCGTCGGTGAGGGCAGGTCGTCCGGGTCGATGCCCAGCTCCTCGCGGGCGTGGATGGCCAGGGTCTGCTCCGGGTCCGCGGAGAGCTGGCGGGCCACCTCGTGGGCGAGCTCCGGGTCGACCCCGCGCGAGACGTACAGCTCGGCCAGCTCGGCCAGCTCGCCGTGCGGGTTGCGGCTCAGCTCAAGCCGCTCGGCCTCGATCTCGGCCTGCACCAGCTCCCGCTGCGAGGCCACCGAGGTGTACTCCCCCGCCGCCATCGAGCAGGCACCGGCCGCCAGTCCGGCCAGGCCGGTCAGCACCACCGCGCTGTTGCCGACGTTGCCGCCGACCACACCGGTCATCAGGGCGAAGTTGGACACCAGACCGTCCATCGCGCCGAACACGGCCGGCCGCAGCCAGCCACCGTTGACGTCCCGGTGGTGACCGTCCGCCGGAATGCGGGGCTTGGGCTGCTCTTCCGTGGCGCGCTCGGCGATGGTGATGCTCATGGTCTCTCGGCCTCCGTCCAGACGTCCCCCTGCCCGCGGCCGGGCACGGCGAAGAGCCGTGAGCCGGGCCGCCCCGCAGGGCTCTCACGTCATCGAAAATAGCCGGATGATCTGACACATTCCAGCAAAGTAAGGCTGTCCGAACATGCCACCGGCCGCCCTCCGGGGAATCCGGAAAAGGCGGCCGGTGCGGGCATCTGCCCTGGTCAGGACGGGTTCTTCGGATCCCCGTCGGAATTCTCCGAGGCCTGGTCGGCCGGGGTCACCGCGGCATTCTCCTTACCGAGGTCCTGCTCGGACTGAATCAGTTCCTCGCGCGCGGCAGGGTCGATCGAGTCCGGCGCCTCACGGCCGGGGCGCAGGCGGCTGGAGAGGACGAAGTAGACCACCGCGCCGACGAAGACGACGATCGCCGTCCAGTCGTTCAGACGCAGCCCCAGGATGTGGTGCGCCTCGTCGATCCGCAGGTACTCGATCCAGGCCCGGCCGACCGTGTAGGCGGCGACGTAGAGCGCGAAGACCCGGCCGTGGCCCAGGGTGAAGCGGCGGTCGGCCCAGAGCACCAGCAGCGCGACGCCGACGCACCAGAGCGACTCGTACAGGAAGGTCGGCTGGAAGACGCCGTCCACCACGCTGCCGTCCGGCTCGACCTTGTGGATCTCCAGGCCCCAGGGCAGCGTGGTGGCCTTGCCGTACAACTCCTGGTTGAACCAGTTGCCCCAGCGGCCGCAGGCCTGGGCCAGCGCGATGCCGGGGGCGATGGCGTCCGCGTAGGCGGGCAGCGGCACCCCCCGGCGGCGCGCGCCGATCCAGGCGCCGACCGCGCCCAGCGCGATCGCGCCCCAGATGCCGAGGCCGCCCTCCCAGATCTTGAAGGCGTTCCAGGGGTTCTTGCCGTCCCCGAAGTACAGCTGGTGATCGGTGATCACGTGGTAGAGCCGGCCGCCGACCAGGCCGAACGGCACCGCCCAGACGGCGATGTCCCCCACGGTGTGCTTGGCGCCGCCGCGAGCGACCCAACGCTTGCTGCCGAGCCAGACGGCCACGACGACACCGATGATGATGCAGAAGGCGTACGCGCGCAGCGGGATCGGTCCCAGATAGAGGACGCCCCGCGACGGGCTCGGAATGTAAGCGATATCCATGGCGGGGTCGACGCTACCTTGTGCGCCCCCGTCGACCACAACAGGGGCGCGGGCACCGTTTCGTCACGGTGAGGGCGGGGTGTTGGACTCGGAGGCGGTGCTGGTCGGCGCCGGGCTGGCCGAACCGGGGCCGGTGGTGCCCAGTGGCTTGCCCGCGTTGGCCTCGTTGATCCACTTCACCAGGTTGTCCGGGGTGATCTCCTCGTCCCCCTTCTTCGGGTAGATCGGGGTGCCGTTGAGCAGGATGGTCGGGGTCGACTTGTAGCTCGACTTGTCGAAGTCCTGCTGCACGGCCGAGACCCAGCCGGAGTACTTGTTGTCGTTGACGCAGGCCTCGAACTTCGGCGTGTCCAGGCCGGGCACCTGCTTGGCCAGGCTGATCAGGGTGGCCTTGTTGCCGAAGGAGTCCGAGGTCTCGTCGGGCTGGTTCTTGTAGAGCACGTCGTGGTAGTCGCGGAACTTGCCCGCGTCCTGCGCGCAGGCCAGCGCGTTGGCGCCGTACTTGGAGCCCTTGCCGCCGAGCGAGCGGTCGATGAAGGAGACCAGGTGGTAGTTGTTGTAGACCTTGCCCTGGTCCTGCAGCTGGTCGACGGTCGGCGCGAACTCCCGCTCGAAGGAGCCGCAGGCGGGGCAGCGCGGGTCCTCGTAGATCACCAGGGTGGACGGCGCGTTGGCCGGCCCGTCCGGGATCACCAGGTTCTTCGTACCGATCGCGCCCGCCGGCGCGGCGACCGGGGTGTCCGGCTTGGAGCGCTGGTTCTGGACCACCACACCGACGGTGACCCCGACGGCGATCACCGCGACGACGACGCCGATCACCGCCAGCTTCTTGTTCCGCTTGCGGCGGGCCTCCTCGGCCACCCGCTCCTCCTGCAGCCGCTCGCGGGCGGTGCGCTTGCCTTCTCGGTTCTTCTCGCTCATGTGCTCGGTTACGTCCAAGGTGGGGGCCGGTTCTGGTGGTGGGTCAGGTCAGGTGGCGAGCCAGGCGTCCGCGGAGAGCTTCGTCCGGGGCCGGTAGACCAGCCAGGCGGCGAGCAGCAGGAAGCCGGTGTCGCGGAGGATCTCCTGGAGGTACTCGGTCTGCGAGGCGTCGACGGCTCCGCCGCCGCCGAAGCAGCCGCAGTCGATCGAGATGCCGCGCGCCCAGGCGGAGGTGATCCCGGCGATGAAGGTGAGCAGCAGCAGACCGGAGAGCACGGCGACGATCCGGGTGCCGAGGCCGAAGAAGAGCAGCAGGGCCAGCGCGAGCTCGAGGAACGGCAGCCCGTACCCGACCGGCTTCACCAGCGACTCGGGCAGGATCTCGTACGCCCGCACGGCCTGGGCGGCCTCCGCCGGGTCCGACACCTTCGCCAGACCGGCCCAGGCCCAGACCACCGCCAGGCCCAGCCGCACGGCCAGACCGAACCACTGCCCCGCCGGCCCGTCGACCGCACGGCGCAGTCCGGTCGTGCTGGTCACCATCGGGCTCCCCCTCGTCACAGGCACACTCACGCGTCCTGATGAACCGTAGGGGATGAGGGATGGTTCCTCCACATTCGCGCGTTAAGCCGAATGAGTGAACTATGGTGCACTTATGTCTGATTTGCCCGACAGCGGGTCAGTGGTGCGAGCCGGAGCAGCGGTTGGCGGCCCGGATCGCCACCAGGGCCGGCCGCCCGTCCGCCTGCGAGCGGTCCGCCCGCACGGCCGAGGCCATCCTGGACGCCTCGCTGCACACGTACGCGTCCCGCACGGCCCGCTCGACACCCCGCCTGGCCAACGCATGCCCGACCGACGCCTCCGCACCGAAGGCGGCACCCAGCACCAGCACGGCGGCAGCGGCCCGCAGGACAACGGCTCGGTGGAGGCACGGCACACGCGGCTCCTTCGGTAGCGACGGGGAGACCACCTCCACTCGTCCCTCCACTCAACGCCGGTCAATCGCTACTGATGCGTCGTGCTCGTACTTTTCACTCGGACGGGGCAACCACAAGGGGCGCGGGGAACTGCGCGCTGCGGAAGATGACAGGTCGTCACCTTCCGAGCTCGCGCAGTTCCCCGCGCCCCTGGACAGTGCAACTGGCTACTTCGGAGGACGACTCAAGGCCGCTTCCTTCCGCAGCGCGCAGTTCCTCGCGCCCCTGACGGGGCTTACCGCTTCCGGACGCCCTCGGCGAGGTCCGAGGCCAGCTCGCGGACGGCCGTCAGGGCCGCCGCCTCGTCGCCGTCGGCGTCCAGGATGCGCTGGACGAAGGCGGAGCCGACGATGACCCCGTCCGCGAAGCCGGCGACCTCCGCGGCCTGGGCCGAGGTGGAGACACCGAGGCCGACGCAGACCGGCAGGTCGGTGGTGGCACGGGTACGGGCCACCAGGTCCTCGGCCATCGAGCCGACCGCCGCGCGGGTGCCCGTCACGCCCATGACGGCCGCCGCGTAGACGAAGCCGCTGCCGGCCGCCGTGACCTCGGCGAGGCGGGCGTCCTTGCTGCTGGGGGCGACCACGAAGACGGTGTCGAGACCGTGCTCGGCCGCCGCCGCGCGCCAGGGGCCGGACTCCTCGACCGGCAGGTCCGGCAGGATGCAGCCGACGCCGCCCGCGGCGGCCAGCTCGGCGGCGAACCGCTCGACGCCGTACCGCTCGACCGGGTTCCAGTAGGTCATCACCAGGACGGCGGCGGCCGGGTGCGCCGAGGCCGCCTCGGCGACCGTCCGGATCACGTCCTTGATCTTGACCCCGCCCCGCAGGGCGATGTCGTCCGCGGTCTGGATGGTCGGGCCGTCCAGGACCGGGTCGGAGTGCGGCAGGCCGATCTCGACCACGTCGCAGCCGCCCTCGATCAGGGCCTTGACCGCCGCGATGCCGCCGTCCACCGAGGGGAAGCCGGCCGGGAGGTAGCCGACCAGGGCCGCGCGGTCCTCCGCCTTGGCGGCGGCGAGGACGGTGCTGAGCTTCGAAGCCATGGTCACTTCCCTCCGTTGTCAGAAGCGTTGTCGTCGTACAGGCCGAAGTACTGCGCGGCCGTGTGCATGTCCTTGTCGCCGCGGCCGGAGAGCGAGACCAGGATGGTCGCCTCCGGTCCGAGCTCGCGGCCGAGCTCGAGGGCGCCGGCCAGCGCGTGGGCGCTCTCGATCGCCGGGATGATGCCCTCCGTGCGGGAGAGCAGCCGCAGCGCCTGCATCGCGGCGTCGTCCGTCACCGGGCGGTACTCGGCCCGGCCGGTGTCCTTGAGCCAGGCGTGCTCGGGGCCGACCCCGGGGTAGTCCAGACCGGCCGAGATCGAGTGCGACTCGATGGTCTGGCCGTCCTCGTCCTGCAGGACGTAGGTGCGGGAGCCGTGCAGCACGCCCGGGTCGCCCTTGGTGAGGGTGGCCGCGTGCTTCGGGGTGTCGGCGCCCTCGCCGGCCGCCTCGCAGCCGATCAGGCGCACACCCGCGTCCGGGATGAACTCGTGGAAGATGCCCATCGCGTTGGAGCCGCCGCCGACGCAGGCGACGACCGCGTCCGGGAGCCTGCCGGTGCGGTCCAGGACCTGCTGGCGGGCCTCGACGCCGATCACCCGGTGGAAGTCGCGGACCATCATCGGGAAGGGGTGCGGACCGGCCACCGTGCCGAACAGGTAGTGGGTGGAGTCCACGTTGGCGACCCAGTCGCGGAACGCCTCGTTGATGGCGTCCTTGAGGGTGCGGCTGCCGGACTTCACGGCGATGACCTCGGCGCCGAGCATCCGCATCCGGGCCACGTTGAGCGCCTGGCGCTCGGTGTCGACCTCGCCCATGTAGATGGTGCACTCGAAGCCGAACAGCGCGCAGGCGGTGGCGGTGGCCACGCCGTGCTGGCCGGCGCCGGTCTCGGCGATGATCCGGGTCTTGCCCATCCGGCGGGTGAGCAGGGCCTGGCCCAGCACGTTGTTGATCTTGTGCGAGCCGGTGTGGTTCAGGTCCTCGCGCTTGAGCAGGATGCGCGCGCCGCCCGCCTCGGCGGAGAAGCGGTGCACGTCGGTGAGCGGGCTGGGCCGCCCGGTGTAGTCCTTGAGCAGGGCGTCCAGCTCGGCGGCGAAGGCCGGGTCGGCCTTGGCCTTCTCGTACTCCTCGGCGACCTGCTCGACGGCGGCGACCAGCGCCTCCGGGATGAACCGGCCCCCGTACGCGCCGAAGTAGCCCCGGGCGTCGGGGACTTCGGTGCCTGGCTGGTAGTCGTTCTCGGACATGGCAGAAGTCCTTGGGTAGGTGAAGCAGAACGATGGCTCGGAACGGCTTCTCAGCCGTGAGTCCCGCGCCATCGACGGCCCTGCACCTGCCCGGGCTCACAGCCGATCACGTACCGCACCCGCCGCCCCAGCACCCGGCGTGCGGGCGCGCGGCAGCCGCGCGGGCGGCAGCCGGGGGCGAGGCGGGTGGTCAGTGACATCGCTGCGGTCAGCCCCGCCCGTTGTTGCGCAGCGCCGGGTGGGCACCGGCGGCCACCAGGTCGGCCACGGCCGCCTTCGGGTCCTTGCCGGTCACCAGCGACTCGCCGACCAGGACGGCGTCCGCGCCCAGGTTGGCGTACGCGATCAGGTCGTGCGGGCCACGCACTCCCGATTCGGCCACCTTCACGATGTGCGCCGGGATGGCGTCCACCACGTTGCCGAAGGTGTTGCGGTCGACCTCGAGGGTCTTGAGGTTCCGGGCGTTCACGCCGATGATCTTCGCCCCGGCGTCCACCGCCCGGGCGATCTCCTCCTCGTCGTGCACCTCCACCAGCGGGGTCAGCCCGATCGACTCGGCCCGCTCGATGAGCGAGACGAGTGCGGGCTGGTCCAGCGCGGCCACGATCAGCAGCGCCAGGTCGGCCCCGTGCGCGCGGGCCTCCCACAGCTGGTAGGCGGTGACGATGAAGTCCTTGCGCAGCAGCGGCGTGTCCACGGCGGCCCGGACGGCGTCCAGGTCGGCCAGGGATCCGCCGAAGCGGCGCTGCTCGGTCAGCACGCTGATCGCGGCGGCACCACCGGCCGCATAGTCCAGCGCCAGGGCGGCCGGGTCGGCGATCGCCGCCAGAGCCCCCTTCGAGGGGCTGGACCGCTTGACCTCGCAGATCACCCGGACGCCGTCGCCGCGCAGCGCGGCCACACCGTCCTTGGCGTCCGGGGCCTTGGCCGCCAGCTCCTTGAGCTCGTCCAGGGAGACCCGGGCCTGCCGCTCGGCGAGGTCCTCACGGACCCCGTCGATGATCTCGTCGAGCACACTCACGCGGGCGCCCCCATCATTCGATCCAGTCAATCCACGGAGTGCGGTGCGCACGGTATCTGGGGTGATCCCATGCCGCAACGCCCCCGTCGGCTCTTCGATGGTATCGGGCGCGGGGGGCGCGCAGCGCATCCGACCAGCGCGCGTCTCGCGGAGCGGACCTCGGACGCGCCGCTCGCGCCTGCCGTCAGGCGCCCGGCGGGGCGAATCCGGCGCCCGGCGGGAGGTTCCGGAAGACCGTGAAGGCCAGCAGGACCAGCAGCAGCGCGGCCCACTGCCGCCCGCTCGTCCGCAGCTTCGGCGGGGCGGTGTTGGTGAGCGCGGCCCAGAACCACATCACCCAGTACAGGCCGGCCAGCACGGCCAGGGCCAGCACCAGGACGTTGTCGTGCCCGGCCGTGGTGAGCTGCCCGTGGCTCATCGCGTGCACGGCCCGCAGTCCGCCGCAGCCCGGGCACCACCAGCCGGTCGCCTGCAGGAACGGGCAGGTCGGGTAGTGCCCCGGCTGGTTCGGGTCCACCCCGGCCACGTACAGGGTCGGCACCGCCACTGCCGCCAGCGCGGCCACCGGCCGCACCAGCCGCCTGCCGAGCGAGGGCGCCGGGGCCGGGCCTACGGATGCGTTCACCCGCCAGATTCTGCCCCGGCCGCGCCGCCGCACCCGGCCGCGCCACGCACGGCCACCGCGCGCGACACCCTCGCGAGAGCGCACGCACGACGGAGGGGCGCCCCCCCGCCCCGCGGGCCCCCACCCCGCCCCCGCGGGCAGGCGCAGAGCGAGGCCGGGGGCGTAGTGGGAGCGGGGGCGCCCCCCCCGGCGGGCGGGCCCCCCCCCCCCCGGCCCCCCCCCTCCGGGAAGCCTGGGAGCTGCCTCAGACGGTGACGGCGGTCTTCGTCTCGGCGGCGGCCGCGACCGCGTGAGTGTGGGTGGTGGCCTGCTTGCCCATGCCCGCCATGGACATCGCCTTGCCGACGACGCCACCGAGGACGACGACGACCATGCCGACCCAGAACAGCCAGACAGCGGGGATGATCATGGCCACACCGCTGACGCAGAAGCCGATGAACGTGATGGTCACGCCGGTCCACGCGGCGGGGTTGTGACCGTGCGATGCTGCCGCCATTTGACGTTGCTCCTTGGTTAAGCAGGGCCCGGCCGGGCTGCCAGAGGCGCACGCGGCGGGTTGACGTCTCCCATTGTGCCCGGCTCGACGGGTCGACCCCAAGCGGGGTCAGCCTTCACCCGGTGGGATCTTCGCCACGGTCGAGGGCCTGCCACAGCTCGGCGGGGCTGCTCGGCCGCGCGGTGGGCGCCTCGGCCTTGCGGGCCGGGGCGTCGTAGCGCGCGCCCATCGCGGGCCAGGCGGCGCCGCTGCGCAGCGTGACCAGGCCGGCGGCCGCGAGCAGCAGCCCGCCCAGCGCCGCCGCCCACGGCCAGGCGGAGTGGCTGATCTGCTCGGCCTGGGCGCCGGCCAGCGCCAGCTTGCGCCCGGCCTCGGCGTCCAGCGCCGAGCTGTCGAACGCCCCGGCCGCGGCAGCGGCCGCCGCCCCCAGCCCGGCCAGCAGTGTCAGAGCGCCGACGGCCGCCCGCCCGGCCCCGCGCACCGCGAACACCGCCACGGCCGCCGCCAACGCCACCAGCGCCAGCCCGCCCGGCACACCGGAGATCGCACTCCCGGTCACGCCCAGCTCCAGCTGCCCGGCCTTCCCCTCGGCCCACGTCCGCCCCACCGAACTGAGCACCAGCAGCACACCGACCGCGGTGAGCCCCAGCATCACCGCCAGACCTCGACGGGCAGCGGGCTTCCGGGGCTTCTCAGGCGTTTCGCTCACCCGTTCACTATGGCAGAGAGGCTGGAACGGTCAGGCCCTGCGCAGGGTGTTCGCGGTCGCCACCGCGCGCAGCACCGCCGTCGCCTTGTTCCGGCACTCCGTGTTCTCGCTCTCCGGGTCCGAGTCGGCGACGACCCCCGCGCCCGCCTGGACGTACGCCGTCCCCTCCCGCAGCACCGCCGTCCGGATCGCGATCGCCGTGTCCGAGTCACCCGCGAAGTCGAGGTACCCGACGCACCCGCCGTACAGGCCCCGCCGGGTCGGCTCCAGCTCCTCGATGATCTGCATCGCCCGCGGCTTCGGCGCCCCCGAGAGCGTCCCGGCCGGGAAGCAGGCGGTGAGCACGTCGAAGGCCGTCCGCCCCGGCGCCACCCGCCCCGTGACGGTCGAGACGATGTGCATCACGTGGCTGTACCGCTCGATGGACATGAAGTCGACCACCTCGACCGAGCCCGGCTCGCACACCCGGCCCAGGTCGTTGCGGCCCAGGTCGACCAGCATCAGGTGCTCGGCCCGCTCCTTGGGGTCGGCGAGCAGCTCGGCCGCGAGGTCCGCGTCCTCCTGCGGGGTGGCGCCCCGGTGCCGGGTGCCGGCGATCGGGTGGACCATCGCCTGACCGTCCGCCACCTTCACCAGCGCCTCGGGGCTGGAGCCGACCACGTCGAAGCCGCCCACCGCACCGCCGTCCGGGCCGGGGAAGCGGAACAGGTACATGTACGGGCTGGGGTTGGTGGTGCGCAGCACCCGGTAGACGTCCAGCGCGCTCGCCGGGCAGGGCGCCTCGAACCGCTGGGAGGGCACCACCTGGAAGGCCTCGCCGGCCCGGATCCGCTCCTTGATCTCCTCCACGGCCGCCCGGTACGGCGCCCCGCCGAACGGCGAGTGCGGCTCCACGGCGGTCGGGGTGAAGGTGGCCAGGCCGGGGTCGACCGGGCGGGCCAGGTCGGCCTCCATCGCGTCGAGCCGGGCCACCGCGTCCGCGTAGGCCTCGTCCACGCCGCTGGCCAGGTCGTTGTGGTTGACGGCGTTGGCGATCAGCACCACCGAGCCGTCGAGGTGGTCGAGCACCGCGAGGTCGGTGGCCAGCAGCATGGTCAGCTCGGGCAGCTTGAGGTCGTCCGGCGTGAGGTTCGGCAGCTTCTCCAGCCGCCGCACGATGTCGTACCCGAGGTACCCGACCAGCCCGCCGGTCAGCGGCGGCAGGCCGTCGTCGTCGTGGCGCGGGGTGTGCAGCGCGGCCAGCGCCGCCCGCAGCACCTCCAGCGGGTCGCCCTCGGTCGGGATGCCGACCGGCGGGGCGCCGTGCCAGCGGGCGTTGCCGTGCTCGTCCGCCGTCAGCGCGGCGGCGCTGCGCACGCCGACGAAGGAGTACCGCGACCAGGTGCCCTGCTCGGCGGACTCCAGCAGGAAGGTCCCGGGCCGCTCGCCGGCCAGGCTGCGGTAGAGCCCGATCGGCGTGAGGCCGTCCGCGAGCAGCCTGCGGGTGACCGGGATGACCCGGGTGTCTACGGCGAGCTTGCGGAAGGCCTCAAGGTCCATGGAGTCAGGCACCGTTCGTGAGCGTGGGCAGGTCTGCCCCGAAGCCTAGCGATCAGCGGCCAGGAGTACGTCCTCGTCGAAGCAGGTCCGCGCCCCGGTGTGGCAGGCCGCCCCGGTCTGGTCGACCTGCACCAGCAGCGTGTCCCCGTCGCAGTCCAGGGCCACCGACTTGACCACCTGCACGTGCCCGGAGGTGTCGCCCTTCACCCAGTACTCGTTGCGGCTGCGGCTCCAGTAGGTGCAGCGGCCGGTGGTGAGCGTGCGGTGCAGCGCCTCGTCGTCCATCCACCCGAGCATCAGCACCTCCCCTGTGTCGTACTGCTGCGCCACGGCGGGCAGCAGCCCGTCGGCCGTCCGCTTCAGGCGGGCGGCGAGGGCGGGGTCGAGCGCGGTGGTACCGGGAACGGCGGGAGTGGTCGACATGCCGCCTATTCTCGCAGGATGGGAGTGGCGTACAGCATCATCACCGTCGAGGCCCCGGACCGGGACAGCCTCAGGCTCGCCCTCGCGGAGCAGTTCGCCGTCCCGCCGGGCGAGGTCGAGCTGGCCGATGCCGGGGAGACGGACGGGCGGAACTGGGCGGCGCGGGTCAGCTGCGAGTTCGAGCGGCTGCACGGCGACGTCTCCCACGTCCTGGCCGTCCACGCGGCGGCGGACCGCCCGTCAGCTCCCGCGGAGCCGGTGCTGGCCGCCGGCCTCGCGGTGCGGCTGCGCCAGGTGCTCCTCGTCCACAACTCCGGTGTCCGCCCCAGCGCCTACTGGGCCGCCCTCCCGGACGGCAGCATGGTGCGGGCCCGGGTCTACGAGTCCGACGACGAGGACGCCGCCTACCGGGTCGACGCCGCCGAAGCCGCGATCCCGGGCCTGCCCCACGTGCCCGTCGAGCGGATCAGCGAGGTGATCCGGGACGTGCCGCTGCCCACCCCCGTGGTCGAGGCCGCCCTGCGCGAGGCCGGCCCGGACGGCGCCCGACCGGCGGGCGGTGACCCGCACTTCGTCAACCGGCTCCGCGCCTGGGAGATGCTCACGGTCAGGATGGCGCGGAGCTGGCCGCCTTCGGCCTGGTACCCGGCGGAGTTCTACCGCGAGGATCTCGAACTCCGGGACTCCCTCGAAGGGGCCGGGGGCCTTGCGGCGGCGCTCGACCGCATCGACGAGGACTTCCGGCAGCTCACGGCCGACGACGGCGGAGCGGCGTTGGGTGCCGAGATCGGTGTGCCCGGTGCCCAACTCGCCCTCCGGCCCTGGTGGTGGCGGCGGCGCCCGCTCGAAATCCCCTGGCAGTGACGACCGCCCGCACTACTGCCGGCGCTCGCAGCCGTCCGGCCAGACCACCTGGACGTACAGGCCGGCCTTGCGGGCCGCCTCGACCACGCGGGCGGGCTCGCTGCCCGGCTGCCCGTCCCAGACGGCGATCAGTTCGTCCACCATGCCGACCAGGGCCCGGCAGGTGTCGTCGCCCAGGCCGCCCGCCGAGGCGGCGGCGAGGCGGTGGACGGCGGTGGCTTCGGCGAGCAGCGGGCCCGTGGGGGTAGGTGCGCCGGCCGGGAGGATGACCTCGATCTTGCCGCCGTGCTCGAGCACCGCGCGGGCGAACCACCGCTCCGGGCCCGGGCGCAGACAGCCCACCCCGACCAGCTCGTAACTGCCGAACTCCGTGACCAGCGGCCACAGTGCGCCGCGCACCAGCATCTCGGTGATCTCCGAGAGCCCCTCGTGCCCGATGATTCCGACTCGCATCCGCGTGTACCTCTCGCAACCAGGACCGTCTCGCGGTCCGGGCCGTGCCACCGCCAGGCTACCGCCCGCCTGTCCCGGTCCTGTCATTCCCCTGCCGCGGACGGCCCGGCGGGGCCACAATGGCGGGTGAGGCGGAGGGGGTCGGATGGAGCGGGACGAGCCACGGCAGGGCGGCGGTTCGCGCGGGCGGTGGGTGACGGTCGCGGTGCTGGCCGTGCTGGCGGTCGGGGCCGGGGCCGCGATGCTGCTCTGGCCGGACCGGAAGAAGTCCCTGCCGCCACCACCTCGGCCGAGCGTGACCGCCACCCCCTCGCCGAGCCCCTCCAAGGTCCTGCCCTACCCGTGGTTCGCGGTCGGCACCTGCTACGACCACCCGCAGCTGAGCAAGGTCATCACCAGCCCCGAGGCCCGGCCCTGCGCGCCCGACCACGACGTGGAGTCGGTCGCCAACGTCCTGCTGCCGGACGGGCTGACCAGCGATTTCACCATCGGCAAGGCCCTGCGCGAGCTCTGCAAGGCCCCGGTCGCCGCAGCCGAGCAGCGGCAGGGCGGCGGCACCTTCTACGGCTACCCGATCGCCCCCGACCTGACCTTCTACCGGCAGGGCTACCGGGACGCGACCTGCGGCATCGCCGCCAGCGACCACCAGGGCGGCGCCAAGCTCCACGGCCCCCTGCACTGAGCCCGGCGGGCGGGCGTAGGGTGTGCGCCATGCCGCACTTCGCCCGCACCGAACGCCACCGCCTCGCCGACCTCTTGACGGCCGCCGGGCCGGACGCGCCGACGCTGTGCGGCGGCTGGACCACCCGGGACTTGGCCGCCCACCTGGTCCTGCGCGAACGGCGGCCGGACGCCGCCGCGGGCATCCAGCTGAAGCCGCTGGCCGGCTGGACGGATACGGTGCAACGCCGGTACGCGGCAGGCGACTTCGCCGAGCTGGTCCACCAGTTCCGGTCCGGCCCGCCCCGGTTCTCGCTGTTCGGCCTGCCCGGGGCCGACGAAGCCGCCAACACGGTCGAGTACTTCGTCCACGCGGAGGACGTCCGCCGGGCGGTGGCCTGGGAGCCCGAGGAGCTGACCCCGGGCCTGGACGAAGCCCTCTGGAAGCGGCTCCCGATGCTCACGCGGTTCGAGACCGCCCGCAAGAGCCCGGTCCGCCTGGTCCTCAAGCACCCCGACGGCCGGAGCGTCACCGTCGCCGACAAGCACCCCATGACGGTCGAACTCACCGGCACCCCGGGCGAGTTGATCCTCTTCGCCTTCGGCCGCGGCGCTCGGACCAAGCTGCAGGCCGACGGCACCCCCGAGGCCCTGGCGGCCCTGCGCAAGGCCTTGCCCTTCTAGAGTCAGCTGCAACACCCAGGGGCGCGAGGAACTGCGCGAAGTCGGAAGGCGACAGGTCCGCACCTTCCGCACTCGCGCAGTTCCTCGCGCCCCTGTAGTGCAACTCGCCCCTGGCGCGGAGCGCTCAGCGGACCGGCTGGCCGGCCTCCCGCAGGGCTCCCTTGACCTCGCCGATCGTCAGGTCCCCGAAGTGGAAGACGCTCGCGGCGAGGACGGCGTCCGCACCGGCCTCCACCGCCGGGGCGAAGTCGGCGAGCTTGCCGGCGCCGCCGGAGGCGATCACCGGGACGGAGACCGCCTTGCGGCAGGCGGCGATCATCGCGAGGTCGTAGCCGTCCTTGGTGCCGTCCGCGTCCATCGAGTTGAGCAGGATCTCCCCGGCGCCCAACTCGGCCGCCCGCACGGCCCATTCGATCGCGTCGAGCCCCGTGCCCTTGCGGCCGCCGTGCGTGGTGACCTCGAAACCGGAGAGCGTCTCGGTGCCGTCGGGGCAGCGGCGGGCGTCCACCGACAGCACCAGCACCTGCCGGCCGAACCGCTCCGCGATCTCGCGGATCAGCTCCGGCCGGGCGATCGCGGCGGTGTTGACCCCGACCTTGTCGGCCCCGGCCCGCAGCAGCTTGTCCACGTCCTCCACCGAGCGGACCCCGCCACCCACCGTCAGCGGGATGAAGACCTGCTCGGCGGTGCGCCGCACCACGTCGTAGGTGGTCTCGCGGTCCCCCGAGGAGGCCGTGATGTCCAGGAAGGTCAACTCGTCGGCGCCCTGGGCGTCGTAGAGCTTGGCCAGCTCCACCGGGTCACCCGCGTCCCGCAGGTTCTGGAAGTTGACCCCCTTGACGACGCGGCCGGCGTCCACGTCCAGGCACGGGATGACACGTACGGCGAGGGTCATGCGGTTCTGCCTTCCAAAGCATCAGCGAGCCCGGTGCGGTGGGCATCGATCTCGATCTCGACCAGCATCCGGGAGTCGATCAGGCCCTCGACCACGACCATCGTGGACACCGGGCGGGCGGCCTCGAACAGCTCCCGGTGCGCCCGGCCGACCTCCTCGGCGTCCCGGACATGGGTGAGGTACATCCGGGTGCGGACCACGTCGTCCACCGTCAGACCGTACGCGGCAAGGGCCTCGAGCCCGATCCGGAAGGCGGCCAGCGCCTGCCGGTACGGGTCGCCCTCGTGCTGGACCTGGCCGTCGGCCCAGGCGGTGGTGCCCGCCACGTGGACGTGGTCCCCGGCCGCCACCGCCCTGGCGTAGCCGAACTCGTCCTCCCAGGGGGAGCCCGTGATCAGCCTGCCGCGCACGATCTGACGCTCCGTCATGACACGGCCTCCAAAGCCTCTTCGAGGGAGAACTTCCGCTCGTAGAGGGCCTTGCCCACAATGGCGCCCTCGACACCTTCCGGCACCAGGGTGGCGATCGCCCGCAGGTCGTCCAGCGAGGAGACCCCGCCGGAGGCGACCACCGGCCGGTCGGTGGCGGCGCAGACGTTGCGCAGCAGCTGCAGGTTGGGGCCGGTCAGGGTGCCGTCGCGGTCCACGTCGGTGACGACGTACCGGGCGCAGCCCTCGGCGTCCAGGCGGGCCAGCACCTCGTAGAGGTCGCCACCCTCGCTGGTCCAGCCGCGGCCGCGCAGGGTGGTGCCGATCACGTCCAGGCCGACCGCGATCTTGTCGCCGTGCTCGGCGATCACCTTGGCGACCCACTCCGGCTGCTCGAGGGCGGCGGTGCCGAGGTTGACCCGGGTGCAGCCGGTGGCCAGCGCGGCGGCCAGCGAGGCGTCGTCGCGGATGCCGCCGGAGAGCTCGACCTTGATGTCGAGCGCGCCGGTGACCTCGCGGATGATGGCGCGGTTGTCGCCGGTGCCGAAGGCGGCGTCCAGGTCGACCAGGTGCAGCCACTCGGCACCGGCCTGCTGCCAGGCCAGCGCGGCGTCCAGCGGGGCGCCGAAGGAGGTCTCGGAGCCGGAGGCGCCCTTGGTCAGACGGACGGCCTGGCCGTCCCGGACGTCGACGGCAGGGAGCAGTTCAAGGCGGGACATGCGGGTGACTCTCCCGGTTTCAGAGGGTGTTGACCCAGTTGGTCAGCAGGGCGGCACCGGCGTCGCCGGACTTCTCGGGGTGGAACTGGGTGGCCCAGAGCGGCCCGTTCTCCACGGCCGCCACGAAGGGGTGGCCGTGCGTGGTCCAACTCACCAGCGGGGCGGCGATGTTGTCGTTGGTGATCTCCAGCTCCCAGTTCCGCACCCCGTAGGAGTGCACGAAGTAGAAGCGGGTCTCGGCGTCGAGACCGGCGAACATCCGGCTGCCCTCGGGCACGTCCACGGTGTTCCAGCCCATGTGCGGCACCACGGGTGCCTCCAGCGGCTCGACGGTGCCGGGCCACTCGTCGCAGCCGGCCGTCTCCACCCCGTGCTCGACCCCGCGCTCGAAGAGGATCTGCATGCCGACGCAGATGCCCATCACGGGCCGCCCGCCGGACAGGCGGCGCCCGATGATGACATCGCCGCGCACCCCCTTGAGCCCGCGCATGCAGGCCTCGAAGGCGCCGACACCGGGCACCAGGAGGCCGTCGGCCTCGAGGGCGGTCGTGAAGTCGGAGCTGACGGTGACGTTCGCGCCGGTGCGCTCGAGGGCGCGCTGGGCGGAGCGGAGGTTGCCGGAGCCGTAGTCCAAAACAACAACGTTCTTGGCCATGTGGTGCGTAGCTCCTAAAGCCGCATGATGCCGGAGGCGAGGCAGAGCGCGGCACCGATCGCCAGCACGGCGACCAGGCTCTTCGACTGCTTCTGCCGCCAGAACGAGTACACGCCGCCGGACAGGAAGAGCCCGGCGATGATCAGCAGGGTTGCGGCTTTGCTCACAGTGCGCCCTTGGTCGAGGGGAGGATGCCCGCCGCGCGCGGGTCGCGCTCGGCGGCGTAGCGCAGAGCACGCGCGAGCGCCTTGAACTGGCACTCGACGATGTGGTGCGCATTGCGACCGTACGGTACGTGAACGTGCAGAGCGATCTGCGCCTGGGCCACGAAGGACTCGAGTATGTGCCGGGTCATGGTGGTGTCGTACGCGCCGATCATCGGCGCCATGCCCTCGGGCTCGGTGTGCACCAGGTACGGGCGGCCGGAGAGGTCGACGGTGACCTGGGCGAGGGACTCGTCCAGCGGCACGGTGCAGTTGCCGAAGCGGTAGATGCCGACCTTGTCGCCGAGCGCCTGCTTGAAGGCGGCGCCCAGCGCGAGGGCGGTGTCCTCGATGGTGTGGTGGGTGTCGATGTGCAGGTCACCGTCGGTCTTCACGGTGAGGTCGAAGAGGCCGTGGCGGCCGAGCTGGTCGAGCATGTGGTCGTAGAACCCGACGCCCGTGGAGATGTCGGTCTTGCCGGTGCCGTCGAGGTCGATCTCGACCAGGACCGAGGTCTCCTTGGTGGTGCGCTCAACGCGTCCGATGCGGGACATACGGGTTACAGCTCCTTGATCACGGTGGCGACGGCTTCGAGGAAGGCGTCGTTCTCGGCGGGAGTCCCGGCGGTGACGCGCAGCCAGCCGGGGACGCCGTTGTCGCGGACGAGCACACCCTGGTCGAGGATGGCCTGCCAGACGGCGTGGGTGTCGGCGAAGCGGCCGAACTGGATGAAGTTGGCGTCGGAGTCGGTGACTTCGAGGCCGAGGGCCCCAAGCGCCCCGACCAGCCTGTCCCGCTCCGCCTTGAGCCGCTCGACATACCCGAGCAGGGTGTCGGTGTGCTCCAGGCAGGCCAGCGCGGTGGCCTGGGTGACGGCCGAGAGGTGGTACGGCAGCCGGACCAGCTGCACGGCGTCCACCACGGCCGCGTCCGCCGCGAGGTAGCCGAGCCGCAGCCCGGCCGCGCCGAAGGCCTTGGACATGGTGCGGGTGACCACCAGGTTCGGGCGGCCCTCGAGCATCGGCAGCAGCGAGGCGCGGTGCGAGAACTCGACGTACGCCTCGTCCACGATCACGATGCTCGGCCCGGCCGCCTGGGCGGCCTCGTAGAGGGCGAGCACGGTGTCGGCGGCGACGGCGGTGCCGGTCGGGTTGTTCGGCGAGCAGACGAAGACCACGTTCGGCCGGTGCTCGGCGATGGCCCGAACGGCTGCCGAAACGTCGATGGTGAAGTCCGCGTTGCGCGGGCCCGAGATCCACTCGGTGCCGGTGCCACGGGAGATGAGCGCGTGCATCGAGTAGGAGGGCTCGAAGCCGAGCGCGCTGCGGCCGGGCCCGCCGAAGGTCTGCAGCAGCTGCTGCAGCACCTCGTTGGAGCCGTTGGCGGCCCACACCTGCTCACGCGTCCGGGCGAAGCCGGTGGTGCCGGTCAGGTACGCCGCCAGGCCTTCGCGCAGCTCGACCGCGTCCCGGTCCGGGTAGCGGTTGAGGTGACGCGCCGCCTCGGCGACCCGCTCGGCGATCCGGGCCACCAGCGGCTCGGGCAGCGGGTAGGGGTTCTCGTTGGTGTTGAGCTGGACGGGCACGTCCAACTGCGGTGCGCCGTACGGGGACTGGCCGCGCAGCTCGTCCCGGATCGGCAGCTCGTCAATCCTGGTCACTGAGGAACGGTCCAATCGAATCGGGCCTTGACGGCGTCACCGTGACCGGGCAGGTCCTCGGCGGTGGAGAGGTCGACCACGTGCGCGGCGATCTCCGCGAGCGCGGCGCGGTCGTACTCGACGACCTGGACCCCGCGCAGGAAGGTCTGCACCGACAGGCCCGAGGAGTGGCAGGCACAACCGCCGGTCGGCAGCACGTGGTTGGAGCCGGCCGCGTAGTCGCCCAGCGAGACCGGGGTGTAGCGGCCGATGAAGATCGCGCCCGCGTTGCGGACCTGGTCGGCGACGGCGTGCGCGTCCCGGGTCTGGATCTCCAGGTGCTCGGCGGCGTAGGCGTTGGCCACGGCCAGGCCCTGGGTGAGGTCGTCCACCAGGATGATGCCGGACTGCGGCCCGCCGAGCGCCTCGGCCACCCGCTCGCTGTGCTTGGTGCGGGCCACCTGCTCCTTGAGCTCGGCCTCGACGGCCTCGGCCAGCTCAGCAGAGTCGGTGACCAGCACCGAGCCGGAGGTGGGGCCGTGCTCGGCCTGGCTGATCAGGTCGGCGGCGACCTCGACGGCGTTCGCCGTGTCGTCCGCGAGCACCATGATCTCCGTCGGCCCGGCCTCGGAGTCGATGCCGATCCGGCCGGCGAACAGCCGCTTGGCCGCCGCCACGTAGATGTTGCCCGGCCCGGTGACCAGGTTGACCGGCTCGCACTCCTCGGTGCCCAGCGCGAACATCGCCACCGCCTGGGCGCCGCCCACGGAGTACACCTCGTCGACGCCCAGCAGCGCGCAGGCCGCCAGCACGGCGGGGTGCACCCGGCCGCCGAAGGCCTTCTGCGGCGGCGAGGAGACGGCGATGCCCGTCACCCCGGCCTCCTGGGCCGGCACCACGTTCATCACCACGGAGGACGGGTAGACCGCGAGGCCGCCGGGCACGTACAGACCGACCCGGTCGACCGGCACCCAGCGCTGGGTCACCGTGCCGCCCGGCACCACCTGGGTGGTGTGGCCCTGGCGCCGCTGGTCGGCGTGCACGGCCCGGGCCCGGCGGATCGACTCCTCGAGGGCGGCGCGCACCTTCGGGTCCAGCTCCGCGAGGGCCTCGGCGATCTGCCCGGCGGGCACCCGGGTGGACTCCAGGCGCACCCCGTCGAAGCGCTCGGTGAGCTCGATCAGCGCCGTGACCCCGCGATGGCGTACGTCCTCACAGATCGGCCGCACCTTCTCCAGGGCGGCTTCCACGTCGAACTCGGCACGGGGCAGCACGTCGCGCAGGCTCGTGGAGACGGAGCCGCGCAGATCGATTCGAGAGATCACACGGCCAAGTGTAGGGAGTGACCGGAACAGGGGGCCGCGCATTTCAGTCCGTGATACGAAAGGCGAGACAGCCGGGGAGTGGATCAAGAACCGCACGGGGGAGAAGCAGCATGGGCCAGGTCAGCGAGGCACCCGACGACCTCAACGAGGCCGAGCGCCGCCTGTGGCGGGCCTTCTGCCAGGGCGAGGTGCTCGACCTGAGCAGCGGCGGCGACGAAGTGGACGACATCCTCGCCGGGCCCGACTGGCCCGAGGAGCGGGTGGTCCGGGCCGAGGTCCTCGCGATGCTGCTGCTCGGCAGCCCCACCCCCGCGCCCGGGCGGGTCACCTCGCTGCGGCTCACCGGGGCGTACGTCTCCGGCCATCTCAACCTGGCCGGCGGCGTCGTGCCGCACTACGTCGAGCTGCGGCACTGCCGCTTCGAGCGCAAGATCCTGATGTCCGAGGCCCGGGTCGGTACGTTCCGCCTGGTCAGCTGCCTGATACCCCGCCTCGAGGCCTCCCGGCTGGTCACCGAGGGCGACCTGCACCTCCCCCGCTGCGTGATCCCCGGCGGCGTCCGGCTCACGGACGCCAGGATCGGCACCGACCTGCTGGTCAACCAGATGATCCTCGGCTGCGACAGCTTCGGCCGGGCCTTCGCCGGCGACGGCCTCACCGTCCACCAGGACGTGGAGGCCGAGCGGATCGAGGCCCACGGCGAGTTCGCCATGCGCTCCGCCCGGATCGGCGGCCGGCTCACCTTCCGCGGCTCCCAGCTGTACGCCCCCGCCCCGCGCACCGACCGCAACTGCCTCAACCTGGCCCGGATCACCGTCGGCAACACCCTCTACCTGGCCGGCTCGCTGGACGGCGGCTGGACCACCTCCCGGACCATCTACGGCTACGGCTACGGCGGCTACCTCCCCGACGAGACCTCGACCACCCCGATGCGCGCCTACGGCGGCGTCCGGCTGGTCGACGCCCGCTTCGAGGCCGCCTGCGTGATCAACCGGGTCGAGTTCCACCTCGGCCCCGAGCAGGAGCTGTCGCTGCGCCGGATCAAGACCCCCGAGCTGCGCTTCACCTGCCCCGCCCCCACCGACGGCAAGGTCTCCTTCTCCCGCGCCCAGATCGGCAACCTGGTCGACGCCCCCGAGAGCTGGCCCCGCAACGGCCGGGTCGGCCTGACCGGCTTCACCTACGAGTCGCTCCGCTCCGAGGTGCCGTTCACCGTCGAGCAGCGGATCGACTGGCTCAACGACGCGCTGCGCGACTACCATCCCGAGCCGTACGAGCAGCTGGCCGCCACGCTGCGCGGGGCCGGGCGGGACGAGGACGCCCGCGAGGTGCTCTACGCCAAGCAGCGCCGCCGCCGCTCCACCCTGCCCCTGCCGGGCCGGATCTGGGGACGGCTGCAGGACGCCACCGTCGGCTACGGCTACCGGCCGGGCCGGGCGGCGGCCTGGCTGGCGCTGGCCTGGGCGCTGGGCGGGATCTACTTCCGGGGCCACCAGCCGCCGCCGCTCAAGGCCGACGAGATACCCACCTGGGACCCTTGGCTCTACTCGCTCTCCAAGGTCATCCCGCTGGTCAACCTCGGCCAGGACGGCTGGAACCCGCACGACTCCGGCCAGTGGGTGGCCACCGCACTGGTGGTCGCGGGGTGGGTACTGGCGACCACGGTGGTGGCGGGTGCGACGCGGATGCTCCAGCGGGGGTGACACCGGGGCTGAGAGGTATCCCTTCGCACGGCGAGCCGCCCGGCAACTACGCTGTCCGCCGTGACTGAACGGCTGCCGCTCTTCCCGCTGAACACGGTCCTCTACCCGGGGCTCGTGCTGCCCCTGCACGTCTTCGAGGACCGCTACCGGCGGCTGGTCGCCGATCTGCTCGCCCGGCCCGAGGGCGAGCCGCAGCGCTTCGGGGTGCTGGCCATCAAGGACGGGCGGGAGGTGGCGCCCGTCCGCGAGCACGACGGCCCGGCCGGGCCGCTGGACGGCCTGGGCACCATCACCGGCGACCCGCTGGAGGCCCTGCACCACATCGGCTGCATCGCCGACGTGACCTCCGTCCAGGAGCTCCCGGACGGGCAGTACAAGCTGGTCGTCACCGGCACCACCCGCTTCCGGCTCCGCTCGGTCGACACCGGCGGCCCGTACCTGGTCGGCGAGGCCGAGCCGATCGAGGAGCAGCAGGGCGAGGGGGCCGGGGCCCTGGCCCTCGGCGTGGAACGGGCCTTCCGGGCGTATCAGAAGCGCCTGGCGGGGGCCCGCGAGTCCTCCCTGGCCGGTGAGCAGGACCTCCCGGTCGAGCCGGGGGTCCTCTCCTACCTGGTGGCGGCCGCCACCCTGCTCCCCACCCCGGTGAAGCAGCAGCTGCTGGCCTGCCCCGACACCGCCACCCGGCTGACCGCGGAGCTCGACCTGCTCCGCCAGGAGACCGCCATCCTCGGCTGGCTCCCCTCCGTCCCCGCCGGCGACCTCACCCGCCAGCCCTTCAGCCCGAACTAAGGCTCTCTGTGGCGAAGAAGAAGACCGGCGGCACCCCGGCGGTGGTGGCCCTCGAGGCGGCCGGAGTGCCGTTCACCCTGCACTCCTACGACCACGACCCGGCCACCGCCTCCTACGGCGCCGAGGCGGCGCAGGCCCTTGGCATCCCGGCCTCCCAGGTGTTCAAGACCCTGCTCGCCGAGGTCGACGGCCGCCTCACCGTCGGCATCGTGCCGGTCTCCGGCCAGCTCGACCTCAAGGCCCTGGCCACCGCCGTCGGCGGCAAGCGCGCCGCCATGGCCGACCCGGTGCTGGCCGAACGCACCACCGGCTACGTCCGCGGCGGCATCTCCCCCCTCGGCCAGCGCCGCCTCCTCCCCACCGTCCTGGACGCGACCGCCCTCGCCCACCCCGTCATCCACGTCTCCGCCGGCCGCCGCGGCCTCGAGGTCGCGCTGGACCCGGCCGATCTGGTCCGCCTCACCGCAGCGGTGACGGCCCCGATCGGCCGGTAGGAACGCACCCGTTCCGGAATCAGGCCTGAACGGCATTCTGCTTCGGATTGGGACCGAACTCGTTTTCCCCCGGGTGCCCCTCCAGCAGGGTGAAGACGAGGAGGACGAGCCCGCCGACGAACGGCACCACTCCGATCAGCACCCACCAGCCGGAACGCCCGGTGTCGTGCAGGCGGCGGACGACCAGCGCGATCGACGGCACCAGCACCGCCAGCAGGTAGATCAG
This sequence comes from Kitasatospora sp. NPDC002227, assembly GCF_040296285.1. NCBI lineage: Bacteria > Bacillati > Actinomycetota > Actinomycetes > Kitasatosporales > Streptomycetaceae > Kitasatospora > Kitasatospora sp. NPDC002227. The sequence goes on from NZ_JBEOWY010000041.1 coordinate 60,282, forward strand.
CGTGAGGACGCCGTTCGTGCTCAGGAGCCGGTCGGCGATCTCCAGGACGATCACGGCGATGATGTTGAAGAGCTGGAACATCCAGTATTCCTTGCGGCGCGCACGGCCGCCGAATCCCGCGTAGTTCTTGAGGACAGCCAGATACCAGTCCACCACTACCCCCGAATCCTTTTTCACTCTCGACGAGTGTTGAAAAGGTAGGAGCGGCCAAAAAGGCGGTCAAGCGGGCGGGAACGAGCTGATACCTGACCGTGACTACCATTCGGCGATTTCAGCCGGTTTGCGACGGTTCGGGCGAAATCCCGGAATTCACTCCCGTCACAGCACCTCGGCTCACAGCACCTCGGCAAGCTCCCGCAGCAGCTTCGCCTTGGCCCGCGCGCCGACCATCGACTTCACCGGCTCCCCGGCCCGGAACACCATCAGGGTCGGCATCGACAGCACACCGTACCTGGCCTGCATCCGGGGATTGGTGTCCACGTCCAGACTGACCACCTTGATCCGGTCCGCCTCCTCGGCCGCCACCTGGGCCAGCACCGGGGCGATCATGCGGCACGGCGGGCACCAGGCGGCGGTGAAGTCCACCAGGACGGGCAGGTCGCAGGCGAGCACCTCGGCGGCGAAGGTCTCGTCGGTCACGGCTGCCAGCTCGGTCACGGTCATGCGGGGTGCTCCTTCGTCGGTGTCTGCTGAGGCGAGAACTCACAGCGCGGGTCGGCCGCTTCGTGGCCCAGCTCGGCCCGGGCCAGCTGCCGCGCGAGCTGCTCGCGCACGGCACCGAGCCGGTCCAGGCAGGCGTCGAGTTCGGCCAGCTTGCGGCGGTAGACCTCCAGCGAGGCGGCGCAGGAGTCCCCGGCGGGGTGCCCGGCCTGGAGGCACTCCACGAACGGCCGGGTGTCCTCCAGCTCGAAGCCGAAGTCCTGCAGCAGCCGGATCTGCCGTACGAGGTGCAGATCCGCCTCCCCGTACGACCGGTAGCCGTTCCCGGCCCGACGCGCACTGAGCAGCCCGCGCGATTCGTAGTACCGCAAGGTGCGCGTGGTCGTCCCGGCCCGCTCGGCCAGCTCCCCGATCCGCATCGTCCCGCTCCGCCTTCCCGTCGCCGTCACAGCGACGGTAGACCTTTCCCCCGACGTCAACGCCAGCGCGCCCCGGCCCGGCCGCCATACTGCTGCCATGCGATCGAGGACCGGCGGCATGTGGTGGGGCACGGCTCTCGAGGCGCCCGGCCCTGGTGCCCTGGCCAGGTTCTACGCCGGGCTGCTCGACTGGCACTTCGGCCACGAGGAGCCGGGCACGACCGTCGTGGCGGCCTCGCCGCAGGGGCCGTTCCTGGTCTTCCAGGAGGCCGCCGGCTACCAGCGGCCGGTCTGGCCGCCCGTCGACGGTGCGCAGCGCCCGATGATGCACCTGGACTTCCAGGTCGGCGACCTCGACCCGGCCGTGGCCGAGGCGCAGGCGCTGGGCGCGACCCTCGCGGAGTACCAGCCGCAGGAGCACGTCCGCGTCCTGTTCGACCCGGCCGGGCACCCCTTCTGCCTGTGCCACGACCCGTCCTGACCCCGCGTCACAGCAGCTGCGCGAACTCCAACGGCTCGTAGCCCGGCGGCGGGTTCAGCCACGCCTCCCGAGGCGGCGCACGACGACACCCAGCAGGCGGTCCCCCGGGCAGTAGCCCCACTGCTTGGAGTCCTCGCTGCGCGGGTTGTCGCCCAGCAGCAGCAGCGAGTCACCGGGCACCTGGGCATCGGCGGGGAGACGGCACAGCTCGGCGAGCGCCGTCGGCACCCGCTGCCCGCCGACCGCCACGGCGCGCTTGACGTACCAGTCCCGGCTGCCGGCCCGGACCCGGCCGTCACCGTGCCTGGCGCCGCTCCAGCCGGTGCGGCGGTCGGGGCGCTCGACGACCACGATCCGGCCGGCTCGCACCCGGGCCGGCTTGCAGCGCCGTACGAGGAGCCGGTCACCGTGCTGGAGAGCCGGCTCCATGCTGATGCCGTCGACGTTCATGACCGCGAACCGGTGGCGCACCATCCAGCGGGCCACCAGCACGGCGGCCGCCAGGGCGACGAGCAGGGCGGCGGTCATCGTGCCCCGCTCAGGCCGGAGGTCTCCCGGTAGCCCGCGGCCTGGAGCTCGAACAGTGCGGCGTACCTGCCCTGAGCGGTCATCAGGGACTCGTGCGTCCCCTCCTCCACGATCCGCCCGTCCGCCAGCACCACGATGGTGTGGGCCTCGCGCACCGCTCCCAGCCGGTGGGAGACCAGGAGGGTGGCCCGGTCACCGCGGTGCCGGACGAGCCGGGTGTGGATGTCGTGCTCGGCCTCGGCGTCCAGGCCCGAGCTCGGCTCGTCGAGGACGAGCAGATCGGCCTGGTCCCGCATGAGCCCTCGGGCGAGGGCCACCCGCTGCCACTGACCACCGGACAGCACCGCACCGGCCTGGGGGTTCTTCCCGTCCCGGGTGTCGGTGAAGATCCGGCTGAGCATCGTGTCGTACCCGCGGGGAAGCCCGCCCAGCACCTCGTCGATGCCGGCGAGTCCGGCGGCCCGGACGATCCGCTCGCGGTCCTGGAGCGCGGGCAGGTCACCCAGCCCCACGTTCTCCGCGGCCGTGAGGTCGTAGGTCATGTAGTCCTGGAAGACCGTGCCGATCCGCCGCCGCAGCTCGGCGGGGTCGACGTCGCGGATGTCGACCCCGTCCCACAGGATCCGGCCCCGGGTCGGGTCGTAGAGCCGGCAGAGCAGCTTGATCAGCGTGCTCTTGCCCGCGCCGTTCAGGCCGACCAGGGCCACCGTCCGGCCGTGCGGGATCGTCAGGTCGAGGCCCTGCAGGATCCAGGGCCGGTCGTCGCCGTACCGGAACCAGACGTCACGGAACTCGATCCCGGTGCGCAGGGGCCCGATCGCCGCCGGCTGCCGCGGCACCGGCAGGTCGGACGGGGCCGTGCACAGCTCGCGGAAGCTGCCGAACAGCGTGAACGCCTCGGTGAGATCACCGATCCGCCCGGCGAAGGAGCCGAGGGAGCTCTGCACCGACCCGATGGCCAGCAGGAACATGGTGACCGTACCGACGGACAGCCACCCGTGGGCCGCCGCGTACACCGCCCAGCTCATCCCCGCGCCCATGACGGCGGTACCGGTCAGGGAGAGCACGGACTCGGTCCGCAGCTCGGCCCGGTCGACGGACCGCTCGCCCCGGTTGATCTCCCGGGTCTCGTCGAGGTACCGCTCGCGCAGGTGGTCGCCCAGGCCGTACAGCCGCACCTCCTTGATGGCCTGGAGCTCCGTCAGCAGGCGGGTGTAGAACATCTGCCGGCGCAGCCGCGGCGAGTTGTGCCACTGCACATCGGTCCGCCGCCGTCCCAGCGCCCGCTTGGAGACCACCGTCGGCACCGCCGACACCAGCACCGCGAGGGCCAGCACGGGATTGACCGCGAGCAGGGTGCCCAGGAAACCCCCGGCGGTGACCAGGGACTGCACGCAGGAGAAGACGGCCGGGACGGACTTCAGCGGCACGATCTGGACCGCCTGCTGAGCCAGCCGCACCTTGTCCAGGTGGGCCGGGGACTCGAACCGGCTCAGCCCGCCGACCCGGTTGACCGCCCGGAAGAGCTCGTCGTACATGGTCATGGCGATGCGTCGCCGGGACTGCGCCTCGGCGTACCGGCCGACCAGGGGCACGACCGCGGCGACCAGCGTCGCCCCGAGCACCAGGGCGACCAGGCCCGGCAGGCGGCCGGGGGCGGACCGGCCGTGCGCGAGCGTGTCGACCACCTCGCCCATGGCCCAGGCGACGGACACCGGGGCGAGACCACCGAGACACATCGTGACGCCGTACCAGGCGACCGGACCCCTGGCGGCCCGCCGGACCAGACCGCACATGGCGGTCAACTCGCCGGCGGTGTCGCGCCAGGAACGGGAACCCGACCGCCGCTGCGCCCTCACGCCCCGACCGGAGCGGGCAGGCGCCCGACCCCGAGCTGTGCGTGGGCCACCCGTCCGTCCACGCCGAGCTCGTAGACCGTCGGGAACGTCCTGGCCTGGAACGCCTTCGAGAACGGGCCGTCCAGCGGCTCGACGATCACGCGCGCCGCGCCGCCGAGCGCCGCGATCAGGTCGCCCGCGTCCTCGGCCGGGCCCTGGACCAGGGCGATGACGTTCCGGTCGTCCCCGTGGGCGGAGGTGGCGTGGGCGACGAACTCGGGCGCCTGGTCACGGCAGGTGTCGCAGGCGGTCGAGAACAGCCCCACCAGGGTCGGCCGGCCGAGCAGGCCGTCCAGGGTGATCTCCTGGCCGTCGGTCGAGGTGGCGGTGAAGGCGGGAATCTCTGCGCCGACCGCCAGCTGAGGTGCCATCGGGAAGCCACTGGGCCCGGCGGCCTCCGGCGTGCCCGCTCTCAGCCGTCGGATGACTCCGAAGGTCAGCAGCAGGTTCGCGGCGCAGGCCACGGCGACCAGGACGACGGCGGCCGTCAGGTAAGGCATGGCACGTACTCCTTCCGGGAGTTCGGACAATTCTTGGGGGGGGTGAACAGGTCTCAGACGGTGAACAGGTCGGCGAGGTCGTCGAGCCGGACGACGAGGAGGGCGGCCAAGGCGCCCGCCGGTACGCCGAGCAGGATCCCCGCCGTCGGCGGCAGCGGCAGGCCCGTCCCGGCCAGGCCGAGCACGGCCGCGATCGCCAGGGCGCCGTCCCGCACCACATGCCTCGGCCCGAGCTGGGCGGTCGACGGCCCGAAGCAGTAGCAGCGCGTCCGGCTCCGGCGGCGCACGAGCCGCCAGGTGGCCACGGCGAAGATCCCGAAGACGAGCCCGGCCAGGGCCAGCGCCACCGGCACGGTCCACGGCAGCACCACCAGCACCGCGGTCGCGGCCTCGGCGCAGACCGTGGCCCGGGCCACGACGGCTGACCAGGATTTCGGCACCAGGCCCAGTGTCCCGACCCAGTCCGTGAAGTGGGCCAGACCGCCGCGCTGCCGCACCTTGCCGGCCACGGCGGCCGCCATCACCAGGAGGACGGCCGCGCGGAGGGCGACCATCGCGGTCTCAGCCACCGGTGCCCCCGGGCTCGGTCGCACCACGGGTCCGTACCCGGCCGTCGACCAGGTGGACGACGTGGTCGCAGCGGGCGGTCAGCACCGGGTCGTGCGTGGCGATGACCAATGTGGTGTCGTAGCGGGCACGCAGGGACAGCAGCAGGTCGACGACCTCCTCGGCGGTGCGCGAGTCGAGGTTGCCGGTGGGTTCGTCGGCGAGGATCACCGACGGCCGGTTGATCAACGCACGGGCGATGGCCACGCGTTGCTGCTGGCCGCCGGACAGCTGGGAGGGCAGGGCCGACTCCCGTCCCGACAGACCGACCTGCTCGAGGAGCTCACGGGCCCGGGCGCCGCGGTCGTAGTCCGTCCGGAGGTTCAGTACCGGCACCAGGACGTTGTCCAGGGCGCTGAGCGTGGGCAGCAGGTGGAAGCGCTGGAACACGAACCCGAGGCTCCCCCGGTAGCCGCTGAGCCGACGGCCGCGCAGTTCGGTGACCCGGGTGCCGTCGACGTCGATCGTCCCGGCGTCGGGCCGGTCCAGCGCACCGATCAGTTGCAGCAGGGTCGACTTGCCCGACCCTGAGGGGCCGGTGAGCGCGGTGATGCTCCCACGGGTGATGTCCAGGTCTATCCGGTCGGCGGCGGGCACACCGCCGACCGCCTCGCCGGTGCGGTAGGTCTTGCACAGGCCGCGAACGGCGATCAGCGGCTCCTGCGGTGCGGGGCTCTGCTCGGTCGGGTCCGTCTTGTCGGTCATGGTCTGGTTCATTCCTCTGCCAGGCTGCGGGCGGTGTGCAGGCGAGTGAGGGTCAGGGCGGGCGCCACGCCGGCCAGCACGGCCAGTGCGGTGCCCACGACGACCGCGGCCGAGATGACCGTGAGGGCGGTCCGGTCGACCGCACCGGCGAACAGCGCCGTACCGGCGTACGCCAGTGCGCCACCGGCCAGGGAGCCGGCCAGGCCGAGCCCGGCGCTCTCCCAGGCGATCAGGCGGCAGATCTGGCCGCTGGTCCAGCCCGTGGCCTGGAGCAGGGCCAACTGGGCCGTCCGCTCCTTGATGTTGGTGTACGAGAGGTCGGCCACGGCCAGCAGCGCGAGCACCAGCATCAGCGCGGTCGACGCCCCGTCGACGCCCCGTACGGCAACCGACACCGCCTGGCCGAGCATGTTCCCCACCAGCACGCCGTGGAAGGCGACGGTCACGGTGAGCACCAGCGCGGTGGCACAGACCCCCATGGCCAGGGTGGCCGCGCCCAGCGCGGTGCGCCCGGGGACCAGCAGGAGGTTGCGCCAGGCCATCCGGGCAAGGCCCGGGCGTCCGCTCCGGACCGGTCGGCGGCGCTGGCGGACAGCCGTGCGCAGCGCCTCCATGGGGGCGACCCGGGTGGCCGACCAGGCCGGCACCAGGCCGGCGAGCACCGCGAGCAGCGCGGCGGCTGGCACCGCGAGCACCACGTCGGCCAATCCGATCCGGACTCCGGTCACCCAGGCGACCGGCCAGGCCAGGAGCGCGCCCACCACCCCGGCCGCGGCTCCGATCGACGCCAGTTCCGCCTGGACCAAGGAGAAGATCCGCGGCCGGGTCCACCCCACGGCCGCGAGGATCGCCAGCTCACCGCGCCGCGCCCGCACCGAGGCAGCCGCGGCATTGGCCACGAACCCCGCGCACACCGCGAGGACCAGGCCGAACAGCACCAGGCTCTTGCGGTCGATCGCCGCCAGGATCACCGCCGCGACTCCCTTGTGGGTCCACGCCTCCGCGAGCGTCAACGGCGGGCGCCCGTGCGAGCCTGCGGGCAGCTGGACCGTCACCGGCGCGGCGGACGAGCCGACCACCACGTCGACGTCGAGACCGGTCCGGTCGACGACCTCCTGGGCGACCTGCCGCACCCGCTCCCGGGACAGCGCGTCCACCCCCGTCACCCCCGCGACCCGTACCCGCACCAGGCTCAGCGGCGCCGACCCGTCGGCGCCCTGGTACACCTCGGGATCCCCGAACTCCGGCAGCGCCGCGAGCGTGGTGAACATCATCGGGGGCTGCTGGGCGTATCCGGCCGGGTCGCCGTCGGGCTGGAGCGACTGTCCGCGCAGCAGCCGCGAGGACTGCGGGTCGGCCGGGGTCAGCCGGCTGGACGAGAAGACGTCCAGACTTCCCTGGACGGCGTCCTGATGACCGGTCAGGCGGCTCGGGTCGTAGCTTCCCACGCTCCGCAGCGAAGGTGCGATCCGCGAGTCCTCCGACCCTCGGGACTGACTGACGTTCGAGCCCAAGTACGGTGTCAGGCCGCGGAACTGGCCATCGGCGGCGGCCGCCGGAACGGTCACGGTGCCCCTGGTGAACGCGGACCGCCACACGTCGGGCGGGTTGGTCACGGACTCCGGCGTCAGCGCCTGGCCGCCACCGGCACCCGCACCGGCACCGGCACGGGCACCGGCCGTGTAGGACACCGGAGCGGCCTTCCAGTAGCTGGTCGCCGGTATCCCCTGGGTCAGCTGGGTGAGCAGGCCCTGGTAGGCGGTGTTGGCCGTGACCTCACCGCTGCCCGTGGTGCTGCCGCTGATCCGGGCGAGGCCCGCCGTCAGCGCCTGGTAGTCACCACCCGCCTGGACCACGGCGGCGGAAGCGGCGGGCGGCAGCTCCTGGACACTCCAGGAGGCGCTGCCGTCCACCGGGGTGGAGGACGCGGCGACCACCGGCACGGAGTCGGAGCCGCCCGGGTTGCTGACAATCCCGTCCGAGGCGGTCAGCGCCCGGCCCGTGGCCACGGCGCCGCCGAGCCCGCTGAGCTTCTGTTCGGCCGCCGGATCGATGGCGGCCAGGACGATCGGGAACGGCCAGGAGAGCGTGAAGGTGACAGTGCCGTCGGCCGCCGTCCGGTACACGGCCTGCGCCGAGGGCGCGGTGGAGACGCACTGCACCTCGCCACCGGGGGTGAGCCGCTTGTCCGAGGCCTGGGGCTGCGGGCACACGGTGACCACCGAGCCGTCGGGCATGGCCTGAGTGGTCGGGAGCCCGCCCTTCGCATCGGGCGTGTGAGCGAGCTCCAGTGCCTGCGGGGTGAGGTAGACGTACGCGTCGGTCGCCTGAAGGTGCGACAGGCCGCGGTCCCATCCCCAGTTCACGCGCACGCGCCAGACCTGCGGTCCGCCGCCGGACGGCTTGCCGAGGGGGACCGAGATGCGAGCCTCGGGCATGACGTAGCCGATCATCGCGATCGGAGCGGCCACCTCCACCCCCGGCAGCCCCTGAACGGCGCGGTACTGGTCGAGGGTGATGCCCCCGTGCACGTCCGACAGGAATCCGGCCCGGACCAGCGACTGCGACCGCTCCAGCTCCGTGGTCGAGCCTTTCGGGCGGATCAGCAGGTCGTACTGCGTACGGTAATGCGCGGACACCGTCCCGGTCACCGTCAGCCGCGACGTCTGCGAGGTGGCCGTGAGCACGGCAAATCCCGTCACCGCCACCAGGATTCCGACGAACAAGGCCACGCTGCGTCCGAACCGGTGGCGCAACTGCGACCACACCACACGCCGCATAGAAGAATCCGCTCCCCTGGGTCATCGGTACAGAATCGGAGCCACCGGGATCGGTGGCTCCGAATTCCGTCGCTGAAAATCAGCAGTAATGGCCGGCCGAACGGCACGTGGCAGTGCCGTCACACTCGTACCAGCAGTTCAGCAAGAGGTAGCCGCCGTTCCGGTAGTCACACTCGTTCCACGGGCTCGGATTCACGCAGGCCGACGCGGTTGCCGTCGGGACCATTCGCGCCAGAGCACGGTCGGCGAGTGAGGCAAGGAATCTGCTCATGAGGTCACCAATCATCGGAAGTGACACACGGACCATCAGGAGGCGCACTTCGGAGCACCCCCCGGCGACAGCCGAGAACCATAGCGCCGGAGGGTCGGCCGCCGCAATGAATCTTTGTACACAGCACCTGACGTGCCACATATTCGCTATGTCCACGAAGGTATCATGGCAATTGGTGCTCTTACGTCAGGTATGGCGCTCTTGCACCCAGATGTCCGATTGGCGCGGCGGCCAGGGAGCCCGGGCTGCGCAGCCACACGGCTGCACGGCCGCACGGCCGCCGGAGCGGATCGGGGCCACTGGAGCCAGCACCCCGATCCGCATCACCGGAAATCAGCAGGTGCCGACAACATTGCAGGTGACAGCACCGGTGCACTCGTGCCAGCAGTTGAGCCGGTAAGGCCCCTGGCCATTGATGTAGTCGCACTCGGTCCACGGGTTCGGCGGCACACAAGCCGAAGCGGTGGCCGTCGGAACTATCCGCGCGAGGGCGCGGTCGGCGAGAGAAGCAAAGAATCCGCTCATTGTGGTCCCCAATCATCGGAGTGACATACAGGCCACCAGGCGGCCGAACTCCAGATCGCCCCCCGGTGACAACTGAGGACCCTAGCGGCACTGGATCAGCCGCCGCAATAAGAAACTATGTACACAGTTCCTTCTGTCCGATTTCTTCGCTATGTTCACGAACAAGCCGTCGGCAGTTGGAAGCCTTTCACCCGCTATGGCATGGTTCTGCCCCGATGTCCGGTTGGACCTCATCCAGCCGGGGTGGCCGTCCAGCTGGCGAGCAGGCGGAGGGCGTCCGCCGTGGGCGAGCCCGGTTCGACGTTGTAGACGCACAGGGTCTGCCCCTGGTCCCCCGGCGGCTGGAAGGACTCGTAGGCGAAGTGCAGTTCGCCGACCTCGGGGTGGAGGTAGGACTTGCTGCCGTGGGTGCGGCGCAGCACCTTGTGGTCGCTCCACCAGGTGGTGAACTCCGGGCAGCGCAGTGTGAGTTCGCCGACCAGCTCGGCGAGCCGGCGGTCGTTCGGGTAGCGGCCGGCCTCCAGGCGCAGGATCGCGACCGTCTCGGCGGCGATCCGCTCCCAGTCGCCGACCTTGTCCCGGGCCGTCGGGTCGAGCAGGTAGTAGCGGGCCAGGTTGCGCTGGGTGGCGGGCAGCGCGTCGAAGTCGGTGAGCACCTCGCGGGCCAGCCGGTTGGCGGCCAGCACGTCGGTGCGGCGACCGAGCACGAAGGCGGGCACGTGCTCCAGCGTCTGCAGCATCAGGTGCAGCCCGGGCCGCACTCGCTGCGGAGCCGCGCTGACCTGTCGGCCCGGGCGCCCCAGCAAGTCCTCCAGGTGCTCGCGTTCGACCGCGTCGAGCCGCAGCGCACCGGCCAGCGCCGCCACCACCTCCGGCGAAGGCCGCCCGGACCGCCCCTGCTCCAGCCGGGTGTAGTACTCCGTGCTCACCCCGGCCAGCCGCGCCACCTCGTCCCGCCGCAGGCCCGGCACCCGCCGCGCCCGGCCACCGGCCGGCAGACCCACCTGCTCGGGAGTGATCCGGGCCCGGCGGGAGCGCAGGAAGTCGGCGAGCTCGCTGTTACCGTCCATGGCCCCATTGTGGATCAGTACTTCAGGGCTGCGGCGGCCCGAAGGTGGCCCTGCCAGTACCAGTCACGAGCGGGCCGGCTACGCCGCTTCCGGCGCCTTCCCCCGGTGGTGTGATGGATCTGCGGCCGACGGAGCTTCGGCCCAACTCCCCCTCACCAGAAGGTGCATCCCATGTCCGTGCACACCCCTGCCCACCCCCTCGCCGGCCGCGTCGCGGTCGTCACCGGCGCCTCCAGCGGCATCGGCGAGGCCACCGCCGAGAAGCTCGCCTCCCTCGGCGCCGCCGTCGCCCTCCTCGCCCGCCGCGCCGACCGGCTGGACGACCTCACCGCCCGCATCCGCAAGGACGGCGGCACCGCCCTGCCCATCGCGGTGGACGTCACCGACGCCACCGCCGTCCAGGCCGCCGCCGACCGCATCCAGGCCGAACTCGGCACCACAGGCCTGCTGTTCAACAACGCGGGCGTCATGCTCCCGGCCCCGATCGAGGAGCTGGCCACCGAGCAGTGGCAGCGGCAGATCGATCTCAACATCACCGGCCTGATGAACGTGATCGGCGCCTTCACCCCGCAGCTGGTCGCCGCCGCGGCCTCGCGCGGCGTCGCCGACCTGGTCAACACCTCCTCCATCGCGGCGCAGAACATCTTCCCCAACTTCGCCGTCTACTCCGCCACCAAGGCCTACGTCACCCACCTCTCCCGCCACCTGCGCACCGAACTCGGCCCCAAGCAGGTCCGCGTCTCGGCCGTCGAACCCGGCATCGTCGGCACCGAACTCCAGAGCCACGTCACCGACCACGGCGTCCAGCAGTGGCTCGCCGACTCCAAGCAGTCCATGGACTGGCTCACCCCCCAGGACATCGCCGACACCATCGCCTTCCTGGCCACCCTCCCGCCCCGCGCCAACCTCCAGCAGATCACCATCATGCCCACCGCCCAGCCCAGTTGATCCCGACCGGTAGCCTGGGCCGATGGCCTCACTGACCAGTCACATCAACGTATGGGAGACCTGTCTCCAACTCCTCGCCCGCCGGGGCTACCACCTGGAGGCAGAACTCCCGGACGAGGACTCCCCGACCGTCTGGCTGGCCGGCAAGAACGGCTTCACCTTCTCCGCCGAGACCCCCATCGCCCTCCTGGGCCTGGCCACGGTCTACGAGGACATCCACCCCGAGACCGACCACCCCTACTGGTGGTCGGCCAACACCTCCCGCACGGAACCTCTCCTGTACGACACCCTCCTCGAAGCGGCCGTCACCGGCCAGGAGGAACGCCCGGCCAATCAGTAGTCGGCGAGCCCCTCCGCTGGGCCGCGTTCCCCGCCGCAGCAGGTGGCCGATGCAGGGTCCGGGCATTCGGCGTGCGGCTCGGGAGCTGCGCCTTCACGGCGTCATGTCTGCCCCCCGTACCGTCAGAGCGCGCGCAGCAGCCAGGTCAGCCCCAGTTCCCGGGCGGTCAGCTCGGGTCTGTACGGTGACCGGTGTATCTCCCGATCAAGGAAGAGCACCTGATGAGCGACGTGATCGCCTCGGTTGAGGCGGTTGAAGAGGTCCGGC
>NZ_JBEOWY010000042.1:0-71369 GCF_040296285.1 Kitasatospora sp. NPDC002227
TGAGCGGCACGGCAACCACCGGAATAGGGTGATCCCGCGCACTGCGTCCTCGCTGTGTTTTGTTACTAAAGGAATCTCCAACCCGGATCAAGCGACCCAGGCCGGGGATGTCAACATATCTGGCGTTGACTTTTGGCACGCTGTTGAGTTCTCAAGGAACGGACGCTTCCTTCGAGCCGCCTTCCGGCGAGGCCCTCCGGGCTTCGTTCTTTCGTATTTCCAGCCTACCAGATGTTTTCCGCGCGATTTCCGCCGGGCTCTTTCTGGTTTGCTTTCCGCCTTTCGGCGCTCCCGAACTCTACCAGAGTTCTTCGGCCGTTTTCCCGCTCTCCGATTCGAGTCAATCGAATTTCGGAGCGAGACCCACCGGCCGTGGGGCAACCCGGAGAACACTACGCACCGGGCCACCCCACGTCAAACCGGGTGGATCAGACCTCTACGACGACCGGCAGGATCATCGGGCGACGGCGGTAGTTGTCCGCGACCCACTTGCCGATGGTGCGGCGCACCAGCTGCTGGACCTGGCGGACCTCCAGAACGCCGTCGCTCGCGGAGCGCGCGAGGGCCTCCTCGAGCTTGGCGACCACCGGGGTGAAGGCACCGTCCTCGATACCGGAGCCGCGGGCCTGGATGGTCGGGCCGCTGACCATCTTGCCGCTGCTGGAGTCGACCACGACGAAGACGGAGATGAAGCCCTCCTCGCCGAGGATGCGGCGGTCCTTGAGGGAGGCCTCGGTGACGTCGCCGACGGAGGCGCCGTCCACGTAGACGTACCCGGCCTGGACCTTGCCGACGATCTTGGCGACGCCCTTCTCGAGGTCGACCACCACGCCGTCCTCGGCGATGACCGTGCGGTTCTTCGGGACGCCGGTCTTGATGCCGAGATCGGCGCAGGCGCGCAGGTGGCGCCATTCGCCGTGCACCGGCATCAGGTTCTTCGGCTTGCAGATGTTGAAGAAGTACAGCAGCTCGCCGGCCGAGGCGTGGCCGGAGACGTGCACCTTGGCGTTGCCCTTGTGCACGACGTTGGCGCCCCAGCGGGTCAGGCCGTTGATGACCCGGTAGATCGCGGTCTCGTTCCCCGGGATGAGGGACGAGGCCATGATGACGGTGTCACCCTCGACGATCCGGATCTGGTGATCGCGGTTGGCCATCCGGGAGAGGGCGGCCATCGGCTCGCCCTGCGAGCCGGTGCAGACCAGGACGACGTCCTTCTCCGGGAGGTCGTCCAGGGTCTTCACGTCGACGATCAGGTTGCCCGGCACCTTCAGGTAGCCGAGGTCACGGGCGATGCCCATGTTGCGGACCATCGAGCGGCCGACGAAGGCGACCTTGCGGCCGTACTCGTGCGCGGCGTCCAGCACCTGCTGGATGCGGTGCACGTGGCTCGCGAAGGAGGCGACGATGATCCGGCGCTCCGCGTTGGCGAACACGTTGCGCAGGGCGGCGGAGATGTCGCGCTCGTGCGGGATGAAGCCGGGGACCTCGGCGTTGGTGGAGTCCACCAGCAGGAGGTCCATGCCCTCCTCCGCGAGCTTCGCGAAGGCGGGGAGGTCGGTCAGACGGTTGTCCAGCGGGAGCTGGTCCATCTTGAAGTCACCGGTGGCGACGACCATGCCGGCCGGGGTCCGGATGGCGACGGCCAGCGCGTCCGGGATGGAGTGGTTGACGGCGATGAACTCGCAGTCGAAGGGGCCGATGCGCTCGCGCTCGCCCTCCTTGACCTCCAGCACGTACGGCCGGATGCGGTGCTCGGCGAGCTTGGCCTCGATCAGCGCCAGGGTCAGCTTGGAGCCGATCAGCGGGATGTCCGGGTTCTCGCGGAGCAGGAACGGGACGGCGCCGATGTGGTCCTCGTGGCCGTGGGTCAGGACGATGCCGTCGATCTTGTCGAGGCGGTCCCGGATGGACGAGAAGTCCGGCAGGATCAGGTCCACGCCCGGCTGCTCGGCCTCGGGGAAGAGGACGCCGCAGTCGACGATGAGCAGCCGGCCGGCGTACTCGAAGACCGTCATATTGCGGCCGATCTCCCCCAGGCCGCCGAGCGGGGTGATCCGGATGGCGCCCTCCTTGAGTGCGGGGGGCGTGCCGAGTTCGGGGTGCGGGTGGCTCAAAGAACTCTCCTCACCACGCACGCCACACGGACAGAGGGGCCTCCCCTGTACCCGTGGGGCGTGCGTGCTTTCGTTGATTGCCTACTTACCAGGTCTTCGCGCCTGTCGGTCCGGTCCAGCGGCAGCCCTCGGGAGGGCCGGCGAGCCGGGGGGCGCGCACGTCTGTGTCAGAGGTGTACCCCGCCTGCGGCGAGATCCTCCTTCAATCGGGCGATCTCTTCCGGGTTGGCGGAGATCAGGGGAAGGCGCAGCGGCCCGGCGGGGTGTCCCTGCAGGCCGAGGGCGGCCTTGCTGAGGATGACGCCCTGGGTGCGGAACATGCCGGAGAACACCGGGAGCAGGCTCTGGTGGATCGCGGTGGCGGTGGCGATCTCGCCCGCCAGGTAGGCGTCGACCATCGCGCGCAGCTGGGTGGCGGCCACGTGGCCGACCACGCTGACCATGCCGACCGCGCCCACGGCGAGCAGCGGCAGGTTCAGGATGTCGTCGCCGGAGTACCAGGCCAGGCCGGTGCGGGCGATCGCCCAGGAGGCGGCGCCCAGGTCGCCCTTGGCGTCCTTGTTGGCGACGATCCGCGGGTGCTCGGCGAGGCGCACCAGCGTCTCGTGGCTGATCGCGACACCGCTGCGGCCGGGGATGTCGTAGAGCATCACGGGCAGCGCGGTGGCGTCCGCGACGGCGGTGAAGTGCTGCCGCAGCCCCTCCTGCGGGGGCTTGTTGTAGTACGGGGTGACCACCAGGAGGCCGTGGGCCCCGGCGGCCTCGGCCTGCTTGGCGAGCTCCACGCTGTGGTGGGTGCTGTTGGTGCCGCAGCCGGCGACGATGTGCGCCCTGTCCCCTACCGCCTCCACCACGGCACGGACGAGCTGGGCCTTCTCGGCGTCGCTGGTGGTCGGGGACTCACCGGTGGTGCCGTTGAGGACGAGTCCGTCGTTGCCGGAGTCGACCAGGTGGGTGGCGAGGCGCTGCGCGCCGTCGAGGTCGAGTCCGCCGTCGGCGGTGAAGGGGGTCACCATCGCGGTGAGGACCCGGCCGAAGGGAGTCTGGGGGGTGGAGGTCGGAGCCATGCGTCCAAAACTACTCGTATGCGGCTGGTCGGTACCTAAGCCGGTCCAGGGTTCGGACAGCCGGAGGCGCCGGTCAGAGGGCCGGTCGGGAGCCGGACATGGGATTCCGGTGCTGCGTGCTCGGGGGTTCAGGCAGCACCGGAATCCTTGTCCTGAGGTTAGGGAGCGGTCAGGCGAGCTGCAATCCAGACATGCCAGAAGAGCCGCCCATATGCCAATCGACCCAGGTCAGGGCGCGACGCGACCGTGCTCGTTGAAGGCCGCATGGGTGAGGGGCATGAGCTTGGCCCACTGCTCCTCCATCGCCTCGGCGACCATCTCGATCTCCCGCTGCGGGAAGGACGGCACCTTGGCGTTCTCGGCCTTGGTGCGCAGCGAGAGGAAGTGCATGAGCGAGCGGGCGTTGCAGGTGGCGTACATCGAGGAGAACAGGCCGACCGGGAGGACGGCGCGGGCGACCTCGCGGGCGACGCCCTCGGCGAGCATCTCCTGGTACGCCTTGTACGCCTCGGCGTAGGCCTTCTGCATCTGCTCGGCGACCACGGCCTGCTGCTTGTCGGTGCCGTCGACGAACTCGTACCGGCCGGGGCGGCCCTGCTGGACGAGCTTGCGGTCGGCGCCGGGGACGTAGAAGACCGGCTGCAGCTCGCGGTAGCGGCCGGACTCCTCGTTGTAGGACCAGCCGCTGCGGTGCCGGTGGAACTCGCGGAAGACGAAGATCGGCGCGCTGATGAAGAAGGTCATCGAGTTGTGCTCGAAGGGGGTGCCGTGGCGGTCCCGCATCAGGAAGTTGATCAGGCCCTTGGACTTCTCCGGGTCCTGCTGGAGTGCCTCCAGGGATTGCTCGCCCGCGGTGGAGACCCGGGCGGCCCAGATCACGTCGGAGTCCTGGGCGGCGCTGCGGACCAGGTCCACCGTCACGTCGCTCCGGAACTCGGGGTCCTGCACAACTGCGTCGTTCACGCGCTGATCCTCATTGTCGACGGCCGTACTACATGCCAAGGGTAACGGCCGGGCTACACGCCGAGCGTGGAGCCCGTGGCGTGCAGCCGGATCGCGTGCTGCATGGTCTTGCGGGCGCGCGGCACGTCGCCGGCGTCCGCGTAGGCGACGGCGAGGCGGAACCAGACCCGCCAGTCGCCCGGGGTGGCCTCGGCCTCGGCCTGGCGGCGGGCGAAGACGGCGTCGGCGCTGGCACGGTCGATCCGGCCGCCGCTGGTGCGCTTGAGCTCGTCCACCGGGAGGCCGCCCTCGGCCTCGAGCTCGCGGGCGAGCTGTTCGCTGGCCTTGCCGAAGCGGACGGTCTGGCGCAGGAACCAGATGCCGATGGCCGGGATGACGAAGGCGCACAGGCCGATGCCGATGCCCAGCGGCTTGCCGGTGGCGATCAGCTGGATCCCTTCGCCTATGCAGACGAGGGAGACGATCAGCAGGACGCCAGAGAGGATGAAGAAGCCGGTCCGCGAAGTCATCACAGGTCCAGGAAGTGTTCGAGGCCGAAGGTCAGGCCGGGGGTGGTGACCACCTTGCGGGCGCCGAGCAGGATGCCGGGCATGAAGCAGCTGTGGTGCAGCGAGTCGTGCCGCAGGGTGAGGGTCTCGCCGGTGTCGCCGAGCAGCACCTCCTGGTGGGCCAGCAGGCCGCGCAGCCGGACCGAGTGCACCGGCACGCCGTCCACGTCGGCGCCGCGGGCGCCGGGCAGCCCGTGGGTGGTCGGGTCGCTCTGCCGGGGCAGGCCGGCCTCGGCGCGGGCGGCCGCGATCAGCTGGGCGGTGCGGGCGGCGGTGCCGGAGGGGGCGTCGGCCTTGTTGTTGTGGTGCAGCTCGACGACCTCGACGGTCTCGAAGTACTTCGCGGCGGTCTGGGCGAACTTCATCGCGAGCACCGCGCCGATGGAGAAGTTCGGCGCGATCAGCACACCGACGGACGGCGCGGCGGCCAGCCAGCCCTGCAGGGTGGCCAGGCGCTCCTCGGTCCAGCCGGTGGTGCCGGTGACCACGTGGATGCCGTTGGCCACGCAGTACTCGAGGTTGGCCATCACCGAGTCGGGGTGGGTCAGCTCGACGGCGACCTGGGTGCCGGCCTCGGTGAGGGTCTCCAGCTTGTCGGCCCGGCCGAGGGTGGCGACCAGGTCGAGGTCGGCGGCGGCACCGACGGCCAGCACCGCCTCGGAGCCGATCCGGCCGTTCGCGCCGATGACGGCGACACGCAGGCTCATAGGAAGTCCTCTCAGGCGAGCAGGTCGGCGAGCTTGGCGGCCCGCTTGTCGGTGATCGGGCCGATCAGGGCCAGCGAGGGGCGGTGGGCGCCCAGCACGTCCCGGGCCACCGCGTGCACGTCCTCCAGGGTGACGGAGGCGATCTTCTCCAGCATGTGGTCCACCGACAGGTGGTGGCCGTAGGCGAGCTCGGCCTTGCCGATGCGGTTCATCAGCGAGCCGGTGTCCTCCATGCCGAGCACGGTGGAGCCGGAGATCTGGCCGATCGCCCGGCGCAGCTCCTCCTCGGTGATGCCCTCGGCGACGACCTTGGCGAGCTCCTCGCGGCAGATCCGCAGGACTTCCTCGACCCGCTTGGGCTGGCAGCCGGCATAGATGCCGAACAGGCCGCTGTCGGCGTAGGAGGAGGAGTACGAGTAGACCGAGTAGGCCAGGCCGCGCTTCTCCCGGACTTCCTGGAACAGGCGCGAGCTCATGCCGCCGCCGAGTGCGGCGTTGAGCACGCCCATCGCCCAGCGGCGCTCGTCGTGCCGGGGCACGCCGGGCACGCCGAGCACCAGGTGGGCCTGCTCGGTCGGGCGGTTCAGCACCTCGACCTTGCCGGCGGTGCGCAGCGCCTTGACGCCGCGGCGGACCTCGGCGGGGTGGCCCTCGGACTTGGCGAGCACGGCGGCGAAGGCCTTCTCGACCTGGCGGACCACCTTGGCGTGGTCGAGGTTGCCGGCGGCGGCGACCACCAGGTGCTCGGGCTTGTAGCGGCGCTTGTAGAAGCCGGCGATCTGGTCCCGGGTGAGGTTGGTGACCGTCTCCTGGGTGCCCAGGATCGGGCGGCCGAGCGGGGAGGTGCCGTAGATCACCTGGGCGAACAGGTCGTGCACCACGTCGCCCGGGTCGTCCTCGGCCATCGCCATCTCCTCGAGGATGACGCCGCGCTCGGCCTCGACGTCCTCGGGGCGGATCAGCGAGCCGGTGAGCATGTCGCAGACCACGTCGATGGCCAGCGGCAGGTCGGTGTCGAGCACCCGCGCGTAGTAGCAGGTGTTCTCCTTGGCGGTGAAGGCGTTCATTTCACCGCCGACGGCGTCCAGGGCGGCCGAGATGTCCAGCGCGCTGCGCCGCTCGGTGCCCTTGAAGAGCAGGTGCTCCAGGTAGTGCGTGGCGCCGTTCAGGACGGGCGTCTCGTCGCGCGAGCCGACGCCGACCCAGATGCCGAAGGTCGCCGAGCGGACCGTCGGCAGCGTCTCGGTGACGACCCGCAGGCCGCCGGGGAGCACGGTCCGGCGGACCGTGCCGGCGCCGTCGACGCCCTTGAGCAGCGTCCGGGTGGTGCCGGGGCGCTGCTGTGCTGCCGAGGCCTGAGCCACGAGTGTTCCTCTCGAAAAGCTTGGGACAACAGGGTGCGGCCCGTACGCCGCGAGGGGCGTACGGGCCGCGCTGTCGTTAAAACAGCGAGTGGTCAGAGACTCACTCGGAGGCGGCCTCGCCGCCCTCCTCGCCCTCGACGACCGGGATCAGCGAGAGCTTGCCGCGCGGGTCGATCTCGGCGATCTCGACCTGCACCTTGGCGCCGACGGCGAGCACGTCCTCGACGTTCTCCACGCGCTTGCCACCGGCGAGCTTGCGGATCTGCGAGATGTGCAGCAGGCCGTCCTTGCCCGGCATGAGCGAGACGAACGCGCCGAACGTCGTGGTCT
Organism: Kitasatospora sp. NPDC002227; assembly: GCF_040296285.1. Classification (NCBI taxonomy): domain Bacteria; kingdom Bacillati; phylum Actinomycetota; class Actinomycetes; order Kitasatosporales; family Streptomycetaceae; genus Kitasatospora; species Kitasatospora sp. NPDC002227. The sequence goes on from NZ_JBEOWY010000042.1 coordinate 7,094, forward strand.
TCACCACGGTGCCCAGGTAGCGCTCGCCGACCTCCGGCATGGTCGGGTTGGCGATCTGGTTGATCGTCGTACGGGCAGCCTCCGCCGAGGGACCGTCGACCGCACCGATGTAGATGGTGCCGTCGTCCTCGATGGTGATGTCCGCGCCGGTGTCCTCCTGGATCTGGTTGATCATCTTGCCCTTGGGGCCGATGACCTCACCGATCTTGTCCACCGGGATCTTGATGGTGATGATGCGCGGCGCGTTCGGCGACATCTCGTCGGGCGCGTCGATCGCCTCGTTCATCACGTCCAGGATGTGCAGGCGGGCGTCGCGGGCCTGCTTGAGGGCCGCGGCCAGCACGGAGGCCGGGATGCCGTTCAGCTTGGTGTCGAGCTGGAGGGCGGTGATGAAGTTGCGGGTACCGGCGACCTTGAAGTCCATGTCGCCGTACGCGTCCTCGGCGCCGAGGATGTCGGTCAGCGCGACGTAGTGCGTCTCGCCGTCGATCTCCTGGGAGATGAGGCCCATGGCGATACCGGCGACGGCGGCCTTCAGCGGCACACCGGCGTTCAGCAGCGACATGGTGGAGGCGCAGACCGAGCCCATCGAGGTGGACCCGTTGGAGCCCAGCGCCTCGGAGACCTGGCGGATCGCGTAGGGGAACTCCTCGCGGGTCGGCAGGACCGGGAGGATGGCGCGCTCGGCCAGGGCGCCGTGGCCGATCTCGCGGCGCTTCGGCGAACCGACGCGGCCCGTCTCGCCGACCGAGTACGGCGGGAAGTTGTAGTTGTGCATGTAGCGACGGCGCGTCTCCGGGGAGAGCGTGTCGAGCTGCTGCTCCATGCGGAGCATGTTGAGGGTGGTGACGCCCAGGATCTGGGTCTCGCCACGCTCGAACAGCGCGGAGCCGTGCACGCGCGGGATGGCCTCGACCTCGGCGGCCAGGGTGCGGATGTCGGTGACACCGCGGCCGTCGATGCGGACCTTGTCCTTGATGACGCGCTCGCGGACGATCTTCTTGGTCAGCGCGTTGTAGGCGGCGCTGATCTCCTTCTCGCGGCCCTCGAACTCCGGCAGGAGCTTCTCGGCGGCGATCGCCTTGACGCGGTCCAGCTCGTTCTGGCGCTCCTGCTTGCCCGCGATGGTCAGCGCCTTGGCCAGCTCGCCCTTGACGGCGGTGGTCAGGGCGGCCAGCACGTCGTCCTGGTAGTCCAGGAAGACCGGGAACTCGCCGGTGGGCTTGGCGGCCTGGGCGGCCAGCTTGCTCTGCGCGGCGCACAGCACCTTGATGAACGGCTTCGCGGCCTCGAGACCGGCGGCGACGACGTCCTCGGTCGGCGCCTCGGCGCCGCCCTCGACCAGCTTGATGGTCTTGTCGGTGGCCTCGGCCTCGACCATCATGATCGCGACGTCGCCGTCCGGCAGCGTGCGGCCGGCCACGACCATGTCGAAGACGGCGTCCTCGAGCTCGGAGTGGGTCGGGAAGGCCACCCACTGGCCCTTGATCAGCGCGACGCGGACGCCACCGATCGGGCCGGAGAACGGCAGGCCCGCGAGCTGGGTGGAGGCCGAGGCGGCGTTGATGGCCACCACGTCGTACAGGTGGTCCGGGTTGAGCGCCATGACGGTCACGACGACCTGGATCTCGTTGCGCAGGCCCTTGACGAAGGACGGGCGCAGCGGGCGGTCGATCAGGCGGCAGGTGAGGATCGCGTCCTCGGAGGGCCGGCCCTCACGACGGAAGAACGAGCCGGGGATGCGGCCCGCGGCGTACATGCGCTCCTCGACGTCCACCGTCAGCGGGAAGAAGTCGAAGTGCTCCTTCGGCTGCTTGGAGGCGCTGGTGGCCGACAGCACCATGGTGTCGTCGTCCAGGTAGGCCACGGCGGAGCCGGCGGCCTGACGGGCCAGGCGGCCGGTCTCGAAGCGGATGGTACGGGTGCCGAAGCTGCCGTTGTCGATGACGGCCTCGGCGTAGAACACGTTCTCTTCCACCTGGAAGATCTCCTCTTTCGTACGTCTCCCGAGGAGCGCCCCTGCGCTTGCCCGCCTGCGGCCCGGGCACTGGGCCGGTCTTCGATCGAAGCCTCCGGGCCGTCCGCTGTGGGGACTCCCGGCGGCCACTACCGAGGACCGGCGCCTCTCGGCGCGGCGGTCGCGTGTGGACGCTCCCTGGGATGCGGGCGGCTTCCGTTTGAAGCCTTCGGCCCGCTGGGGTGATGTCGTGCTGCCTCACCTCTTGCGGCGTCGTGTCACACGATGCCAAGAGCGGGCATGCCCCTCACCTTACAAATTCACACCCTATCGAGCGCGGCATTACCACGCGTGTGGAGTGCGCCTCCCGGGTCGTCCGCCATCCGGACTCCCGGGGATGCAGCGAGGGGCGGCTCCCCCGGAGAGGGGAGCCGCCCCAGCGCGGCGGTCTTAGCGGGCGCCGCCGGCGGCACCGCGACGGATGCCGAGGCGGTCGACGAGCGTACGGAAGCGCTCGATGTCCTTCTTGGCCAGGTACTGCAGCAGGCGGCGGCGCTGGCCGACCAGGATCAGCAGACCACGACGCGAGTGGTGGTCGTGCTTGTGGAACTTGAGGTGCTCGGTCAGGTCCGAGATCCGGCGGGACAGCATCGCGACCTGGACCTCGGGGGAGCCGGTGTCGCCCTCCTTGGTGCCGAACTCGGCGAAGATCTGCTTCTTGACAGCGGCGTCGAGGGCCACAGCAACTCCTTCAAGCTGGTCCGAGTGACCCTGGTCTACTGCACAGGATCTGACTGAACTCGGTGAGCGCCGCCGACGGACGGCACGCGCTACAAGGGGCAAGGGTACCAGCCGGGCTCAGCCGGTCGCGCCGCGGATCAGACCGTAGACGTCGAGCACGGCCAGCGCCAGCGGCACCAGCGAGATCAGCATCAGGCCGTCCACCATGTCCAGGATGCGGCCCCAGAACGGCGAGACGCCCAGCCGGGGGACGATCAGCGCGATCGCGGTCAGCACGGCCGCGCCCAGCGCGATCGACAGCGCGAGCCAGATGGTGCGCATGTCGGCCGAGGTGCCGCCGGCCGCCTTGATGATGAACAGCGGGGTGTGCAGCGACAGGCCCACGATCAGCAGGGCCAGGCCCAGCAGACCGGCGATGACCAGGCTGAAGACCTGCGCGGTGTAGCGGAACAGGCGGGCGCGCAGCATGGTCGCCACCCCGAGGCTCAGCGCGAGCAGCTCGGCGAACATCTTGTCGCTGAAGCCGAGCACCACGCAGGCGCCGACGATGGTGGCGGCGCAGCCGCCGACCAGGCCGACCAGCACCTCGTGGCCGCGGCGGGCCTGGTGGGCGATCCGCTCGTACTGCACGGCCTCGGCGCGGCCGGTCTCCTCGGTGTAGGCGGAGCCGCGGGTGCGGGCCTGGCCGGGAGCGCTGAAGCCGACGGGCAGGCGGGCGAAGCGGGCCGAGAGGGCCGGCAGGAAGCCGATCACCGAAACGGCGGCGACCCCGGTCACGGCGGCGATCTGGGTGGCGGGGGTGTCCGGCAGCAGCACCGCGGCGAAGGTGGCCAGGGTGCCGGCGGCGGCCAGGAAGGAGGAGGAGACGAAGGCCGAGTCCTTCTCCGGGAGCAGCCCGACCAGCAGGATCGAGACCACCAGCACGGCCACGCAGCCGACCAGCAGCTGCAGGCGGCCCGGGCCGTCGCCGAGGTGGGCGACCGGCAGGATGCCGGTGCCGGCGATCAGGGTGTGCGGCAGGGCGCCGAGGCCGAGCGCGAGCCCGGCGTCGTGGTCGCCGTAGACCCGGGCGCGGACGGCGGCGAACGCGAGCAGCGTGACGGCCGTGACGCCGGCCAGGATGCCCGGCAGGCTGTGCATGTCGTGGCGCAGGTCGGAGTACCAGAGCGCGAAGCCGAGCAGTGCGAGCAGCACCCCGGCGCCGATCAGGCCGAAGCCGCGCATCAGGTCGGTGTTCCAGAACCGGCGGTCGGCCTCGACCGCGCTGGCGATCGCGTCGGCCACGTCGTCGTAGACCGCCGGCGGCAGCGACTCGGCGAACGGACGCAGGCTCAGCAGGTCACCGTCGCGAACCTGTTGGGCGGCCAGCGGCAGACCGCTGTCGAGCACGGTGCCGTCGCGGCGGACGAGGTGGAAGCCGGTCGGCGCCCCGTCCACCTGGGTCTGGCCGGACAGCCGCAGCACCTCGGGGTAGACGTCCGCGAGCGGCACGTCCTCCGGCAGTGCGACGTCGATCCGGCTGTCCGGTGCCACGACGGTGACCCGGCAGAATCCGGTCGTTGCGTTTGCGCTCACCGGCGCTCCCCCTTGTTGACTGTGCCTGTTCGTCAGCTTTCGCCCGATCGGTCCGGAACTGACACGGGCCGACCAACAGTTGGCGCGGCGTTACCCTACCGCTCGGTGCGGCCGGTCGTCTTTACGGGGCCCCGGAGCTGTTCCTCCGCGATCCGACCAGTAGGATCGGCGCCTGCGCAAGGCGTACGGGGGCGGTTCAAGCGCGAGAGCCCCGCGTCGCCTGCGATCGGCGGAGCGGGGGCGGCGTCATCACACGGGGCGTCCTCACCCGTACGTATCCCAGTTGCGTGAGGGCTGATGCCGTAGTGAGCGTTGTTACTGTCAAGCGTCCGGCGCGGGCCTATCCGCCCGCTGTGCCGGACGAGCCGGTGGAGCTGGTGCCGCCACCCGAGCTGCCCCGGTCGGGCGCCGAAGACTGGATGATGTCGCTGCTGCCCCTGCTCGGCATGGGTGGCTCCGCGGCGTTCTTCTTCTCCCCCGGTGCGCAGGGGCCGATGAAGATGATGGGCGTCCTGATGGTCGCCTCGACCGCGGGCATGGCGATCGCACAGATCGTCAAGGCCCGTAAGGGCGGCAACGCGGGCACCTCGGACGAGCGCCGGGACTACCTGAAGTACCTGCAGCAGATGCGCCGTCAGGTCCGCCGGACGGCGGAGCGGCAGCGCGGTGCGCAGCTCTTCCTGCACCCCGAGCCCGACCAGCTGTGGTCGATCGTGGCCGAGGGGCGCCGGCTCTGGGAGCGGCGGCCCACCGATCCGGACTTCGCGCAGATCCGGCTGGGCCGCGGGCCGCAGCAGCTGTCCACCCCGCTGGTGGCGCCGCAGACGGCTCCGATGGACGAGCTGGAGCCGCTGGCCGCCGAGGCGATGAAGAACTTCCTCACCTCGCACGGCACCCTGCAGGACCTGCCGCTGGCGGTCTCGCTGCGCGCCTTCTACCACATCACCGTCTGCGGCGACCCGGACACCGTCTACGGCAACGTCCGCGCGATGATCGCCCAGCTGACCACCCTGCACTCCCCCGACGACCTGATGGTCGCGGTGGCCGCCGCGCCCGGCGCGGTGGACGAGTGGGAGTGGGCGAAGTGGCTGCCGCACGCCCAGCACCGCAAGGAGAACGACGGCGCCGGTTCGCGCCGCCTGATCGCCACCGGTCTGGGCGAGCTGGAGGACCTGCTGGCCAACGAGCTCGCGGGCCGCAAGGGCTTCTCCCGGGATGCCGCGCCCTCGGGCGACCAGCCGCACGTGATCGTGGTGATGGACGGCGCCGCCGTGCCCGCCGACTCGATCCTGGCCGGCGCCGAGGGCGTCGAGGGCGTCACCGTGATCGAGGTCGTCCCGGGTGACCTGGACGAGCCGAGCGGCCACCTGATCGTCACCGTCACCCCGGACGAGCTGCTGCTGGAGTCCGCCTCGGGCGCCTCCTACTCGGGCAAGCCCGACACGCTCTCCTCCTGGCAGTCCGAGGCGCTGGCCCGCCAGCTCGCGCCGTTCCGGTCCTCGGCCGGCGGGGACGACGGCGACCCGTCGCTGGTCTCGATGGACTTCACCGAGATGATGAACACCGGTGACCCGGGCGCCTTCGACCCGGCCCGGCACTGGCGGCCCAAGCCGGTCTCCGAGAAGCTCAAGGTGCCGCTGGGCGTCGGCCAGAACGGCGAGTACGTCTGGCTGGACATCAAGGAGGCCTCGCTCCAGGGCATGGGCCCGCACGGCATGTGCGTCGGCGCCACCGGCTCCGGCAAGTCCGAGGTGCTGCGCACCATCGTGCTGGCGCTCGCCGTGACGCACTCCTCCGAGGTGCTCAACCTGGTGCTCGCCGACTTCAAGGGTGGTGCGACCTTCGCCGGTATGGCGGAGATGCCGCACACCGCGGCCGTGATCACCAACCTCGAGGGCGAAGCCACCCTCATCGACCGCATGCGGGACTCCATCGAGGGCGAGATGAACCGCCGTCAGGAGCTGCTCCGCTCGGCCGGCAACTACGCCAACATCAACGAGTACGAGCGGGCCCGCGCCGCCGGTGCGGCCCTGGACCCGCTGCCCTCGCTGCTGATGATCATCGATGAGTTCTCCGAGCTGCTCACCGCGAAGCCGGACTTCATCGACCTGTTCATCCAGATCGGCCGGATCGGCCGTTCCCTCGGTATGCACATGCTGCTCGCCTCCCAGCGTCTGGAGGAGGGCAAGCTCCGCGGTCTGGACACCTTCCTCTCCTACCGCCTGGGTCTGCGCACCTTCTCCGCGGCCGAGTCGCGGGCCGCGATCGGTGTGCCGGACGCCTACCACCTGCCGCCGATCCCCGGTGTCGGGTACCTGAAGTTCGGCTCCGACGTGATGGAGCGCTTCCGCGCCGCGTACGTCTCGGGGGCCTACCGCCCGCCGGGCCACCAGGCGCTCTCCAGCGGCGGCCGGGCGATCACCGCCCAGCCGGTGCTGTTCACGGCCGCCGAGGTCGAGGTCGTGGAGCCGGTGGTCGAGGAGGTGTTCGAGGAGGTCGAGGAGATCGACGACTCGCTGCTCGACACCATGCTCGACACCTTCGTCAGCCGCATGATCGGCCAGGGCCCGCCGGCCCACCAGGTCTGGCTGCCGCCGCTGGACGCCGCTCCCAGCATCGACCAGCTGGTGCCGCCGCTGCAGGTCACCGCCGAGCGCGGGCTCACCTCGCCCGAGTTCGGTGCGCTCGGCCGGCTCGTGGTGCCGGTCGGCATCGTCGACAAGCCGCGTGACCAGCGCCGCGACGTGCTGTACCAGGACTACTCCGGCTCGGCCGGTCACGGTCTGATCATCGGTGGCCCCCGCTCGGGCAAGTCGACGATGATCCGCACCATGGTGGCGGGCTTCTCCGTCACCCACACCCCGGCCGAGACGCAGTTCTACCTGCTCGACTTCGGTGGCGGTGGCTTCCAGGCGCTGCAGGGCCTGCCGCACGTCGGCGGGGTGGCCGGGCGTCTGGACGTGGACAAGGTGCGCCGCACCATCAGTGAGGTGCAGGGGGTGCTGAACCGCCGTGAGGAGCTCTTCCGCACGGCCGGGATCGACACCATCGCCACCTACCGCACCCGTCGGGCGGCCGGCCAGCTGCCGGACGAGCAGTTCGGCGACGTCTTCCTGATCATCGACGGCTGGCTCACCTTCAAGCAGGAGTTCGAGCTGCTCGAGCCGGTCGTCGCCGACATCGCCCAGCGCGGTCTCGGCTACGGCGTGCACGTGATCCTCACCGCCGCCCGGTACGCCGAGGTGCGCCCGGCGCTCAAGGACCTGCTGCTCAACCGCACCGAGCTGCGGCTCGGTGACGCGATGGAGTCCGAGATCGACCGCAAGGTCGCGCAGAACGTCCCGGCGGGGCAGCCCGGCCGCGGTCTGACCGCCGCCAAGCTGCACTTCCTGTCCGGTCTGCCCCGGCTCGACGGCTCCTCGGAGATCGAGGACCTGGCCGACGGCGTGGCCGACCTGGTGGCCCAGGTGGACGCCGCCTGGCAGGGCCCGCGCGCCCCGCAGGTCCGCATGCTGCCCGCCGTGCTCGACGGCAACTCGCTGCCCAAGGGCTTCGAGCACCCCGAGCTGGGTGTCGCCTTCGGTGTCGACGAGGTCGAGCTCGCGCCGACGTACCTCAACTTCGAGTCCGACCCACTGTTCATCGTCTTCGGTGAGAGCGAGTCGGGTAAGTCGGCCGTGCTGCGCATGCTGATCAAGCAGATCACCGAGCGCTACACGCCCGAGCAGGCCGGCATCGTGATCGGTGACTTCCGGCGCTCGCTGCTCGGCGTGGTGCCGCCGGAGTACCTGGTCGAGTACGCGGCGGCGGCGCCCGCCATGACCTCGATCGTGGACATGCTGCGTGGCGCCTGCTCCCGCCGCCTGCCCGGCCCGGACGTCACGCCGCAGCAGCTGCGTGACCGCAGCTGGTACACCGGCAAGGACATGTTCGTGATCGTCGACGACTACGAGCTGGTCGCGACGGCCTCGGGCAACCCGCTGCAGCCGCTGGCCGAGTTCCTGCCGTTCGCCCGTGACATCGGCCTGCGCGTGATCATCGCCCGCAGCGCCGGTGGTGCCGGACGCTCGCTCTTCGAGCCCGTCATGCAGCGCATGCGCGAGCTCGGCGGCCAGGGTCTGCTGCTCTCCGGCGACAAGGGCGAGGGCGCGCTGCTCGGCACCGTCAAGCCGCAGCCGCTGCCGCCGGGGCGTGCCGTGTTCGTCTCGCGCAAGATCGCGGCGGGCCAGATGGTCCAGACCGGCTGGCTGCCGACGCCGTAACACCGTGTGACGGGAAGGCCCGGGTCCGTTGGGACCCGGGCCTTTCCGTGTCCGGGTGCCGAAATGTTATCGACGTATTTCGGGCATCCCGCTGCGGTTCTCGTTGTCAATCCCCCCTCCGGCGGGTCGTCGGCACTTCTCGGGCGAGCCAGTGCCTCGATCGAACGTGACCTTCGAATCCCAGCCGATACTGTTTTGTTCACCTTCGATTCATATGCCATCGGCCGATGCAAGGGGCGACCGCCTGCATGCCGATACGGCCCACCGCAACGAATTCCGAAGCAGTACGCGCGTTGACTCGGCGATTTCCGCAAGGTTCCATGGCGGCTCGGGAGCGACAGGACCAATGACCCAGGAAGACGCTGCGGAGGCGATACCGCTCCCTCCCCCAGGACCGAACAGAGTCGATCGGAACACTCATGACCGACACGCTTCCCCCGCTCACCGTCGTGGACGCCACGACCGCCGCGGGCACCACCGAGGCCCCCCGCAAGCTGGGCCGCTCGCTCGGCGTCGTCGGCGGCACGCTGCTCACGCTCTCCTGCGTGACCCCGGCGTCCTCCCTCTTCGTGATCGTCCCGGATCTGTTCAACGCCCTGGGCACCGCGACCGCCATGAGCATCGCCATCGGCGCCGTGCTCTGCATCGCGGTGGCGTTCTGCTACTCCGAGCTCGGCACCCTGGTGCCCAGCGCCGGTGGTGAGTACGCGATGGTCGGCACCCTGGCCGGGCGGTTCGCCGGGTGGCTGGTGTTCATCCAGTCCCTGATCGTCGTCATGATCGTGCCCTCGGTGATCGCCCTGGGCACCGCCGCCTACCTGGCTCCGATCGTCCATGTCGACCCGAGATTCGCGGGCGCCGGCGTGATGCTGGCGGCCACCGTCGCCGGCCTGCTCGACCTGCGGGCCAACGCCTGGATCACCGGCATCTTCCTCGTCCTGGAGGTCATCGCGGCCGGTGTGGTCTCCGTCCTCGGCTTCGCCCACAGCCAGCGCGGCGTCGGCAGCCTGATCCACGGTGCGGTGGCCGGCACCAGCGGCGCCACCAGCCCGGTCGGCCTGGGGGCGATCCTCGCCGCGATGGGCACCGCGCTCTTCGTGACCCAGGGCTTCTCCACCGCGGTCTACCTCTCCGAGGAGCTGGAGAACCCGCGCCGGAACGTAGCCCGCACCGTGCTCTGGACGCTGGCACTCTCCGCCGTCGTCATCATCGTCCCGGTCATCGCGATCACCCTGGGCGCCCCCGACCTCGCCTCCCTGACCGGCGGCGACATCTCGAGCATGGTGGCCGGCTGGAGCGACTCCGCGCTCGGCACCTTCATCAGCCTCTGCATCGCGCTGGCCATCATCAACGCCGGCATCGTGATGGTCATCCAGAACTCCCGGGTGCTCTTCGCCTCCGGCCGCGACAAGGCCTGGCCCGAGCCGGTCAACAAGGCCTTCGGCACCCTGAACCGCTTCAACGCCCCCTGGATCGCCACCCTCGCCGTCGGCATCCCCGGCGCCGCGCTCTGCTTCGTGCCCAACGACAACGGCAGCAACCTCCTGAGCAACATCACCGGTGTCGCCGTCGCCGCCCTCTACCTGCTGGTCGCCGTGGCCGCGCTGTTCTCCCGCCGGGCCCACCACAAGGGCGCCCCGGCCTGGCGCCAGCCGCTCTGGCCGGCGCTGCCGATCCTGCTGATCATCGCCCTCGGCTACGTGCTGACCCAGCTGGACGTCACCGCCCTGCTGTGGACCGGCGGCATCACCGCCGCCGCCAGCCTCTACTGGCTGTTCTACCTGCGCCCCCGCCAGGAGACCCGCTGGGTGATCACCCTCCCCGAGGACGAGCAGATCTGACCCGTCCGGACATGGCAGTGCGGCCCCACCGATCCGGTGGGGCCGCACTGTCATGTCCGCAGGGGCAGGCTCAGCTGCCCTCGCCGCGCGCCTTCCGGCGATCCCGCATGACCACCGAGGCGCCGCCGAGGCCGGCCACGGTCAGCAGGCCGCCGCCGAGGACGTACAGCGCCGTGCGGGAGTCCCGGTCCTGCTGGGTCTCGGCCAGGCCGAGCGGCTGGGCCACGATCCGGGCCGAGTCGAGCTGCACGGCAGCCTCGGGTTTCGGTTCGTCCTCCGGCTCCGCGTTGCTCTGTACGGCCTTGACCGGGTCGACCACGCCCCAGCCGGTGTAGTCGTTGCGGTCCCGGCCGCTGCGCTCGGCCGTCTGCTCGATCCGGGCCCGGATCTGCGCGGGCGTCCAGTCCGGGTACTTCTGCTTCAGCAGCGCCGCGACCCCGGCCACGTACGGCGCGGAGAAGCTGGTGCCGTTGTCCACACACTGGCCGTAGCTGCGGGCCGTGGAGAGCATGTCGACGCCCGGTGCGACCACGTCCACGAAGGTGCCGTACTGGGAGAAGGAGGCCCGCTCGTTGTTGCGGTCCGAGGCGCCGACGGCGAGCACGGTGGGGAACGCGGCCGGGTAGGTGTTCCCCTCCAGACCGTCGTTGCCGGAGGAGGCCACCACCACGATGCGGGCCTTCTCGGCGTCCTTCAGCACCTTCTCCAACTCGGGCTTGTGGTCGAAATCACCGTCGGCGCCCGTCCCGCGGACGTCCTGCGAGATGTTGATGACCTTGGCCTTCATCTGGATCGCCCTGTTGATGGCGTCGATCAGGTGCGGCACATCGCCCGAGCCCTGGGCGTCGTTCTGCCGGATGGCCAGGATCTGCGCCTTGGGGGCCAGGCCGATGAAGCCGGTCTTGTCGGACTTCCCGGCCGCGATGATGCCCGCGACCTTGGTGCCGTGCCCGACCTGGTCGGCGGTGGCGGGCCCGGTGTCCTCCTGGCCGTCCTTCTTGATGAAGGCACCGCCGTCGACCACCTTGTCCGCCAGCTGCGGGTTCTTGTTGTCCACCCCGGTGTCGATCACCGCGACGAGGATCCCGTCTCCGTCGATCGGCTTCTGCTTCTCCTTGGGCAGCGTGCTGTCCGGCAGCCAGAGCTGGTTCAGCAGCACGCGCTGCAGCGACCACGGCACGCCCTCGACGTCCTTGGACGGCACGGCGCACTCCGCCGAGGCCGACACGACCATCGGGGACCAGCGCGCGGTGCCCTTCGGGTCGTCCGCGTACGCGGGCCCGGCCGACAGGCCGCCGATCACCCCCAGCGCCACCAACGCCGCACCCGACCTGCGGAAACCACCCAACGACGGCACTGCTCAACCCCTCCTGCGTTCCCCGTTACGAGGCGCGCGGCGCGAGCCACGCACCAGGGGCGGGCGCCCGCCCGGACGCCCGCCCCTTGTGAAGTGCCGAGCACTCAGTGCCAGATGTTGGCGTTCTTGCTCTCGGTGTCCTGGTAGCTCTGCGCCGCGTTGTCCAGCGAGGTCGCGATCTGGCTCAGGGCCTGCTGCAGGTCGGCGGCCTTGGCGTCCCACTCGCGCTGACGGGCCTGGTAGCCCTCCTGCGCCTTGCCCTCCCAGCTGGAGGCGATGCGGGTCACGCCGGCCTTGAGGTCGTCCAGCTGCTGCTGGATGCGCGAGGCGGTCTGACGGACCTCACCGGCGGCGTTCTGGATGGTCGAAAAATTAACGAGAATGCTGCTGTCGCCCATGGCGTCTGTCTCCTTGTCGAGGATGAAGCTACGTACGGTGGCCTGTCACGAGCACCGGGCGGCGGGGCGAACCCCGCCGGTCACCAGGCTCAGATCCCGCCCGCGTGCGACATCGAGGACTGCTGGTCCTGCTCGGTGGCGGCGTAGAGCTTCGTGGTGGCCTCGATGGCCTGCTTGATCTCGTCGAGCACCTTGTTCAGCGCGTCCGCGTCCGCGTTGAAACGCGTCTGCAGCTGGCCGTAGGCGGTCGCGGCCTGGCCCTTCCAGCCCGCCTTGATCTCGTCGACGAGGGTGTTGAGCCTCTGAATCTCGCCGTGGATCTGAGCGTTCACGTCACCGATACGGTTCGCAAACGCAGTCATTTCCTCAGCGGTCGTCCTGAACTGACCAGCCATGATCCACCGTCCCCCATGAGACAGACTTCCTGACGGACGGTCCTGGCACGGTCCGTCCGTCCGACACCACGGTGTGGCGCCATCCAGCACTGTAGCCGCCGACCGCAAGTCTCCCAACACCGGGAGCAAGGTAGTTACCAGACCATGACACCGGCCCGGCTTCGACCCTGACCCGTCGTCAGTACGTCTGCGGCTTGGTCGCTGCGTTCACGTCCAGTACCGGACCGGCCGGGACCAGCGAGGCCCAGCTGTTGGGCACCGCCACCGGCTGGATCTTGTCGTAGCCGAGCCTGGCCTGCGCCCCGTCGCCCTGCTGCGGTGCCGGCTGCTGCCCGGCGGCGCCGCCGCTCTTGGCGTCGCCGGCGGGGGCGGTGTTGGCCAGCAGCTGGTAGCGCAGCCCGGTCTCGGTGATCAGGTAGTTGGCGCCCGAGCCGCCCAGGCCGTTGTCGGTGGCGCGGAAGACCAGTCCGGCCCCCGGGGAGACGTGGGCGCTGGACGAACCGGAGGCGATCTCGGCCGGGTACTTGGTGTCGGCGAAGACGCTGCGGTGCACCTTGCTGTCGGCGTCCATGCTGTCGAAGGTGCTGCACAGCACCGTCCGGCCGCCGTCGGCGCCCACCACGTTGACCGGGTGGCCCGAGGGCTTCTCCCGCGGCAGCTTGTCGGCGCTGGGCATCATGCCCTTGTCGATCTTGCTGCCGTACTTCTCGTAGTCACTCTGGGTCAGCTCGCCGAACGTCGCGGTGTGGTTGTCGTAGAGCAGCTTGCTCACCGGGCCCTTGGAGATCATGTTGGCCTGGAAGGCCGTCACCTCGAAGAGCGCGTCCTTGCCGACCACGTAGAAGCTGCTGTTCTGGTACGTCAGCAGCCGCCCCACGAACCGGTCGGCCTGCTGCGTGAGCTGCAGGGTCGACGGCACCTTGGTGGTCGGGCTGAAGCCCTGGATGTCGGGGTAGTCGATGCGGTCGCCGTCACCCAGGGTGTCCAGCCACTCCTTGGTGACCTTCTGCGGCTCGGCCGCGCCGAACACCGCGCCCGCCAGCCCGAGACGGTAGTCCGCGTCCGTATCCTGCTGGCCGATGGCGTGCTTGTTCCCCAGCGAGTCGACCAGGTACCAGGCGGGACGGTTGTTCGCGATCTCCGGGCTCTCGACGAACAGCCACTCGCCCGGGGCCAGCATCTTGCCCGGCTTGGCCAGCGCCAGCGCCTCCTTGTCGGCGGCGACGAAGACGGCCTGGTTGACGGTCGACTGGGTGTTGCCCGCACCCGCGCGGTCGCAGACCGACCACTTCTTCGGCGCCGCGGCCACGTCCGGGGTCGGGAGCTTGTCCGGCGCGTACGGGATGCCGATGGTCGGGCCGTGGTTCTTGTAGGCGTCCAGCACGCTGTCGGCCACGATCACGATCTTCGCGTTGGCCGGGGTGACCAGCCGGGCCGAGGCCATGTTCAGGACCTGGTGGAGCACCTTCTGCTTGGTGTCCGGGTCGATCAGCACCACGTACCGGGTGGTCGAGTCCTTGCCCTGGATGATGTTCTTGGTGTCGTCCCAACCCTGCGGCGCCGTCGGACTGATGACGCCGAGCATGCCGAACCCGGCCACCAGTACGGCCGCGACCACGACGCTGGGCAGCACGGCCTTGACCGGACGCGGCGCGTCCTCGTCGTTGCCGCCCCCGCTCGGCTGGAGGAAGGCACCCACCATGCGCTTGCGCGCGAAGGTGTAGGCGTTCAGCTCGTCCCGGCGTGATGCCATGATCGTCGTCTCCCCTGTTGTGACGGCTACGCGTGCCCGGGCTCGGCACCTGTGCGTACGTCAGCACGATTCATCCCTGCATGAGTCTGCCACCCGCCGGGCGAAGACCGCAGCCAACCCTCTACGATGCGGCAGCAGACGGTGAGTACCGTACGGCCACGGTTCGCCGACCGGCCAACCGGGCCGTGACAACCGATCAAGAGAGGGTCACTCGGGGGATGCCAAGCCAGACCGCTCCAGAGCGACGCAGTACCGCGCAGGGCCGTAGGGGCGGCCATGGAGGGGGCTCCGGACGGCGCTCCCGGCCCGCCCCGAACCGGCCGACCGGCGCGGTCCAGCCGAAGCTCCACCCGCGCCCGGGCCTGCTCGGCTCGCGGCTCCAGCTGCAGCAACTCGTGCTGCTGGAGGTCGCGGTGGCCCTCGTCGCCTGCGGCTGGAACATCAACCCCGCGGTCGGCGGCGCCATGGTCGTGCCCGCCGTGGTGCTCGTGGTGATGGCGCTGCTGCCCCTGGGCGGGCGGAGCCTGCCCGAGGCGCTGCGGATGCGCGGCGAGTTCAACGCCCGCCGCAAGCAGGCCGCGCGCAACGTGCCGCCGCCCGGCACCGACCCGGCGCTCGCCCCCGTGCTCGAGGTCGAGCCCGCGCTGCGCACCTGCACCCACGCCACCGAGACCGACCTCGGCGGCCGCCCGGTGCGCCGCGAGACCGGCATGGTCGGCGACGGCACCTTCCTGACCTCCGTCCTGCTGGTGCAGGCCAAGGACCAGCCGCTGCGGCCCAACCGCACCGCGCTGCCGCTGCCGCTGGACGTGGTGGTCTCCGCGCTCAAGGTGGACGACATCACCCTGGAGTCCGTCCAGCTGGTGCAGCACACCCAGCCGGCGCCCGCGCCGCACCTGCCCGAGCAGTCGCTGGCCGCCCGCGCCTACCACCAGCTGCCCGACGGCCTGGCCACGCCGGGCCTGCGGCTGACCTGGGTCGCCCTGCGGCTGTGCCCCGAGCAGAGCAGCACCGCCGTACTGGCCCGCGGCGGCGGCGAGGAGGGCGCCCGCAAGGCGCTCCAGCGCGTCACCGACCAGCTGGCCGGGCGCCTGGGCAGTGCGGGATTCACCACCACCGCCCTGGACGAGCGCGAGCTGATCGCCGCGCTGTCCATCTCGACCTGCGCCAACCCGATCGCGGTGGCCGGCCGTCAGGGCACCGGCGGCGGCGGGGGCACCACCCGGCGCACCCAGGAGAGCCGCAAGTTCTGGCGGATCGACGACCGCTGGCACAGCACCTACTGGATCTCCAAGTGGCCGCAGCTGAGCCGCCCGGGCGGCGCTCCCGGCCGGATCGCCGCACCCGACCTGGTCAACCTGGTCACCGGTACCCCCGCGCTGGCCAGCACCTTCAGCCTGACGGCCGCGCCGGGCACCGGCGGGGCCCTCGCGATCAGCGGGCACGTCCGGGTCACCGGCCGCAGCGAGAGCGAGGTCGAGCAGGTGGGCCGGCTCGTCGAGTCGCGCGCCCAGCACGCCGGGGTCGGCCTCACCCGTCTCGACCTCGAGCAGGCCCCCGGCCTGCTCGCCACGCTGCCCCTGGGAGGGACTTCCTGATGGCCTATCAGACCTACCCCAGCCACGCGCCCGAGCCGGGCGCCGACCAGCAGCGCCCCCGCCCCCGGGCCGGATTCGGCCTGCGCGGCCCGCGCCGCGAGCGGCACGTGCTGGCCCCGGAGGACTTGGCCGCGCTCTCCTTCCCGGTCGGCGACGACGGTGTGGTGATCGGGGTCGACCCGCAGCAGCAGCCCGCCGTGCTCGGCCTGTTCCGCCCGAACCCGTACGAGCTGGTGCTGGTCGGCGGCATGTGGACGGCGCAGATCATCGCGCTGCGGGCCGCCGCCACCGGCGCCCGGATCGCGGTGGAGACCGCCCGCCCGCAGGCCTGGGCCCCGATGGCGCAGGCGGCCGGCGGCGGCCAGCCCTGCGTGACGATCCACCAGGTCGGCCGCCTCGGCGCCCAGGGCGCCTCGGTCGCCTCCCCGGTGCTGGTGGTCCGTGACCTCGGCGCCCGCCCGCCGCGCAGCCGCCTGTCGGCCGCGCCCTGGCAGACCACCCTGACCCTGCTGCCGTACCTCGGGCCGAACGCGGTCCGGGTGCTCAACGCCGCGGACCTGGTGGGCATCCAGCGGGTCTCCCCGCAGGAGTCCGAGATCCTGGCCCGGGTGCTGTCGCTCGGCGACCAGGAAGTGGCGGCGCTGCCAACTCTTGGCGACAACATCACCCTCTGGGCGACCCGCATGCGGCGCCAGTTCGTGATGACCAACCCCGGCGAGGCGGAGGCCCAGCTGCTGGGCCTGGCCCGACGGATGGACTGACAGCCCGACGGCTGACCAGTCACCACCGGTCCGTACCGGACGCCCGCGCGAGCCCACCCGGCCGCGCGGGCGTGCCCCGTGACCGCCCCGGGGCGTGCGACCGGTGCGGTCACGTACGTGGGACACCGCCTTCAGTTGGCCGCGATTCACGGCCTAGTCTTAGGTGGCGACTCCACCGCGAAGAGCGGCGGCGCAACACGAGGGAGCCCAAGTGAGCAGCGATCGGGACGGCGTCTACGTCGGCGACAACGCGGCGGAGGACGACGACGACTGGTCGGACACGCCCGACTACTCGCCCCCGTCCTGGTACACCCAGAGCTCCACTCCGCCGGCCCAGCAGGCCCAGCAGACGCCCCCGCCGGCTCCGGCCGCGCAGTCGGCTCCGCAGCCGCCCGCCACGCCGCAGCAGGTGACGCCCGCCGCCGGGACCCCGGTCTGGCCGGCCCCGGGCGAGCAGCCCGCCGCGCCGGTGCCTCCCGCCGCCCCGCAGCCGGAGGCTCAGCAGGCTCCGCTGCAGGCGGGCCCGGTCGCGCCGCCCGCCCAGCCCGGCCCGCCCGGGCAGCCGGGCCAGCAGCAGCCTGCCCAGCCGTACCAGCAGACCCCGCCGCCCGGCCCGTGGCCCACGCAGGCGCCGGGCCAGCAGCCGCCCGCCCAGCCGGGCCCGCCCGGTGCGCAGCAGACCCCGCCGCCCGGGTACGGCTACCCGCCGCCGGGGCCCGGCCAGGCGCCGGCCCAGCCGGTCGACCCGCGGCAGGGCGGCTGGCCGCAGCAGCAGGGTGGCTACCCGCCGCCGCAGCAGGGCGGATACCCGCAGCAGGCGATGCCGCAGGCGCCGGTGGCCTTCCAGCAGGGCGGCCAGCAGCCGATGTCGCACGGCGCCGCGCTCGGCTACACCGCGGCCGTCGAGCTCTCCTCCGACCGCCTGCTGAAGGGGCAGCCCAAGCAGCAGAAGGAGTCCCGGTTCAAGTTCGGCGGCAAGGCGGCGGAGGCCGACCGGGCCCGCAAGCTGGAGATCATCCGTACCCCGGTGATGAGCTGCTACCGGATCGCCGTGATCAGCCTCAAGGGCGGCGTCGGCAAGACCACGACCACCACCTCGCTCGGCGCCACCCTGGCCACCGAGCGCCAGGACAAGGTCATCGCCATCGACGCCAACCCGGACGCCGGCACCCTGGGCCGCCGGGTCAAGCGCCAGACCGGCGCGACCATCCGTGACCTGGTGACGGCCATCCCGCACCTGCGCAGCTACATGGACGTGCGTCAGTTCACCTCGCAGGACCTGCACTCGGGCCTGGAGATCCTGGCCAACGACGTCGACCCGGCCGTCTCGACCACCTTCAACGACTCGGACTACCGCCAGGTCATCCAGGTGCTCGGCCAGCACTACCCGATCATCCTGACCGACTCCGGCACCGGTCTGCTCTACAGCGCGATGCGCGGGGTGCTCGACCTCGCGGACCAGCTGATCGTCGTCTCCACCCCCAGCGTGGACGGCGCCTCCAGCGCCTCCACCACGCTGGACTGGCTCTCCGCGCACGGCTACGCCGACCTGGTGCAGCGCTCGATCACGGTGGTCTCCGGGGTCCGCGAGACCAGCAAGATGATCAAGGTCGAGGACATCGTCGCGCACTTCCAGACCCGCTGCCGCGGCGTCGTGGTGGTGCCGTTCGACGAGAGCCTGGCGGCCGGGGCCGAGGTCAACCTCGCGATGATGCGGCCCAAGGTCCGGGACGCCTACTTCGAGCTGGCCACGCTGGTCGGCGAGGACATCGCCCGGGCCCAGCACGCGGCGGGCGGCGGCTGGCAGCAGCAGCAGCCCCAGCAGGGCGGCTACCCGGGGTACCCGCAGCAGCAGGGCGGCTACCCCCAGCAGTACCCCCCGCAGCAGGGCGGGTACCCGCAGCAGGGCGCTCCCTGGGCTCCGCAGCCCGGCCAGCCCCCGCAGCAGGGGCAGGCCCCGCTCCCCCAGGGCTGGGCCCAGCCGGGGCAGCAGCCCCAGCAGCCCGGCTACGGCTACCCGCCGCAACAACAGTGAGCTGCACGACCAAGGGGCGCGGTGAACCGCGCTGCCGGCCCTGCACGGAGGTGCGTGGTTGGCAGCGCGGTTCCCCGCGCCCCTGTGGTGCTGCCCCGGCGAGGTTCAGCTGCCCGTGAGCTCTCGGGCCCGCTTGACGTCATCGGCCATGCGGTCGAGCAGCGCGTCGATCGAGTCGAACTTCTCCATCCCGCGCAGGTAGGCGAGGAAGTCCACCGCCACGTGCAGCCCGTACAGATCCAGGCCGACGCGGTCGATCGCGTAGGCCTCGACGGTGCGCGCGGTGCCGTCGAAGGTCGGGTTGGTCCCGACCGAGATCGCCGCGGGCATCCGCTCACCGGCCGCCGTCAGCCACCCCGCGTACACGCCGTCGGCGGGAACCGCGCTGTGCGGCACGGTGTCCACGTTCGCCGTCGGGAAGCCCAGCTCCCGGCCGCGCTGGGCGCCCCGGACGACCTCGCCCTCGACCCGGTGGGGCCTACCCAGCACCTCGGCCGCCGCCGCCACATCGCCCTCGGCCACCAGCCGCCGCACCAGGGTGGAGGAGAACGGGTCCCCGCCACCGGCCTCGCCGCACACCTTGAGGTCGAGGATCTCCACCTCGAAGTCCGCCCCCTTGCCGAGCTCGGTGAGCAGCGCGACATTGCCCGCCGCCTTGTGGCCGAAGCGGAAGTTCGGGCCCTCGATCACCAGCCGGGCGCGCAGCGCCTCGACCAGGACCTGCTGGACGAACTCCTCCGCGGACTGCTGGGAGAGCTCGCGGGTGAAGGGGATCACCAGTACGGCGTCCACCCCCAGCTCGGCCATCAGCTCGGCCCGGCGCGGCTGCGGGGCCAGCAGCGGCGGGTGGCTGCCGGGCCGGACGACCTCGCTCGGGTGCGGGTCGAAGGTCACCACCACGGCCTTGGCGCCCAGCTCCCGGGCACGCTGCACCGCCCGACCGATGATCAGTTGGTGGCCCCGGTGCACACCGTCGAACGATCCGATGGTGACGACGCTGCGCCCCCAGTCCCCGGGGATCTCCTCCAGGCCACGCCAGCGCTGCACCCTGACCGCTCCTCGTTCTCAAACACTCCTACCTGAACTCCTATAGCGTGCCATGCGCCCGTCCCGGCTTCGGCACCGGAAGGCTTGCTGCGCGCGGCGGACGCGGGACAGGCAGGGCCCCCGCCGCGCGCTCGGCCTCGGCGGCGGCGTACTGCGGGTCCCGGCCCTCGGCGACCAGGGCGCGCATCCGGGCCAGCAGCGGCCCGTCGGCAGGCGGCGGTTCGGTCTCCGGCCACTCCGCCAGGAGCCGGGCGAAGGCCGCCGAACGGCCCGCGCAGCGCACCAGCTCCGGCTCGGGCGACCGCCCGGCGGCGGCCGCCTTGCGCACCAACTCCCTTACGCGGCGCGGCTCGTGCTCCGCACAGGTCTCGGCGGTGCGCTCCAGCACGGCCAGCAGCACCGACTCCTCCCGCTCGCCGATCAGCAGGGCGTCCAGGGCCGCGGCCCGGCCCGCGCCGCCCGGCAGGGCGAGCCGGACGGCGAACAGCCGGCGCACCGCCGGCGGGCGGCGGCGCAGCTCGGCCAGCAGCGCGGTGCCGCGCTGACCGCGGGCCAGCAGCCGGTCCAGGTAGTCGGCGAGCTGACCGGCCCACTCGGGGTGCTCCCGCAGCAGCTCGGCGGCCAGCACCTGGCCCTGGCGGGCGGTGGCCGGGTCGGCCGTCTCGGCCAGCAGGCGCAGCGCCTCGGCGACGGCCGCGCCCGGCTCGGCCAGCCGGGCGCGCAGGGCGGCCAGCACCGGCTGCGGCTGGGCCGCCAGCGCCGGGGCGAGCACCTCGGCGGTGACGAACGGGTCGTCCGCGCGGTAGGCCGCGAGCGCCCGCTCCAGGTGCTGGGCCCGAGTCTGCGGATAGCGCACCAGCAGCGCCAACGCGGCCCCGTGCAGGGCGGGTTCGCCCTCCCGGGCGAGCAGGCTGGCGGCGGCGAACCGCAGCAGCCCGGGCCCCGGACCGGTCGCGTACGGGGCCGCGCGCAGCGCGTGCACGGCCGCCGCGACGTGCCGCTCGGGGCGGGGGTCGTGGCTCCAGCGGTCCACCGCGCGGCAGAGCGCGGAGGGCTCCTCGACGGCCAGCAGCGAGAGCAGCGCGTCGGCTCGCGGATGGGCGGCAGCCACCAGGCACTCCGTCAGGTTGTCCAGCGCCAGGCTGCGGTGCGCGTACAGCAGGTCGTGCGCCAGGTCGGCGACGGTGGCCCCGGGGAGGGCAGCCGGGCGGCTGTCGTCCTCGAACCAGGCGCACAGCAGCGGGAGGACGGCCTGCGGGTCGGCCACCAGCAGTTCGGCGGTGGCGGTGCGGAAGCTCTGGGCCGGGCCGTCGGTGCGCACCAGGCGCCGCAGCAGGTCCAGCCGCAGCTCAAGGCCGAGCGGCAGCGCGGCCCAGAAGGCCGGGCCGAACTCCCCGGCGCGCTCGCCCCGGCCGGCGAGCAGCTCGAGCAGCTCCCGGTGCTCGCCGGGCTCCGGCAGCTGCGCCAGGACGGTGGCGAGCACCCGCCCGGCCCACCACTCCTCCTCGCTCCCTGGCGCGGCCGCCGCCAGCCCCCGCCACACCCGGCGCAGCCACAGGTCGAGCGCCGGGGTGTCCCGCCCGGCCCGCCGCAGCCCCGCCACCACCGGCCCGACCCGGTGCCGCGGCACCCCGTGCCCGGGGTCGGCGCCCGCACCCGACGCCCCCCGGCGGGCACCCTCGGCGGTACGGTCAGGCGCCTGGGCCCGGTCCTCCCCCGCGCGGTCCTCGGCCACCGGCTCCGCCAGGAGCAGCCGCAGGGCGCCCTCGAGGTCCAGGTGCAGGCCCTGCAGCCACTCGGCGAACTCCTCGTGGGCCAGCCGGTAACCGTCGCCCGCCGGGACGAACACTCCCTCGGCCAGGACGGCCCGGGCCCAGCCGCCCGCCTCGGGGAAGAGCGCCTCGAAGGCGGCCCGGCTCAGCCCGCCGTGGCCGACGGCCAGCATCACCCGGGCGGCCTCGTGCAGCCGGCCGGCCACCACCGCCGCCAGCCGCCGCACCCGCCCCGGCCGCTCCCCCGCCGGCCGCGCCGCGCCCCGCCGGTGCGCCCCGGGCGGCCGGACCTGCGCCCCGGCGGCCAGCCGCCGGGCCACCCGCAGGCAGCCCAGGTCGAAGTACGCCGCGAACAGCTCCCCCAGCCCGGGGGCGGGCCCCCGCACGCCGTCCCCGTGCAGCTCACCGGCGATCCGCAGCGCCAGCGGGTGCGCCGCCTCCGCCGGGCCCAGCCAGCCCCCCGGCAGCCCGTACCGCCGGGCGGCCCGGTCGGCGGCCTCGGCGGGCAGCGGGCCCAGGCCGTGCGGCCGCGCCTGAGGCAGCGCCGGGGCCAGCCGCTCCCACTCCTCCGGGCGGCAGGCCAGCAGCAGCCGGGCGCCGGTCCGCGCCAGCCAGTCCCGGCAGGCGGCCAGCCAGCGGTCGGACAGGGCCGCCTGAGCCTCCTCGGGCGCGTCGAGCACCACCAGCAGCGGCCGGCCCGCCGCCGCGCAGAGCAGGGCCACCTCCTCGGGCTCCGGGACCGCCACCTCGAGCAGCGCCGCCGCCCGGGCCAGCTCGCGGGCCACCGCCGGGGCGGGCGAGCCGTCGGTGGCGGCCAGCTCGGC
This sequence comes from Kitasatospora sp. NPDC002227, assembly GCF_040296285.1. Lineage (NCBI taxonomy): Bacteria > Bacillati > Actinomycetota > Actinomycetes > Kitasatosporales > Streptomycetaceae > Kitasatospora > Kitasatospora sp. NPDC002227. The sequence goes on from NZ_JBEOWY010000042.1 coordinate 29,410, forward strand.
GCCGCGCAGCCAGAGCGTCGGCAGCGGCTGCGGGCCGCCGGCCCGCCGTACGGTGAGCGCCGCCAGCTCGGTGGTCCGGCCGCTGCCCGCCGCGCCGACCAGCGCCGTCACGGCGCACTGCGGCTCCTCGCCGGTCAGGCCGTCCGGGCGGTCCACCCGGTCGGCCGCGAGATCGGTGATCCGGCCCGGCCCGGCGCTCACCGAACCGAGCTGCACCGAGGCCAGCTGCAGCACCCCGCCGAGGTTGAGCGCCCTCCCGTACGCGGGGACGGTCGCGGCGTTGCGGGCCAGCAGCTCCGCCAGGCCCTCGCCGTGCAGCGGCACCGCCGGCACACCCTGCTCGTGGCCGCTGCGCAGGCCCGGCGTGACGACGGCGAGCACCGCTCCCGTCTCGGCGTCCAGCACCGGGGCCCCGGGGGTCGGCGCCGCCGCCAGCTGCGGCAGGTCGAGCAGCAGTGCGGCCTCCACCAGGTGGAAGCTCTCCCGCCACGGGTAGACGGCCGGCCCCGCCGCGAGCACCCCGCCCTGGCTCAGGGCCGGCTCCACCGAGCCGGGCCGCAGGTACGGCACGGCCACCAGCTGCCCCGGCGCACCGGTGGCCACCGGCAGCGGCGGCACCGGCAGCCCGCCCACCCCGGCCATCCGCAGCACCGCCAGCCCGTACTCGGGCCAGGCTTCGACGGCGCTCTCCCCCAGCACCCGGGTCTGACCCCCGGGCAGGTGCAGCACCACCCGGCTCAGGCCGGCCACCGCTTCGTGCGCCGTGACCACCGCCCCCGACAGGTCGGCGACGAACCCCAGCCCCCTGGTCCGCCCCTCCGGATCACACACCCGCACCACCGCGAGGCCCATGCCACCCGCCTCCCCGTCTCACCTGCCGCCGGGGAGCCTGCCCTCACCCTCCAGCGAGGCACACTCCTACTCACTCGTCAGAGTGAAAGTTGCACTGTCCAGGGGCGCGAGGAACCGCGCGAGAGCGGAAGAAGCCGAGTGGCTGACTCCGACAGCGAGCCAGTTGCAGACGCCCAGGGGCGCGAGGAACTGCGCGAAGTCGGAAGAAGCCGACCCAACGGTTCGCGCAGTGAGCCAGTTGCAAACGCTGAGGGGCGCGAGGAACTGCGCGAAGTCGGAAGACGACAGGTCGTCGCCTTCCGCTCTCGCGCAGTTCCTCGCGCCCCTGGATAGTGCAAGTGCCCTGGAGCTCACAGGTGGCGGCGGCGCCTTCTGCTGGCCGCGCCGTTCCCCGCGCCCCTGAGGGTGCTGCCCCGGAGGGTTCTGCCCCTGGGGGTGCCGGGCGGCTCAGCCGACGAAGACGGCTACCGGCTTCGCCTTGCCGCCGCTCTCCTCGATCAGGGCCAGGAACCTGCCCTCCGGGTCGAAGACCGCGATCGGGCCGTCCACGCCCAGCCCGGGCGCGGGCAGCCGCATGCCGTTCGACAGCAGCTTCGCCTGCTCCGCATCGATGTCCCACCGGGGGAACGCCGCCGCGGCGGCCTCCGCGATCGGGAGGACCTCCAATTTCTCCTCGAGCTGCTCCAGCGTCCGCGCCGACTGCACCTCGTACGGCCCGACCTTCGTCCGCCGCAGTGCGGTCAGGTGGCCGCCGACGCCGAGGTCGGCGCCCAGGTCGCGGGCCAGGGCCCGGATGTACGTGCCGGAGGAACACTCCACCGTGACGTCCAGGTCGACCACCGGGGTGCCGTCCTCCGCGACGGCCCGCCGCTCGTCGTGGACCACGAAGGAGTGGACCGTGGTCGCCCGCGCCGGGATCTCGAAGTCCTCGCCCTCGCGGACCCGCGAGTACGACCGCTTGCCGTCGATCTTGATCGCGCTGACCTTCGACGGCACCTGCATGATCTCGCCGGTCAGCTTCGCGATCCCGGCGTCGATCGCCGCCCGCTCGACGCCCGACGCGTCCGTGGCGGAGGTGACCTCCCCCTCGCGGTCGTCCGTCACGGTGTCCTGCCCGAGGCGGATCGTCGCCTCGTAGGTCTTGGCCGTGAGCATCAGGTGCCCGAGCAGCCGGGTGGCCCGCTCGACGCCGATGACCAGTACGCCCGTCGCCATCGGGTCGAGAGTCCCCGCGTGGCCGACCTTCCGGGTGCCGGCCAGCCAACGGATCTTCGCCACCACCCCGTGCGAGGTGATGCCCTCCGGCTTGTCGACGATGACCAGGCCGTCCGGCCCCGTGCCCTTACGCTTCATCAGTACTTTCCGTGCAGATGTTGGACAACAGCGCGGACCGGAAGCGCCGCACCACCACCGGCACCTCCTCCCGCGCGGAGAACCCGGCCGCGAACCTGTGACCGCCCCCGCCGAGCTCGGCGCAGGCCGCCGCGACGTCCACCGCGCCCTTGGCCCGGCAGGAGCCGCGCAGCGTCCCGTCCGGGTCCTGCTTGAGGACCAGGGCCACCTCGGCCTCGGCGGGGCGCCGCAGGACGTCGATCAGCCCCTCGATCTCCTCGACCGTGACGCCGAACAGGGCCAGGTCCTGGTACGGCACCCAGGTCCACACCAGGCCGTGGCCGCCGGCCGCCGCCGGCTCGTAGACCGCGCGGTCCAGCGCGGCGGCGAGCACCTTGAGGTAGCCGAAGGAGGAGGTGTCCCAGAGCTGGCGGGAGATCAGGTCGTGCCGGATGCCGGTGGCCAGCAGCCGCCCGGCGAGTTCGTGGGTGGCCGGGGTGGTGGCCGCGTACTTGAAGGAGCCGGTGTCGGTGGCCACGCCGGTGTAGAGGCAGGTGGCCAGCGCCTGGTCCAGCGGGACGCCGAGCCGCCGGAGCAGCTCGTCGACCAGCACCGCGGTGGCCGGGGCGCCGGGGTCGATCAGCCGGTGGGTGCCGAAGCCGGGGTTGGAGGCGTGGTGGTCGATGACGACCATCGCCTTCGCCGCGAAGGCCTTGGCGTGCAGCAGCCCGAGTCGGGACTCGGCGGCCACGTCGAAGCAGAGTGCCAGCTCAGGGGCGTCCGGCACCTCGGCGGCCGGCACGATCAGCTCCTGGCCGGGCAGGAAGGAGAGCGACTCCGGCACGATCTGCGGATCGTCCCCGAAGGAGACCCGCACCTCGCGCCCGAGCGAGCGCAGCGCGAGACCGGCGGCCAGCGCCGAGCCGAGGGCGTCACCGTCCGGGTTGATGTGGCAGATCAGGTCGATCGAGGAGGCGGAGCCGATCAGCGCGACGACGCGCTGCCACTCCAGCTCGAGACCGCTCGGTGACTGCGTGCGAGGCCCCGGAAGCACCGCGAGGGCGCCCTCCACCGTGTCGGTGGTGGGCGCCCCCTGGCCGGCTCGGGCCGGCTCCGCGGTCATGCTTACTCGTCCTCGTCGTCAGCCTTGGGGCTGCGGTACGGGTCCGCGTCCCCGGCGTACGTCGCCCCGGCGGCGGCCGTGCGGACGGCGGCGTCGGAGAGCCGCGCCTTGTCCAGCAGGTCGTCGATGTTCTTCGCGTTGTCCGGCAGGGCGTCGGCCACGAAGGTCAGCGTCGGGGTGAAGCGCACCCCGGTCTGCTTGCCGACCTCGGAGCGGAGCACGCCCTTGGCGCTCTCCAGCGCGGCGGCCGAGGCCGCACGCTCGAGCTCGTCACCGTAGACGGTGTAGAAGACGGTGGCCTCGCGAAGGTCACCGGTGACCCGGGTGTCGGTGATGGTGACGTAGCCCAGGCGCGGGTCCTTGACCCGCCGTTGCAGGGTCTCGGCCACGACCACCTTGATACGGTCGGCGAGCTTGCGCGCCCTTGCGGTGTCGGTCACGTTGCCTCCTCGTGCAGTGAGCGCGGTACCCGGGCCGAATCGACGCCCGGTGGGGCCCACGCCCCAAAATACCTGCCCGCGCCCAGCCTTGTGGGCGCTGTCGGTCCTCGTCGGTGTGACGGTGGTGACGTACCACCACCGCCCCCGCTCTCAATCATCGTCGCCGTGGCAGCGCCTCCTCGCGGAGAGCAACTGCACCTCGGGGCGGCCGGCGACGAGCCGCTCACAGCTGTCCAGGATCTCGGTCACGTACCCGGCGTCGCCGGACACCACCGCCAGGCCGATCTCGGCCCTGCGGTGCAGATCCTGGTTCCCGACTTCCGCTGCGCACACGCTGTACTTGCGCTGCAGCTCGGCCACGATGGGCCGCACGATCGAACGCTTCTCCTTCAGCGAGTGCACGTCGCCGAGGAGCAGGTCGAAGGTGAGTGTTCCTACGAACATGTGTGACAGGTCTCGCCGACCTGAAGGCCTCGAAGGGTCTCGGTAGCTGGACCCTACACAGCGAGACCGGGGCCGGTCGACGGGTTAAGCACCCGTCGACCGGCCCCGGATCTCACACCGTTACGAGCGCGGCTTCTCGCGCATCTCGTAGGTCTCGATGACGTCCTCGACCTTGATGTCGTTGAACGAACCGAGGGTGACACCGGCCTCGAAGCCCTCGCGCACCTCGGTCGCGTCGTCCTTGAAACGACGCAGACCCTCGATGGTGAGGTTCTCCGTGACGACCTTGCCGTCGCGGATGAGGCGGGCCTTGGCGTTGCGGCGCAGCAGGCCCTCGCGGACGATGACACCCGCGATGTTGCCGAACTTGGAGGAGCGGAAGACCTCGCGGATCTCCGCGGAGCCGAGGCGCACCTCCTCGTACTCGGGCTTGAGCAGGCCCTTGAGCGCCGCCTCGATCTCCTCGATCGCCTGGTAGATGACCGAGTAGTACCGGACGTCCACGCCTTCCTTCTCGGCCGCGGTACGGGCGCGGCCTTCGGCGCGCACGTTGAAGCCGATGATGATGGCGTCCGAGCCCATCGCCAGGTCCACGTCGGACTCGGTGATGGCACCCACACCGCGGTGCAGGACCCGGAGCTCGACCTCCTCGCCCACGTCCAGCTTGACGAGGGCGTCCTCAAGGGCCTCCACGGAACCGGAGACGTCACCCTTGATGATGAGGTTGAGCTGCTCGATGGAGCCGGCGGCGATCGCCTTGTCCAGGTCCTCGAGGGAGATCCGGACCCGACGCTGCGCGAAGGCGGCGTTGCGGTCGCGGGCCGAGCGCTTCTCGGCGATCTGGCGGGCGGTGCGGTCCTCGTCGACGACGATGAAGCTGTCGCCGGCGCGGGGCACCGAGGTCAGACCGAGCAGCAGGACCGGACGGGACGGACCCGCCTCTTCCAGGTTGTTGCCGTTCTCGTCGAGCATCGCGCGGACGCGGCCGTAGGCGTCACCGACGACGATCGAGTCACCGACGCGGAGGGTACCGCGCTGGACGAGGACGGTCGCCATGGCGCCGCGGCCCTTGTCGAGGTGGGCTTCGATCGCAATACCCTGCGCGTCCTGCTCCGGGTTGGCCCGCAGGTCGAGCGAGGCGTCGGCGGTCAGGACGACCGCCTCGAGCAGCTGGTCGATGTGCAGACCCTGGCGCGCGGAGATGTCGACGAACATGGTGTCGCCGCCGTACTCCTCGGCCACCAGGCCGAACTCGGTCAGCTGACCGCGGACCTTGGTCGGGTCGGCGCCCTCGACGTCGATCTTGTTGACGGCGACCACGATCGGCACACCCGCGGCCTTGGCGTGGTTGAGCGCCTCGACCGTCTGCGGCATGACACCGTCGTTGGCCGCGACCACCAGGATCGCGATGTCGGTGGACTTGGCACCACGGGCACGCATGGCGGAGAACGCCTCGTGACCCGGGGTGTCGAGGAAGGTGATCGGGCGCTCTTCGCCGTTCACGACCGCCGACACCTGGTAGGCACCGATGTGCTGGGTGATGCCACCGGCCTCGCCCGCCACCACGTTGGACTTGCGGATGGCGTCGAGCAGGCGGGTCTTACCGTGGTCGACGTGACCCATGACGGTGACGACCGGCGGACGGGCCACCAGCATCTCCTCGTCGCCCTCGTCGGCGCCGAAGTCGATGTCGAACGACTCGAGCAGCTCGCGGTCCTCGTCGTCACGGCTGACGATCTCCAGGACGAAGCCCATCTCGCCGGCCAGCAGCTCGAGGGTCGCGTCGGAGACCGACTGGGTGGCGGTGACCATCTCGCCGAGGTTGAACATCACCGAGACGAGCGCGGCCGGGTTGGCGTTGATCTTCTCCGCGAAGTCCATCAGCGAGGCGCCACGCGACAGGCGGACGGTCTGTCCGTTGCCGCGAGGCAGCATCACACCGCCCACGGACGGGGCCTGCATGGCCTCGTACTCCTGGCGACGCTGACGCTTCGACTTGCGGCCACGGGCCGGGCGACCGCCCGGGCCACGACCGAAGGCACCCTGCGTGCCACCACGGGCACCCGGGCCGCCGGGACGGCCGCCGAAACCACCGGGACGCGGGCCGCCGAAGCCGCCGCCGCCACCGGCACCGCCACCCGGGCGGGGGCCGCCGAAGCCGCCGCCACCGGCCGGACGCGAGCCCGGACCGGCCGGACGACCGGCGAAGCCCGGACGGGCGCCACCGGCACCCGGACCACCGGGACGGCCGCCGGGGCCGCCGGGGCCACGGCCGCCGGGGCCCGGACGCGGGCCGGCACCCGGAGCGGGACGCTGCGGCATCATGCCCGGGTTCGGGCGCGGCATGCCGGACGGGCTCGGGCCACCGGGGCGCGGGCCGGCCGGACGGGGCATCCCGTCGGGACGCGGAGCGCCGGGGCCACCCGGACGCGGGGCACCGGCACCGGGGGCACCGGCGGGACGCGGACGGTCGCCACCGGGACGCGGCGCACCGGCACCGGGAGCACCGGCGGGACGCGGACGGTCGCCACCGGGACGCGGCGCACCGGCACCGGGAGCACCGGCGGGACGCGGACGGTCGCCACCCGGACGGGGAGCACCGGCACCGGGGGCACCGGCACCCGGACGCGCGGCACCCGGGGCGGCCGGACGACGGTCGCCGGGGCGGCCCATGCCGGTCGCACTGCCCGAGGTGAAGGGGTTGTTACCCGGACGCGGGCCGGCCGGGCGCGGGCCCGGACGGGCGCCGGAGCCCGGCGCGGCAGCGGCCGGACGGGCCGGCGGGGTGGCCGGACGCGCGGGGGCCTCGCCGGCCGGGGCCGGGGAGGAGAACTCGGCCGCCGGAGCAGCCGGGGCAGCCGGACGGGCCGCCGGGCGCGGGCCCGGGGTCACGGTCGGCTTCGGCGCGGCGGGCGCGGCCGGAGCGGCGGGAGCCGCAGCGGCGGGCGCCACCGGGGCCGGGCCTGCGGCCGGGGTGGGACGGGGACCCGGGGTCGCGGCGGGGCGCGGACCCGGGGTGGGGGCACCCGGCTTGGGTGCGGAGGCACCACCGGCAGCACCGGTGGGCTGGGGCGCCGCGGGCTTCCGCGGGCCAGGCTTGGCAGCGGAACCACCCGTAGGGGCCACTCCCAGAGCGTCAGTCAACTTGCGCACGACCGGCGCCTCGATCGTCGAGGACGCCGAACGGACGAACTCACCCAGCTCGGTGAGCTTGGCCATGACGGCCTTGCTCTCCAAACCAAGCTCCTTGGCGAGCTCGTAAACCCGGACCTTAGCCACTTCACTCCTGTCTATGAGTCCGGGGCAATCGTCCGCCGGACTGTCGCTACTTCATGGGCGAACCCATCGCGTACTCATCGCGTACTCATCGAGGGGTGCTCATCGCAATCTCGACCTACTTCCAACTCGCGAGGTATTTGATGTGGCGCGCGGCGCGCGACGATGCGCGAGCCGAGCTGTCTTCTACGGTGGTGCTGCGCGCCTGAGAGGTGCTCGGAGCGCCGGGGTGCCGCCTGCCCGCTCCTCCAGGTACGTACGGAGCTGGTCCGTGCCGAGTGGTGCGCCCTGGAGCCGGAAGGCCCTGGGGAACGCCCGTCGGCGTACCGCGAGGTCGAGACAGGCCAAGTCGGGGTGCAGATGTGCGCCCCGGCCAGGCAGTGCGCCGCGAGAGTCGGGGACGCATTCGCCCTCGACCGCCACGACACGCAACAGCTGGTGCTTGGCCGCGCGCTTGCGGCAGCCCACGCAGGTGCGTTCCGGGCATGCTCGGACATGCGTCCGGCCAGACAACCTCAAGTCTACCCCTCCGAAGGGACCTGGCGCCGCCCCGTATGTCCCGGCAGGGCGGCGCACGGACTGCTTACGCGTCGGCGGAGGCCTCGGCCGGGCCGCCGTCGGCGGGCTCGGTGTCGGGCCGGATGTCGATCCGCCAGCCGGTCAGGCGGGCGGCCAGGCGGGCGTTCTGGCCCTCCTTGCCGATCGCCAGCGAGAGCTGGTAGTCCGGCACGATCACCCGGGCGGAGCGCTGGGCGTAGTCCACGATCTCCACCTTCGTCACCCGCGCGGGGGACAGTGCGGCGGCGACCATCTCGGCCGGGTCCTCCGACCAGTCGACGATGTCGATCTTCTCGCCGTGCAGCTCGGCCATCACGTTGCGCACCCGGCCGCCCATCGGGCCGATGCAGGCGCCCTTGGCGTTCAGGCCCTGACGGCGGGACCACACGGCGATCTTGGTGCGGTGGCCGGCCTCACGGGCGATCGAGGCGATCTCGACCGAGCCGTCGGCGATCTCCGGCACCTCCAGGGCGAAGAGCTTCTTCACCAGGTTGGGGTGCGTACGGGACAGCGTCACCGAGGCGCCGCGGACGCCGCGGCGCACGGCCACCACGTAGCAGCGCAGGCGGGTGCCGTGCCGGTAGTCCTCGCCGGGCACCTGCTCCTGCGGCGGGAGGATGGCCTCCAGCTTGCCGATGTCGACCAGGATGTTCTTCGGGTCGTTGCCCTGCTGGACGACACCGGTGACGATGTCGCCCTCCTTGCCCGCGTACTCGCCGAAGGTCTGGTCGTCCGCGGCGTCGCGCAGGCGCTGCAGGATGACCTGCTTGGCCGTCGAGGCGGCGATCCGGCCGAAGCCGCTCGGGGTGTCGTCGAACTCCTTGGGCTCGACGCCCTCCTCCAGCTCGGCGGCGTCCTCCAGCGCCCAGACCGTCACGTGACCGCTCTTGCGGTTCAGCTCGACCCGGGCGCGGCGACGCGAGCCCTCGGTGCGGTGGTACGCGATGAGGAGGGCCGACTCGATCGACTCGACCAGCAGCTCGAACGGAATGTTCTTCTCGGTGACCAGCCCACGCAGGGCGCTCATGTCGATGTCCACGGCTACGCCTCCTCTTCCTTCGTCTTCTTCGTGCAGTTGATCATTGGTGCGTCACTCATCGTCTTCGTCGGAGGCGTCGTCGACGATGTCCTCGGCGGCGTCGAGGATGTGCTCGTCTTCCTTGCGGTTGAACTCGACCTGCACCCGGGCCCGGGCCACCTCGGTGAACTCCAGGCGGCGCTCCTTCGGCTTGCCGCGGCCCTTCACCGGCTGCACCTCGACCAGCGCGCCGTCCTCGTCGCTCTCCAGCACCCGGGCGACGAGCTCGCCGCCGTCCACCAGGTGGATCTTGGCCAGCCGGCCCTCCGCCCGGGCCCAGTGCCGCGGCAGCGCCAGCGGGCGCTCGGCGCCCGGCGAGCCGACCTCCAGCACGTACGGGGCCTCGCCCATCAGGTTGGATTCGTCCAGCGCCTGGCTCACCAGGTGGCTGAAGTCGGCGACCGCGTCCAGGTCCACCCCGCCGTCGGCGTCCACGTCGATCTGCACCTGGCGACGGCTGCCCTGCTGGGTGACCTTCACGTCCTCCAGGTCGAGCCCGGCCTCGACGGCCAGGGGCTCCAGCAATTCGCGCAACCGGTCGGTGGGGTTGGTGCTCATCCGGGTGACTCCTCGGCCGCGTGTGCTGTTGTCGGAAGGCTGTGCTCAAGAACTACGGGGCCGCCACCCGGGGCGCACCCAGGTCACGACGGCTCGGCGGAAATCCTAACCGGTCGGCCGCCCAACCGCCGATTCCACGCAAGTCGGACACACGGCGGGCCCGGCGCGGGGTGCTGACGGGGCTTTCTGAAATGATGCACGGGCGGTGGGGGCCGAAGGCTCCTGCCTTCCCGCAGACCCCCACCACTCACTCGGGAGCGTTCGATGCTGTCGCCCAACCGGCGGACCTTCCTGGCCCTCGGCGTGCTCACCGCCGCACTGACGGCCAGCGGCTGCTCCGGCGACAGCGGCGGACCAGGCGGCAAGGGCAAGTCCGACCCGGACCTGCCGCTGCGGGTCCGCGCTGTCGCCGCCACCGACGCCCTGCTCGCCGGGTACGACGCCGTCCAGGCCGGCGGGGCCCAGGCCGAGCTGCTGAAGACCCAGCGCGAGGAGGTCGTCGCGCACCGCACCGCGCTGGCCGCCGGGCTCCCGACGGCCTCCCCCTCGGTCTCGGTCTCGGCCTCCGCCACCTCCGCCGTCTCCTCGGTGGCGGCGCTGGCCGCGTTGGAGCGGACCACCGCCGAGGCCCGGCTGGCCGACCTCGACGCCGCCTCCCCCACGCTCGCCAAGCTGCTCGCCGCCGTCGCCGCCTCGGACGCGCTGCACGCCGCCGCGCTCGGCGACAACGGCGCGGTCAACGCGCCGAAGAGCGGCACCGCTTCGCCTTCCGCCTCCGCCTCGGCTTCGAAGACTCCCGGGGCCTCCGGGGCCGGTGCGGCGCTGCAGAGCGCGCTGGCGGCGGAGCACGCCGCCGTGTACGGCTACGGGGTGATCGGCGGTCACCTGCCCGCCGGGGCGCAGCGGGAGGACGGGCACGCCTCGTACGCGGCGCACCAGGCGCGGCGTGACGCGTGGCAGCGGATGCTGGCCGACAGCGGCGCCACGCCGACGGCCGCGGCGGCCGGCTACCGCCTTCCGACGGCCGTCACCAGCCCCGCCACGGCGGCCGACCTGGCGGTCCACATCGAGGCCCAGCTGACGGCGGTCTACGCCGACCTGGTCGGCGCCGCCACCGGCCCCCTGCGGCAGACGGCGGCGGAGGCCCTGCGCGACAGCGCCTTCCGCGCCCGCCACTGGGGCGGCGCACTCCCGGCCCTCCCGGGCATAGTCACCTGACGCGCGGCCGCGCCCGCCGGGGGCGCGAGGAACTGCGCGACCAGCCACGCTGCGGCCCGTAGCCTGCCGCTTCGCGCACGCGGTTAATGAGCAGAGCCCCGCGCCCCCGGACAGTGCAAGTGAGCCACCGTCTGCCGGTACGGCAGAGTGCGTGGTTGGCCGCGCCGTTCCTCGCGCCCCTGGATAGTGCAAGTGACCGTTGATGATCAGGAAGGCTCCCATGCTGGACGAGTGGCTGGACCGGTGGGAGCTGACCCTGGAGCGGGTGTGCGTCGCGAGCGGGCCGACCGCCTTGGTGCGGCAGGCGGACGGGGAGCCGGCGGTGCTGCGGCTGCGGAGCAGCGCGGGCCGCGAGGCCGCTGCGCTGCGGCAGTGGGACGGGCACGGCGCCGTTCGACTGCTGCGCGCGGAGGGGGACGCGCTGCTGCTCGAGCGGCTGCACGCCGACATCCCGCTGCGTTCGCTGGCCGAACCGAAGGCGATGCTGGAGGCGGCCAGCCTGCTGCGGCAGCTGTGGGTGACGCCCGGGGCTGAGGGCGGCATTCCCCGGCTCTCGGAGGAGCTGACGGCCCGGCTGGCGGAACTGCGGGCCAACCCGGCCCGGGCCGAGGCCGAGGCGCTCTTCGAGGAGGCGGCGGCGGCGGCCGAGCGACTGCTGGCCGACCAGCCCGAGGAGTTGCTGCTGCACGGCGACCTGCACCACGGCCACGTCCTGGCCGCCGACCGCTCCCCGTGGCTGGCGGTCTCGCCACGGCCGGTGCTCGGCGAACGGGCCTACGACCTGGCGCTGCTGGCCCAGGACCGCCTCGACACCCTGGCCGGGCAGCCGGGGCCCCGGGCGGCGGCCCGGCGGCGGCTGCAGAAGCTGGCGGAGTCGGTCGAGGTCGACCCGGAGCGGCTGCGCGGTTGGGCGCTGTTCCGGGCGGTCGAGACCGGGCTGCGGCACCTGGCGGCGGACGAGCGGCGGGCCGGGGAGCTCTACCTGGAGTTCGCGGCCTGGCTCTGAACGGGCGAGCCGATCAGCGGCAGGTGCGCGCCCATCACCGCGTACGGCCGCACGGTGTTCGGGAAGCGGACCGGGCGGGCCAGGTCGCGGTAGCCGAGCGAGCGGTAGAGCCGGCGGGCGGGAGTCTCGGCGTCGATCGCGGAGAGGATGCTGCGCGGGCGGCCGGAGCCCTCGCACAGGGTGCGGATCAGCCGGGTGCCCAGGCCCTGGCCCTGGTACTCGGGCAGCACGTGCAGCTCGGTGACGGCGAAGACGTCGTCCAGCCAGTCCCCGTGGCCCTGTGCCTCCAGGTGCGGCTGGATCACGGTGCTCCACCAGTGCTCGCGCCGGTTCGGCATGCCGTAGCCGAAGCCGACCAGCCTGCCCTCGGCCAGCGCGCCGTACGCCTGCACGCCGGGCTGGACGGCGTGCCGCCCGACGATCTGCAGGCGGACCGCCACCTCCTGCGGGGTCAGCCCGAAGGCGACCGCCTGCACGTCCAGGGCGTACGGCGCCCAGGCCGCGAGGTCGATGGCCTCGATCGTCACCTCGGTCAGCTGCTCCATGCCCCCGGACGTTACTCCTCCGGGCACCCTCCCGGACCGGCGAAACCGCAGGAAAGCCCACTCATCCTTCCGGGCGGCCCGTCTCAGAACAGCACGCTCATGAACGCGCCCACCTCACGGAAGCCCACCCGGCGGTAGGCGGCGCGGGCGCGAATGTTGAAGTCGTTGACGTAGAGCGAGACGACGGGAGCGACGTCGGCCAGCGCGAAATCGAGCACGGCGGCCATGCCGGCTTCGGAGAGCCGCTGCCCGCGGTACTCGGGAGCGACCCAGACGCCCTGGATCTGGCAGGCTCCGGCGGTGACGGCACCGATCTCGGCCTTGAAGACCACCTGGCCGGCCTCGTCGAAGCGGGCGAAGGAGCGGCCGGCGCCGACCAGTTCGGCGACCCGGGCCTGGTAGAGCAGGCCGCCGTCGCCGGCCAGCGGGGAGATGCCGACCTCCTCGGTGAACATCGCGACGCAGGCGGGCATCACGGCCTCCACCTCGTTGCGGCGGACCCGCCGCACCAGCGGATCGGGTTCGACCTCGGTGGCCCGGGAGGTGGTGGACATCAGCGGTTGGTGGGCCCGCACCTCGCGGGCCGGGCCCCAGCTGCGCTCGAGCAGGGCCCAGAGCGCGGCGGTGGGCTCGGCGGGGCCGACGATCGAGGAGCAGCGGCGGCCCTGGCGGCGGGCCCGCTCGGCGAAGGCCCGGACGGCCTCCGGGCCGGCACCCACCAGCACCAGGTTGGCGCCCGCGTAGCAGAGCGACTCCAGGCGGCCGTCCTCGTCGAACCAGCCCCACATCTCGCCGCCCAGGCGCCAGGGGTCGAGCCCGACGGCCTCGACCCGGGTGGCGACGAAGGCGTTGGCGACCGGATCCCGGTGGAGCACCTCCAGGGTGTCCGCCAGGTCGGCGGCGTCCAGTACCCGGGTGGAGGCCAGGGCGCGCGCGACCTGGAACGGGCCGGGGAGCATCACACCTCGATCGAGCACAGACACCTCACCTATCAGAGCTCTCGCCGCACCCTACTCCGCCGCTCCCCCTGGGCAAGAGTGCGGGGCCGTCCGTTCACGGACGGCCCCGCACGGAAAATCCGGTCAGCCCGCGGCCACGACCGTGGGGGCGCCGGACTCGACGCCCTCCTCCTGCATCGCCTCGGCGAGCTTGAGCGCCTCCTCGATCAGGGTCTCGACGATCTTCGACTCGGGGACGGTCTTGATGACCTCGCCCTTGACGAAGATCTGGCCCTTGCCGTTGCCGGAGGCGACGCCCAGGTCGGCCTCGCGGGCCTCGCCGGGGCCGTTGACGACGCAGCCCATGACGGCGACGCGCAGCGGCACCTCCATGCCCTCGAGGCCGGCGGTGACCTCCTCGGCCAGCTTGTAGACGTCCACCTGGGCGCGGCCGCAGGACGGGCAGGAGACGATCTCCAGGCCGCGCTGGCGCAGGTTCAGCGATTCCAGGATCTGGATGCCGACCTTGATCTCCTCGGCGGGGGGAGCGCTCAGGGACACCCGGATGGTGTCACCGATGCCCTCGGCGAGCAGCGCGCCGAAGGCGACCGCCGACTTGATGGTGCCCTGGAAGGCCGGGCCGGCCTCGGTGACGCCCAGGTGCAGCGGGTAGTCGCAGGCGGCGGCCAGCTGGCGGTAGGCGTTGATCATCACGACCGGGTCGTTGTGCTTGACCGAGATCTTGATGTCGCGGAAGTCGTGCTCCTCGAAGAGCGAGGCCTCCCACAGCGCGGACTCGACCAGCGCCTCGGGGGTGGCCCGGCCGTACTTCTCGAGCAGGCGCTTGTCGAGCGAACCGGCGTTGACGCCGATCCGGATCGGGGTGCCCGCGTCCTTGGCGGCCTTGGCGATCTCGCCGACCTTGTCGTCGAACTGCTTGATGTTGCCCGGGTTCACCCGGACGGCGGCGCAGCCGGCCTCGATCGCGGCGAAGACGTACTTCGGCTGGAAGTGGATGTCGGCGATCACCGGGATGCCGGACTTCTTGGCGATGATCGGCAGCGCGTCCGCGTCGTCCTGCGTCGGCACCGCGACGCGGACGATCTGGCAGCCGGAGGCGGTCAGCTGAGCGATCTGCTGCAGCGTGGCGTTGACGTCGGCCGTCACCGTGGTGGTCATCGACTGCACGGAGACGGGGGCGTCGCCGCCGACCAGGACGTTGCCGACCTTGATCTGCCGGGAGACCCGGCGGGTGGCCAGCGGCTTGAGCGGCAGGGACGGAATACCGAGCGAGATCGCGGTCATGTGCGCAGGGTTCCCCAGGTGAGGTGAGTGGGCCGGCCGGTGGCTCGGGCCGGAGCGGGCGGCCGACGACGGCCGGACCGGCCTCCAACGGTACGCCACGCCCGGTGGCCCGAGCACACTCGGCCGACCGCCCTCCCCGTTCGGGTCAGTTGATCTTCACCGGGTTGACGATGTCGGCGACCATCACCAGTGCCGTGAAGCAGATGAAGATCCCGGCCACCACGTACGCCAGCGGCATCAGCTTGGCCACGTCGAACGGGCCCGGGTCGGTGCGGCGCAGCAGCCGGGCGGTGTGGCGGCGCACCGACTCCCAGAGCGCCCCGGCGATGTGCCCGCCGTCCAGCGGCAGCAGCGGCAGCATGTTGAACAGGAAGAGCGAGAGGTTGATGCCGGCCAGCAGCTGGACCATGAAGGTGAGCTGCACGGTGGCCGGGAGGTCCATCGCGAAGACGTCACCACCCAGTCGGGCGGCACCCACCATGCCCATCGGCGAGTCCGCCGGGCGCGGGTCGTGGCCGACGATCGCGTGCCACAGGCCCGGGATCTTGCCGGGCAGGGCGGCCAGCGAGGAGATGCCGTGCTTGGCCATGTCGGTCATCTGGGTGGCGCTCTCGCCCAGGCTGAGGTGCTTGACCCCGGTGGCCGGGGAGAAGCCCAGGAAGCCGGCCTTGACGGTCTTGCCGTCGACCGGGCGGCCGTCCTTGTCCACGGCGGCGACGGTGTTGCTGGTGATCGTGGCGGTGAGGTTCTGCTGCTGCCCGAGGCGCTCGACCACGATGGTCACCGTCTTGTCGGGCGACTTGCGGATGTCGGACTGCAGCTGCGCGTAGGTGGAGATCTGGTCCCCGCCGAAGGAGACGATCCGGTCTCCCGCCCGCAGGCCGGCCTTGTTGGCCGGCGACTTCTCCGCGCCCGCCGGGCAGACGTCCACCCGGGCGGCCGAGGCCGGGACGACGCACTCGCTGACCGAGGAGACGGTGGGCACCGAGGTCTGCAGGCCGATGCCCATGAACCAGACCAGGTAGAGCGCGACCGAGAGCACCAGGTTCATGAACGGCCCGGCGAACATCACGATGACGCGCTTCCAGGGCTTGCGGGTGTAGAAGAGCCGGTGCTCGTCGCCCTCCTGCAGCTCCTCGTAGGAGGCCTCCCGGGCGTCCTCGATCATCGAGCGCCAGGGCGAGCTGGAGCGCTTGGTTATCCGGCCGTCCGCCCCCGGCGGGAACATCCCGATCATCCGGATGTACCCGCCGAGCGGGATCGCCTTGATGCCGTACTCGGTGTCGCCCTTCCTGCGCGACCAGATCGTCTTCCCGAAGCCGACCATGTACTGCGGCACCCTGATGCCGAAGAGCTTGGCCGTGGAGAGGTGGCCGAGCTCGTGCCAGGCGATCGAGAACAGCAACCCGACCACGAAGAGCAGGATGCCGAGCACCCACATCACCGTTGACACCGCTCTGCCTCCGTCATCCCGCTCCTAGGTCCTACCGGTTCAGCCCGCGGCGAGCTGGCGTGCCCGCGCCCGGGCCCAGCCCTCCGCGTGGAGGACGTCCTCCACCGTGAGCGAAGTTCCCGAGGCGGGGGTGCCGTGCTCGGCGACCACCTTGGCGACGGTGTCCACGATCGCGGTGAAGGCCAGGTGGCCCTTGAGGAACGCGTCCACGCACTCCTCGTTCGCGGCGTTGAACACGGCCGGGGCCGTCCCGCCGAGCGTACCCACCTCGCGGGCCAGCGCCACGGCGGGGAAGGCGTCGTCGTCCAGCGGGAAGAACTCCCAGGTGGCGGCCTTGGTCCAGTCGCAGCCCGGCGCGGCGTCCGGCACCCGCTCGGGCCAGCCGAGGCCGAGCGCGATCGGCATCCGCATGTCCGGCGGGCTGGCCTGGGCCAACGTCGAGCCGTCCGTGAACTCCACCATCGAGTGGACTACGGACTGCGGATGGACCACGACCTCGATCCGCTCGAAGGGGATGTCGTAGAGCAGGTGGGCCTCGATGACCTCCAGGCCCTTGTTAACCAGGGTGGCCGAGTTGACCGTCACCACCGGGCCCATCGCCCAGGTCGGGTGGGCCAGCGCGTCCTCGACGGTGACGGCGGCCAGCTCGCTCCTGGTCCGCCCCCGGAAGGGGCCGCCGCTGGCGGTGACCACCAGCTTGCGAACCTCGGCGCGGGTGCCGCCCATCAGGGCCTGGAAGAGCGCGGCGTGCTCGGAGTCCACCGGCACGATCTGGCCCGGCCGGGCCACCGCCTTGACCAGCGGGCCGCCGACGATCAGCGACTCCTTGTTGGCCAGCACCAGCACCCGCCCGGCGCGCAGCGCGGCCAGCGTCGGGCCGAGCCCGATCGAGCCGGTGATGCCGTTGAGCACCGAGTGGCACTCCAGCTGGGCCAGCTCGGTGGCGGCCTCCGGGCCCGCGAGGAGCTCGGGCAGCGGGCGGCCGGCCGCCTTGGCGGCGAGCGCCTCGCGCAGCGCGGGCAGCGCGGCCTCGTCGGCCACGGCCACGGTGTGCACGCCGAGGGTGAGCGCCTGCTCGGCCAGCAGCTCGACCCTGCCCCCGGCCGCCGAGAGGGCGACCACCTTGAACCGGTCGGGGTTGCGCAGCACCACGTCGATGGCCTGGGTGCCGATCGAACCGGTGGAGCCGAGGATGACCAGCTCCCGGGGGCCGTCCGGGTTTTTGACCGTGGGGGTGAACCGGGTGTGCGGGTGGGCGAGCTCGTTCATGGAGCCCATTGTGTCCTGCCGGGGCCGCCCCGGTGTACCGCCCCGGCAGACTGCTCTACTGCCAGGCCCGGATGTCGCCCGAGGCGCCGCCGTCCTGGGTGGTCGTCCACTCGAACAGCCCGACGATGCCACGCAGGCCGGCGAACGCCGGTGAGGCCGACACGTAGGTGAGGGAGCCGACCCAGCGGATCGATCCGTCCGGGCCGAAGCTGCCGACGCCCCTGCCCTGCCAGGTGACGCTGTCGCCGGTCGGGCTCATCAGAATGCCCTGGCCGTCACCGTCCAGCGTGCCGTCCGCCCGCATCCGGCCGACGTAGGTGCCGATGTCGTTGATCGCGACACCGAGCAGGGTGCCCGTGGCTTTGAACGAGCTCTCCACCGTGGGCGGCAGGCCGTGGTCACCTGGCAGCACCCGCTGGACGACGATCTGGCCCTCTTCATGACCGATGAGGTCGCCGAGCGCCATGGCGCTCTCCTCTCGTCGACCCCCCTTTTCTTCCGGACTACGCCGGGCCGTCGGAGCTGTCAACCCGTCACCACCGTCACCTGCCAGCGCCGTCCGCCGAGCGAGCTGCTGAGCTCGGCCGTGCCGCGCCGGGCGGCCCGGAAGACGCCCGGGGTGACGCCGAGCGGGGCGGTCAGCCGGGAGGTGCCCGCCGGGGCCAGCACGGCGGTGTCCGAACTGGCCGGGGAGGACCAGCGGCCGGTGGCGTCCCCCGCCAGGAAGACGCCGAGCTGGGCGCCGAGGGCCAGGCAGTACCGGCCGGTGTCCTGCTCGCCGAGGGTCCCGGCGGTCTGCGGCACCACCGGCTCGGGCGGGGCCTGGCAGTCGGGCCGCGGTGGCGCGGCGGGTGCGGCGCAGGCGGCCAGCAGCAGGAGCAGCGGGAGGAGGGTTCGTCGCACGTTCGGCCTTCCGCGGTGGGCCGGGGGCGTACGGGCTCTGCCGCACGCCCCCGGTTCGGGCTCAGTGCTGGTTGGAGGCGCTGACGTAGGAGCTCACGCAGCCGCCCGCGCCGCCGTTGAAGTTGTTGCTCCACAGCGACTGGACCGCGAAGTTGGCGCCGTTCATCCCGACCACCGTCGAGGCGCCCTGGCCGCTCGAGATCCAGGCGCACTTGTCGCCGTTCTCGGCCCCGGCGGAGTCGAGCCAGCCGCTGCTGGGGGCCGGGTCGGTGACGGTCTCGGCGTACTCGTGGCCGCCGACGATGGTGACGCCCTCGTTGGCGGTGTTGATGCCGCCGCCGGAGACGAAGCCGGCGCCGCAGCCGCTGCCCGCGTCCGGCACGTACGGCATGTTGGTGTACGGCAGGTCGCCGCCGCCGGAGGCCGTGGTGTGGTCGTGCCAGGCGCAGTACTGCGTCTTGAAGCCCTGCGGGACGATGCCGTGCGGCACGTCCACGATGATCTCCACGTTGTCGCCCGAGACGCCGAAGTGCGCGGCGGCCCGGACGGCCTCGGCGGCGATCGCCGACTGGCCGGGGCGGTTGGGCGCCTTCACGCCGCTGTCCAGCCAGGTGCCCGCGACGGGGTTGGCCGCGGGGTGGCCGACGGCGGTGCCGACGCCGTTGCACTGGGTGGTGCCGACCGCCACGCCCTGGCAGTACTGGGTGACGGAGTTGGACCAGGTGTCACCGCTGCCGTAGGCGTGCTGGAAGAAGGAGAGCTGCAGCGGGGCGAGGCCCGAGGGGTCGTTGGTGATGGTGGAGCCGGTGCCCCACTGGCTGCCCCAGTAGACGATGTAGATCTTCGGATCGGTGACGACCGGCCCGCCGCCGTAGGCGAGGTTGCCGCCGGTGGCGGCCGGGACGCCGCCGTGGGCGTGCATCGCGTGGCGGGCCGTCTCGGGGGCGTGCGCCCCGGCCGGGGCGGCGGTGAGCAGGGCCGCGGCGGCCAGCACGGCGGCGGGTGCGGCGAGGTACTTGATCGAACGCAGCATGGCAGTGCCCTTCGACTGAGGGTGATCGAAGAACGCGCTGATCCGTGGGGGGAGCCCGGTGGGTGCCGGGCGCGGCTGAGCGTAGTGAGGCTGACGAGAGGGGGTCAAGAGAACCAACGAGTAGGAAAATCAGGGGAGTTGGCACTGTTATGGGCATAACGCGGCCCCCGCCGCCGCACGGAGCGGTGACGGGGGCTGCGGGTGGGTCTGCTCAGAGGGACAGGCCGGTGAGGACCATGACCTTCTCGTAGGTGAAGTCGTCCATCGCGTACTTCACGCCCTCACGACCGACGCCGGAGTCCTTGACGCCGCCGTACGGCATCTGGTCGGCGCGGTAGGACGGGGCATCGCCGATGATCACGCCGCCCACCTCCAGCTCGGTGTGGGCGCGGAAGGCGACCTGCACGTCGTGGGTGAAGACACCGGCCTGCAGGCCGAACTTCGAGTCGTTGACCAGCGCGAAGGCCTCGTCGGTGGACTCCACCTTGTGCAGCGAGAGCACCGGGCCGAAGACCTCGGCGGTGGCCATGATGGCGTCGTCCGGCAGGTCGGCGAGCACGGTCGGCGCGTACTGGGCGCCCTCGCGGGTGCCGCCGGTGAGCACCTTGGCGCCCTTGGCCACGGCGTCCTCGACCCAGGACTCGACGCGCTTGGCGGCGTTCTCGTCCACCAGCGGGCCGACGTCGGTGGCGTCGTCGGACGGGTTGCCGGTGACCTGCTCCTTGACCTTGGCGACGACCTTCTCGACCAGCGCGTCGTAGACCGAGGCGTCGGCGATCACGCGCTGCACCGAGATGCAGGACTGACCGCCCTGGTAGTTGGAGAACATCGCGATCCGGGTGGCCGCCCAGTCGAGGTCGGCCTCGGAGGAGTAGTCGGCGAGCACGACGGCGGCGGCGTTGCCGCCGAGCTCCAGGGTGACGTGCTTGCGCGGCACCGAGTCCATGATCTGGTAGCCGACCTTGTCCGAACCGGTGAAGGAGATCACCGGCAGGCGGCCGTCCTGGACCAGCGCGGGCATCTTCTCGTTGGCCACCGGGAGCACGCTCCAGGAGCCAGCCGGCAGGTCGGTCTCGGCGAGCAGCTCGCCCAGCACCAGCGCGGAGAGCGGGGTGGAGGGAGCGGGCTTGAGGATGATCGGGGCGCCGACGGCGATCGCCGGAGCGACCTTGTGGGCCACCAGGTTCAGCGGGAAGTTGAACGGGGCGATGCCGAGCACCACGCCGCGGGGGAAGCGGCGCACCATCGCGAAGCGGCCCACGCCGCCCGGGTCGGTGTCCAGGCGCATGGTCTCGCCGTTGGTGCGGCGGGCCTCCTCGGCGGCCCAGCGGAACACCGAGGCGGCGCGGCCGACCTCGCCGCGGGCCCACTTGATCGGCTTGCCGTTCTCGGCGGTGATCAGCCGGGCGATCTCCTCGGCGCGCTCGGTCAGGCGGCGGGACACGTGGTCCAGCGCGGCGGCCCGGACGTGCGCGGGGGTCTTGGCGAAGACCAGAGCGGCGGCGACGGCGGCGTCCAGCGCCTCCTCCACCTGCGCGTCGGTGGGGACGCTGACCTTGCCCACCAGGCTGCCGTCGAACGGGTGGTGGACCTCGAACTCCCCGTCGCCGCTCGCCCGGCGGCCGGCCAGCCAGAAGTCATGAGTGGTGGTCACGGTCACACCGGCCCTCTCGTCTGCGCCCCACGCGGGTCGTGAAGCCTCGACCTCAACGGTAGGGCGCAGTGCCGCTCCGGCGGATTGGACACGGCGTAGCAGTCAGGTATGTGACTGCGCCAGTACGTCAGGGGCGCAAGGCTCTGCCCATTAACCGCGTGCGCGAAGCGGAAGGCTGCAGGCCGTGCATGGTTGGCAGCGCAGTTCCTCGCGCCCCTGGGTAGTGCAACTGACTGCTTACTCCTCGCCCGCCCGGAGGGCGAGCCAGAGCTCCATGCGGACGTCGGTGTCGTCCAGGGAGCGGCCGAGGAGTTCCTCGACCCGCCGCATGCGGTAGCGCAGGGTGTGCCGGTGCACGCCGAGGTCGGCGGCGGCGGCGTCCCACTGGCCGTGCCGGGAGAGCCAGGCGCGCAGGGAGGCGACCAGGTCGCCGCGGGAGGTGCGGTCGTGCTCGCGCAGCGGGCGGAGCAGGCCCTCGGCGAAGGCCGTGACGGCCTCCTCGCCGAGCAGCGGCAGCAGCGAGCCCGCACCGACCTCCTCGTGGTCGACCGAGCGCTTGCCGCCCCGCAGCGCCACCGCCAGGGCCCGCTCGGCCTGGGCGAAGGCCACCCCGGCCTCCTCCAGGGTGGTCGGGGCGGAGACGCCGACGGCCAGCCCCTCGTGCTCCTCGACCGCGCCCAGGCAGGCCCGGTGCGCGGCGCCGTTGTCGGCCGCCAGCACCACCAGGCGGGCGCCGTGCGGCCCCTCCTCGCGGGAGACCAGCAGTTTCTCGCCGACCCGGCCGCCGGCCTGCTCGGCCCGGTCGCCCAGCTCCCCGACCGCCTCGGTGGCGTCCGTGCCGGGCGCCGCCCCGGCGACCAGCACCCGGACGGTGCCCTCCGGCAGCCCGCCGAACAGCCCGGAGGCGACCTGCCGGGCGGTCGGCACCTCGCCGGCCAGCACCATGCCGAGCAGCGCCGCGCCCATCCGCTCCTCGGCCTGCCGCAGCTCGCGGGAGCGCTCCAGGGTGAGGGTGAGCAGCGCGACGGCGGCGTTCAGCACGTACCGCTCGGTCGGGGTGATCCGGTCCTCGGTGCCGACGGCCAGGAAGCCGCGGGCCCGGCGGTCGGCGCCCAGCGACTGGACCACCACGTAGTCCTCGTCCGCCGTGTCGATGCCCGGGGAGCGGCCCTGGAGAGCGGCGGAGGAAGGCGCGGGGCGGCGGCGCAGCCGGTCGACCTCGGCGGCCAGCCGGCCGGCCCGGCGGGCGGCCCAGTCGGGGGCGACGGCCGAGAGGGCGCCGGAGCCGTCGTAGAGCGCCGCCCAGCCGCCGAGGCGGGCGGCGAGTCTTCGCACCACCGCGGTGGTGCCGTCCTTGCCGAGGGCGGCCCGGGTCAGCTCCTCCTGGGCCTCGAAGCTGGTGGTGACCGCCTCGTACTGCTCGGCGGCCAGTGCGGCCGAGACGGACTTGCTGATCGCGATGAACGGCGTCGCCTCCGGCACCCGCAGCAGCGGCAGACCGCGCTGCGCGGCGGCGTCGACCAGCGGCTGCGGAACCTCTGCGTGCGAGAGCCCGACCCCCAGGCCCAGGCCCACGACCCCCGCGTCGGCCAGCCGGTGCACGTACGCCTGCAGGCTCGCGGCGCTCTTGCCCAGCTTGATGCCGGTGGTGAGCAGCAGCTCCCCGCCCTCCAGGAAGGGGGTCGGATCGTCCAGCTCGCTGGTGTGCACCCAGCGGACGGGTCGTTCGAGGTGGTCCGCACCGGCCAGGACGGTCAGGTGGAGCGAACTGTTGCGGACGACGGAGGCGAGAGTGGGGGGCATGGCACCTTCGGTGGTTCGACCTGGTCGCCCCGTTGCGACCGGCGAGGGCTGAGCATCTGCCTCCCATTATGGACGCGCCGGACAACCGCCGGGACCGAATCCTCCGTAGCGGCGCCTGGGTGCCTAGCTCCGCAGGTCGATCAGGACAGGTGGGACCTGCTCACCGTCCACCGTGGTCAGCGAGATCACCGCGTGGCCGGTCGGCAGGGCGTGCGCCAGGTCGGAGGGCGACCAGCGGTGCCGCTCCACGTCGCGGGTGGTGACGCTCTCGGTCTGGGCGGTGGTGCCGGAGAGGGCCTTGCGCAGCAGGCGGCCGCCCTTGCGGAGCATGCCGCCGGAGGTGTCCGGCGCATGGGTGACGGCCTTCTCCTGGACCAGGTGGGTGCCCCAGGCCTCGGAGAAGAGGCGGCCGTCCCAGGGGGCGATGCCGGGGAAGGCCATCCGGCAGCCGACCGCCCCGAACAGCGGCGCGCGCAGCGCCTCCGGCAGGTCGACCAGGGTGCGCAGCAGCAGCACCGCCCCGGCGTTGGCCCCGCGCAGCCGCTGCAGCCCCCGCACCGTGTGGGCGTCCACGGCCGCCGAGGCGTCGTCCACCACCAGGCCGGCGAACAGCGAGCGGTCGGTGCGGACGGCGGTGGCCTGCAGGAACTGGCCGACCACCAGCCGGGCCAGGATCCGGGCGGCCTCGGGGTGGCTGCGCTCGGGCAGCTTGACCCGCACCCGCAGCGGGTGGTCCAGCGCCCGCATCGCGAAGGCGGGCTTCGCCGCCTCCCCGAAGCTGGTGGCGAACGCCGGGCGGTCGAGCAGCGCGAGGCGGTCGGCGAGCAGCGCCCCCGGATCGTCGGCCCGGCCGCGCGCCCGCTCGCGGTGGCGCAGGTCGGGCTCGTGCGCGGCGTACCGGCCCGACTTGCGCAGCTCCTCGCCGAGCGCGGCCCAGCGCTCGGCACCCTCCTCGCCGCCGCCGAGCAGCTCGCGCAGCTCCCGCACGCCCGGGTAGCGGCCGTACGCGGCCTGGTAGGGGCCGACCGTCTGCTGCAGCGCGACCCGGGCGCTCTCGGCGCGGGCGGCCAGCTCGTCGGGCAGCAGCGCATCGGCGAGGCGGGCGGCGGCCTCGTCCACCTCGGGGGCCGCGCCGTAGAGGTCGAGGCCGTAGGCGGTGGCCGGGTCGCCGGGGGCGATCACCACGTCGTACCAGGCGTCCGGCCCGAGGTCGGCCTCGGCCGCGCCGACCACCACGGCGCAGGCGGTGCCCGCGAGCGCCTGCAGGCAGAGCGCCTCGGCGACCGGCCGGGCCAGCCGGCTGGTCTTGCCCGTCCCGGCCGGGCCGACGGCGAGCAGCGAGGTGGCGAGCAGCGCCGGGTCGAGCGCGAAGGCGGCCGAGCGGTGGGCGAGCGGGTTCTTCACCACGTCCTGCGCGGTGCCGAGCCGGAGCTGACGGGTCAGCAGGTCGTGGCCCGGGCCGCGGCCGGGCAGGTCGCGGGCCTCGGAGGGGTGCGCGCAGGCAGCCGCGCCCCGGGCGGCCACCTCGGCCAGGAAGTCGGACAGCCGCTCGGGGTGGGCCTGGACCCCCTCCCAGGCGCGCTGGATCCGGACGTAGTCGACGTCGCCGACCGGCGCCGCGTCCAGGGCCGCGGCCGCCTGCGGGGCGCCGCCGTGCCGCAGGCCGTGCCAGGGGTCGGTGACCGGGGCCACCGGGGCCTGCTCCGGCTGCGCGGGCTGCTCCTGGGTGACCGTCCGGGCGAGGAGCGGGGCCACCCAGCGCCGCCAGACCTCGGGCCAGCGGCCCATCCGGCCGAAGAGACGGATCGTCAGGGTCAGGGCGACGGCGTGCAGGGCCAGCAGCAGGAGCAGCGCCGGGGTCTGGGTGGTCGGCTTGGGCAGCCCGAACAGGTCGATCAGGTAGTAGGCGAGCGCCACCCCGTAGATCTCGGCGAACCAGGCGACCACCAGGTTGAGCGCCGCCCGCAGCAGCAGCGGCCCGGCGGGCACCTCGGCGTCCTTGGCCCTGGCCACGTCCAGCGGGCGGTAGCCGTAGCGCAGGACGCCGGGTGCGGTCTCGGGGCGCGGCGCGGCGACCCAGGCGGTGAGGTCGAAGCCCCCGCGCTGCGGCGGCACGGTGGCCGCTCCGGGGACGGCACCGACCTGCTGACCGTACGCCCCGTACGCCCCGTCCACGCCCATGCCGGCCCCGCTCCCTCACACCCGCCCGCCCCGAGCTCCCGAAGCGGCAGATACCCACGCCGCCCGACCGGCGACACGCCCGCGCTCAATGTAGTGGAGGAGCGGCACCCGGTAAGCGATCTCCGGCGGCTGGCCGTGCCGGACAAGTCGGACGGCCCAGTGCTACCGAGTGGCGCATGCCCGGCACCTTGACCCAGCCGTAGCCTTCCAGAGCCGACGCCTTGAGAAATCTGGAGAACACACCATGAGCGCTGTTACGCCGCTCCCGCAGGAGCGCCGCCTGGTCACCGCCATCCCCGGCCCGAAGTCGCAGGAGCTGCAGGCCCGCAAGCTCGGCGCCGTGGCCGCCGGTGTCGGCACCACCCTGCCGGTGTACGTGACGCGTGCGGGCGGTGGTGTGCTGGAGGACGTGGACGGCAACTCGCTGATCGACTTCGGCTCCGGCATCGCCGTGACCAACGTCGGCAACAGCGCCGAGGCCGTCGTCGCCAAGGCGAGCGAGCAGCTGGCCGCGTTCACCCACACCTGCTTCATGGTGACCCCGTACGAGGGCTACGTCGCCGTCGCCGAGCAGCTCAACGAGCTGACCCCGGGCGACCACGAGAAGCGCACCGCGCTCTTCAACTCGGGCGCCGAGGCCGTCGAGAACGCCGTCAAGATCGCCCGTTCCTACACCAAGCGCACCGCCGTCGTGGTCTTCGACCACGGCTACCACGGCCGCACCAACCTCACCATGGGCATGACGGCGAAGAACATGCCGTACAAGCAGGGCTTCGGCCCGTTCGCCCCCGAGGTCTACCGCGTGCCGGTGGCCTACCCCTACCGCTGGCTGACCGGTGCCGAGAACTGCGCCGCCGAGGCCGCCGCGCAGGCCATCGACCTCATCAACAAGCAGATCGGCGCCGAGAACGTCGCCGCCATCGTCATCGAGCCGATCCAGGGCGAGGGCGGCTTCATCGAGCCGGCCAAGGGCTTCCTCCCGGCGATCGTCGAGTACGCCAAGGCCAACGGCATCGTCTTCGTCGCGGACGAGATCCAGACCGGCTTCTGCCGCACCGGCCAGTGGTTCGCCTGTGACGACGAGGGCATCGTCCCGGACCTGATCACCACCGCCAAGGGCATCGCCGGCGGTCTGCCGCTGGCCGCCGTGACCGGCCGCGCCGAGATCATGGACGCCGCGCACGCCGGCGGCCTGGGCGGCACCTACGGTGGCAACCCGGTCGCCTGCGCCGCCGCGCTGGGCTCGATCGAGACCATGAAGGAGCTGGACCTCAACGCCAAGGCGCAGCACATCGGCGAGGTCATGCTGACCCGCCTGCGCGCGATGGCCGAGAAGTTCGACGTGATCGGTGACGTCCGCGGCCGCGGCGCCATGATCGCCGTCGAGCTGGTCAAGCCGGGCAGCAAGGACCCGAACCCCGAGGTCACCGCCGCCATCGCCAAGGCCTGCCACAACGAGGGCCTGGTCGTGCTGACCGCCGGCACCTACGGCAACGTGCTGCGCTTCCTGCCGCCGCTGGTCATCCCGGAGCACCTGCTGGCCGAGGGCCTGGACATCATCGAGAACGCCTTCGCGGCGGTCTGATCCGGCGGTAACGTGAACGGTGGCCCGGTCCATGAGGATCGGGCCACCGTTTCGTGCAGGTGTACTTCCCAGCTGCTCCACCCGGTGAAGATGCTGTGCGAAACCTCTGAACTCGCTGGGAGCGGCTCGACAGGTGACGTACGGTGGTAACAGATGGACAGCGAGCTGACACCCTCAGCGACACCGGCCGTCGCCCCGCCAGGGGCGGTGGCAGCCGAGGACCGATCGACCGGCCGTCCGGCCCACACCCCCCGGGCCCCACGGATCGGCGATCTTCCCAGCCGCCCTGGAGCTCTCCCCCCTGCTCCAGGGCGGCTCTCGCGTACCTGGACCCCACTGGCCCTGCTCGCCGTCCTGACCGTGATCTCCTGGCAGGTCGCCGTCGGCGGCCCGCTGCTGCACCTGGACGTCTGGGCCCGTGACACCGTGCACGGCCTGCGGCACTGGCTCGGCAGCCCGGAGCTCGGCCCGCTGGGCGTGCGGCTGCCCACCCCCGGCGCCGCCTGGCCCGGCCGGGCCCTGGACTCGCTCGGGCGCGCCCTGGCCGATCTCGGCGGCGGAGTACCCGCGATCCCCGTCCTGCTGCTGGCGGCCGCCCTGGCCGCCTGGCGGGCCCGGCACACGCGAACCGTGCGCTGGTGGCTGCCGGCGCCGGTCGCCGCCCTGACCTCGCTGCTCATCCCTCTGCTGGTGGTGCCCGCCAAGGCCTGGTTCGCCCGGCCGGGGCCGACGGGGGTGCCGCTGCACCCCGGCGAGTGGGGCTGGTACCCCTCCGGCCACACGGCCACCTCGGCGATCGCCTACGGCACCGCCGCACTGCTGCTGGCCCGCACCCTGCCCAGATGGCGGGCGCTGTGCGTGGCCACCGCCGTGGTCTGCCTCGGGGTCGGCTCCGGGCTGGTGTGGAGCGACTTCCACTGGCTGCTGGACGTCACCGCCAGCTGGTGCCTCGCGGGGACGTACCTGTGGTGCCTGGAGCGCTGGCTGCGGGCGGTCAGTCCTCCTGGTGGCGGTGGGTGAGACCGGGCTCGCCGTTGTCGCGCTGCCACTGGACGACCAGCTCGTCGCGGGCGCCGAAGCGGACCAGGTGACGGCCGATCACATCCTCCAGCTGGGCGAGGCTCTCGGGCTCGCCCTCGACGCTCAGGACGAGCGCGTCGGGCTCGGCGACCGCGGCGGCCGAGCCGTAGGAGAAGGAGAACGCGCCGCGGCCGGTCTCCTCCGACCAGCTCGCCTCGATCTTGCGGCCCAGGTGGGCGGCCAGCTGCTTGCCGTAGCGGGCCGGGCGGTCGGTGCTGACGCGTGCGTGGGACTGGGCCATGGTGGCTCCCTCTGCTGGTGCTGTCTCTGATGCTGTTGTCTCTGCTGGTGATCTCACGCTAACCCAGATGCTGAGCTAAGCTCAAGGTGTTATTGGATCTGCATCCTCTGGCGGGGGCGGGACCGGCAGGCCGGGCCGATAGCCTTTTGCCCCACCTTCTCCCCGGCCGGCTCCGGCCGGGGGCCGCGCAGCCCGGGAGCCCGCCGATGACCACCCCGCCGACCGAGACCGCCGCCGAGCTCGCCGACGCGCTGACCCGGGCGATGAAGCGGATCCGGCGGCAGACCATGCAGCGCCTGGAGCCCTACGGCATCACCCCCGGCCAGGCCCGGGCCCTGCGGATGCTCGCCCACTCCCCCGGCTGCGAGGGCACCCAGGCGATCCGGCTGAGCGACCTCGCCGACCGCCTGCACATCGCCCCCCGCTCCGCCACCACCGTCGTGGACGCCCTCGAGGAGGCCGGCCTGGTCGAGCGCACCCCGGACCCGGCGGACCGCCGGGCCGTCCGCCTCACCCTCACCGAGGCCGGACACGGCGCGCTGGAGCGGATCGGGCTGGTCCGGCTCGAGGTGGCACAGGAGTACTTCGGCCCGGTGGGCGGGGCGGAGCAGGAGGCACTGCTGCTGGCCCTGCGGGCGGCGGAGCTCGGGTACGAGGAGCGGCGGGCCTCGGAGGCTCAGTGACCTCAGACCCGTAGGGCCGCCGGGGCCTGGGGTGCGGTCCGGGCAGCCGGAGGTGCGGTCCGGGCAGCCGGAGGTGCGGTCCGGGCAGCCGGAGGTGCGGTCCGGGCGCGGCGGCGCGGGCGCAGGGCGGTCAGGCCGATGCCGGTGATCACCAGGGCCGCGGCGGCGCCGGCGAGCGGGCTGATCCGCTCGCCGAGCAGCAGCCAGGAGGATGACATCCCGAAGACCGGCACCAGCAGCGAGTAGGGCGCGACGGCCGAGGCGTCGTAGGTGCGCAGCAGGAAGCTCCAGGCCACGAACCCGAACAGGGTCGCGCCCAGTCCGACGAAGGCGATCGCCCCGAGGCCGGAGGCTGTGATCCCGGCCAGCGCGTGGAGATCGGCCGAGGGCCCCTCGACCAGCAGCGAGAGCGCGAGCAGCGGCAGCGGCGGCACCACGCTGACCCAGACCATCCAGCGCAGCGCGTCCGGCGGGGCGGCCCGCTTGGTCAGCACGTTGGAGAGCCCCCAGAACACTGCCGAGGCGATCACCAGCGCGAACGCGCCGACCGGTCCGGAGACGCCCCGGTCCACCGCCGCCAGGCAGATCCCGCCGACCGCGATCGCCAGCCCGAGCACCCGCTGCCGGCCCGGCCGCTCGCGCAGCAGCACGACGGCGAAGACCGCGGTGAAGACCGCCTGGCTCTGCAGCACCAGCGAGGAGAGCCCGGCCGGCATCCCCGCGTGCATCCCGAGGAACAGCAGGCCGAACTTGACCACCCCGAGCGTGCAGCCGACCAGCAGCACCCATCGCCAGGCGACCTTCGGGCGCCCCACGAAGAAGACCGCGGGCACCGCGACCACCGTGAAGCGCAGCGCGCAGAACAGCAGCGGCGGGAAGTTCTCCAGGCCCACGTGGATGACCACGAAGTTGAGGCCCCAGACGACGGCGATCAGCACGGCGAGGGCGATGTGACGGGGCGCCATGGCGGCGTTCGAGGACCTTGCGGTGGTGTTCGGTGGCATGGCACGAGCATCTCTTCACAGCACCGTTCAGCACTAGCGATGAATTCTGAAGACAACTGTTCAGAACTGCTACACGATAGCTAGCATGGCCCCCATGATGGATCTCGGTCGGCTGCGGGCGCTGCGCGCCGTGGCGGTGCACGGTTCGGTGGGCGGCGCGGCGGCGGCCCTGGGGTTCACGCCCTCGGCGGTTTCGCAGCAGATCTCCAAGCTGGAGCGGGAGACCCGCACCGTGCTGCTGGAGAAGCAGGGCCGGGGCGTGGTGCTCACCGACGCCGCCCGGCAGCTCGCCGACACCGCGCAGCAGGTGCTCGCCCTGGTCGAGCAGGCGGAGGTGACGCTGGAGGAGCAGCGCGGCCAGGCCGTCGGCCGCCTGATGGTCGCCGCCTTCGCCACCGGGGCGCGCGGGCTGCTGCCCGGGGCACTGGCCGACCTGCGGGCCGACTGCCCCGAACTGGACGTCCGCCTGCTCGAGACCGACCCGTACCTGGCCGCCGAACTGGTCGCCCGCGGTGAGGTGGACCTCGCCCTGGTCCAGGACTGGCCGACCGTACCGCTGCCGGTCCAGGAGGGTCTGGCCCGGCTCGACCTCGGCCCCGACCCGGTCGACCTGCTGCTGCGGGCGGAGGACCCACTGGCCGAGCTCGCCGTGGTGCCGGTGGCCCGGCTCTGCGGGCAGCGCTGGATCAGCGTGCCGCCGGGCAACATCTGCCACGACTGGCTGGTG
Source organism: Kitasatospora sp. NPDC002227 (assembly GCF_040296285.1). Taxonomy (NCBI): domain Bacteria; kingdom Bacillati; phylum Actinomycetota; class Actinomycetes; order Kitasatosporales; family Streptomycetaceae; genus Kitasatospora; species Kitasatospora sp. NPDC002227. The sequence goes on from NZ_JBEOWY010000042.1 coordinate 59,699, forward strand.
CGGACCATGCGCGAGGCCGGGGAGGAGCCGGACGTGCGCTACCAGGTCGGCGAGTTCGAGACCCAGATCGCGCTGATCGCCGCCGGGCTCGGGGTCGGCCTGGTGCCACGGCTCGGGCGAGGCACGCTGCCGCCCGGCGTGGTGGCCCGGCCCGTGGTGCCCGAGCCCTCCCGCCGGGTCTTCCTGCTCTGGCGCAGTCAGGCCTCCCGGCGCCCGGCCATCACCGCGGCGCTGGCGGCCGTCCGGCGGCGCTGGGACGCACGCTGACCTCGGGGCGGGCCGGCCCTGGGCTAGCCCGCGAAGCCGACGACCAGCCAGAGGAAGCCGACCCCCAGCAGGGTGCAGAGCAGGGTCGAACGGGACGGGTGCGGGCTGTGTGCCTCCGGCAGGATGTCGGAGGTCGCCAGGTAGAGCAGGAAGCCCGCGAAGAAGCCGAGGTACAGGCCGAGCACGTGCTCGGGGATGGTGAACAGCAGGGTGATCCCGGCCCCGGTGATCGGAGCCAGCGCGTCGGCCCCGAGCAGGGTCAGCGCCCGGCGGCGGTCGTTCCCGTACATCCGGGTGATCGTGTAGGTGTTGAAACCGTCCGCGAAGTCGTGCGCGACGACGGCGATCGCCACCACCGTGCCGACCGTGCTGCCGGCCTGGAAGGCCGCGCCGATCGCGAACCCGTCCATCAGGCTGTGGCCGACCAGCGCCGAGGCCGCCGCCAGGCCGACCCCCTGGCGGCCGTGCGAATGGCCGTGGGAGTGCGCGTGACCGTGGCTGGGCGACCGGCCGTGGGTGTGCTCCGCGTACTCGCTCTCGTGGCTGCGGTGGATCGCCACCGCCCGCTCGATGATGTGGATGGTCAGGAAGCCCGCCGCGAACATCAACAGCGCCTGCGGCACCCCGTGGATCTCGTCCGGCGCAGCGTGGATCGCCTCCGGCAGCAGGTCGAAGGCGACCACGCCGAGCATCAGCCCGGCGGCGAAACCGAGCACCAGATGCCGCCGGTCACCCGTGCGCTGGGCGACGAAGCCGCCGATCAACGTCATCACGAACGCTCCGGCGGCGACGAGTATCGCCGTCATCCACTTCCCTCCCGTACTGCTCCGGCGCCTCCCCCGGCCCTTTCCCGGCGGACGCGGTCACGGCAAGCCTCTGCGGCTCGCCCACCCGTCGCCCGTGGACCGGGGCCGTCGGAGTGACGAGCGGACCTGTAACTGAAGCAGACGCGCCGACAGCGCCGCAGGTCGGGGGGTGTCCGGCGCGGAGTGGAGGGGGTGCCCGGGGCAGTTCGAGAACGGGTGCTCCCCGGCTGCCCGGGGGCTGCTCCCGGCTACTCGGCGGGGGTGAAGGGCAGGCCGAGGTGGGTGCGGGTCAGCTCCTGGACCCCGTTGCCGTCGACCAGGTGGATCTGCCCGAAGTCCGCCTCGGCCGCGAGGTCGAGCGCCTCCTCGCTGAAGCGGCCGCAGGTCAGCCGCAGGCCCCGGTCGGCGCCCTCCTCCTGAACGGCCTCGGCCAGGGTGCGCAGCTCCTCCGCCGCGACGGGGGCGGGCCCGCGCGAGGCCCACACCACCCAGCGGCCGGGCAGCGCCGTGCCCGGTGCGCCCTCCCCGGTCGCCACCAGACCGGCCGGACCACGCAGCCGGACGCTCCACTCGGCCAGCCCGCCCCGGGTGAGCAGCTCCCGCACCAGCTGGGCGAACTCGTTCGCCGACAGCTCGGCGGCCGCCGGCACGGCGAGCCCCGCGGTACCGCTCGGCTCGACCTGGACCAGGCCGTACGGATCCGGCGAGACCACCGCCGCGAGCTCGCGCAGCCGGACCAGGGACTCGTCCTGCTCGGCGGCGGCGTACACGCCGTCGCTCTCGGCCTCGGCCGCGGAGGGGCCGGAAGTGGCACCGGGGGCGGCCGGGGCGTCGGGGGGCGCCTCGGCGGGGAAGAGGCGGGTACGGGCGAGGGCGTTGCGGTCGGCGTCGACGCTGAGCAGGCAGAGCCGCTCCCCCGCAGCGGAGGCCGGCGTACCCGCCGGGTGGCTGAGCCAGCCGTTGAGGACCACCCCGGCCAGCACTCCGTCGGTGTCCACGGCATCGGCCGCCTGCAGGGCGCGCAGCGCCAGCCGGGCGGCCAGCCGGAGATAGTCGGCGGCCCGGTCGGCGGCCGGGCGCGGGACGGGGGCGACATCGCCGTCCGGAGCGAGCCGGTAGCCCGCGAGCGAGGGCACCACGTCGAGCGGCGGCAGATCGAGGTCGAGCACGGCCGTGCGGGTGAGCGGACGGTAGACGGCGTGGCAGGGGGCAGGGAGGTCCTGGGTCGCGCCCTCGGCGGCGGCCAGGGCGCGCTCGAGCAGGGACTCGACGGCGGCGGGCTCGGCCAGCCGGTAGGCCTGGCGGCACTGCTCCAGGCTCTCGTTGTACTCCCGGACGGCCCGGGCGCGGGCCTCCTCGGCCTCTTCGTGCGCCTGCCGGGCCGCCAGCTCGCCACTGTCCGCCGCCTCGGCCTGGCGGGACCGCCACTCGCGCAGGTCACGCTGGTGGCGCAGCCGGGCCTGGGCGAGCTCGCGCTGGTACCCGGAGTCGAGCAGCCGCCGGGCCGGCCCCTGCTCCGGGTCGGCCCGCTCCGGCTCCGGCGGGGCGTAGTCGGCCCAACGCGGCTCCGGACCGGTCTCGGCCGCCCCGCTCTGCGGGTAGGGGCGGGGCTCGTAGCTGCGCAGCTGGCTCTCGAAGTCCATCGCGGAGACGGGCAGCGCGGCGCGGCGCAGCAGGTCGGCCAGCCGCTCGTGCTCGGCCTGCACGGTGAGCGTGCGGTGGTGGGCCAGCGCGGCGGCCCGGCCGTGGGCGGCCACGCCCTCGTCCGTCGCCGCGCCTGCGCCCGTGCCCGCGGCCGTGGCTGCGCCCGTGCTCCGGCCGGGGGCTGCCCCACGCTGCTCCGGCACGTCCGCTCCGAGGTCTCGGAAGACCGAGGCCAGGAAGCCGGGCTGGAGCACCTTGGCCGTACCGTCCGGCTGACCCTCGGGTGAGTGCTGCATCGGCGGTCGTTCCCCCATGCTCGTCCGGTGTGGTGCGGGGCGGTGCTCACCCCATTCTCCACCGTCCGAGCCCTCGGGACGTGCCTCTCTCTCCTTTCCCCTGCTCCGGTGTGACGCCGGGTCCGGTCCGGCGGAGCGGCCTGAGCCCTCCTCAGTTCGTCCGGGTGTTGGTGAGGTGGAGTCCGATGTACCCGACGTAGATCCGGCCACTGCCCGAACAGTCGTCCAGGTAGTGCAGGCGCGGAGCCGTCCGGCCGCCGCCGATCCGCAGGTGCGCGCCCATGAACGCGCGCCGGGAGGAGTCCACGCACTCCGGCACCGGGAGCATCCGTTCGCGCTTCCACTTGGTGTGGCTCTCCACCGTGCGGGACTCGCCCCGGACGGCCTTGCGCGGCGGGAACCGGTGGCAGCCGGGGGGCGTGTGCTCGCACCACTGCTTGAAGTCCCCGTGCGCCTCGCCGCGCACGGCCGCCGCCGCGTACTCCTGCAGGGCCGTCAGCCCCTCCCAGGTGAGCTTCGCCCAGCCGGTGCCCGCGTTCTGGCCGTCCAGCGCCAGGGTCTCCTTGTAGTCGCCGGTGAACTCCAGCAGCGGGAACTCGTCGAACCGGCCCACCAGGTCGCCGAAGCTCACCGGCGTGTCCGGCTCCTCGCCCGAGGCACTCTCCGCCCCGGCCGCCGTCTCGCCCGCCTCGCCCGCCGCCCGGGCCAGCGGGTCGGTGGTGAGCCGGAGCAGATCGGCCGCGTCCGGCCCGGCCACCGCGCGCAGCTGCTCCGTGAGGGCCCGGACCTGGGCGGTGATCCCGCGCAGCACCGCGTACTGCTCGCTGTTCTCCGCCAGCAGCCGCCGCTCCCGGCGGCGGGCCAGCAGCAGGCTGCGCCTGATCCGCTGCAACTCGTCCGCCCTGGCCTGCTGCTCGGCCCGGTCGCTCGGCTCGGCCTGCTCGGTGCCGTGGTGCTCCGGGGTGGGCTTCGGCTGCTGCTGGACGGGGACGGCGGGGTGCGGGCGGCGCTTGGGCTCGACGGGCAGCTGGAGCACCGGGACGGCGGCGAGCAGCGGCGGGAGCGGGAGCTCGGCAGCGGCGCGGCGCGGCTCACGGGCGATCAGCGCGGCGGCCCGGCGGACGTCCTCCTCGATCCGGTGCCGGGGCATCACCGAGTGCCGGGCGCTGTCCGCGCGGGAGGCCGGATCGACCTCGGGCAGGTACGTCCGGACGGCGCCGCCGTAGACCTTGTGGTACTCCAGCGCCACGTTGAAGTGCGGGAGCGCGGCGTGGTCGAGCACGTAGAGGGAGGCCAGACCGGTCAGCTGGCGCACCAGGGGGTGGACGGCGCCGGCCAGCCAGTTGTCGACCGGGACGGCGGGCGGCACGCTCGCGACGACGGTCGGCAGGCTGCGGTCCGGATCGCAGAGCTGGTCGATCAGGGCGTCCACCTCGGCCGGGGTGACCACCCTCGGCAGCGGGCCGACGGGGGCTGACCCGTCCGTCGCGTCGATCAGGGCCAGCATCGTCCGGGCCAGCTCGGGGACGGGGACCCGGCCGGCGGGGCGGGCGGCCGGACCGGCGGCCAGGTGCTCGGCCTCCAGGCGGACCCAGGTGATCCGATCGTCCGCCGCGATGGTGACGGTCAGTTGGTGGGTGCCGTGCGGCACGGGCGTGCGGAGGCGGCGGCGGGCGTAGCGCCCGGCGGGGACGGTAGCGGCGGCGGCGGTTGTGGTGGCGGCGGCAGTGCTTCTGGGGGCGGTGCCGGCGAAGGCCGGGCTGGCGGGGCTGGAACTGGCGGGGCTGGAGCCTGGGGCCGCCTCGGGCGGGTCGTCGGGCTCCGGGAGATTCGACCGGAGCAGACCGTTGTCCCGGTCGAGCAGGATGCGGGGGCCGGGGCGGAGCCGCTCGACGCCCGGGTCGGTGCCGGCGGGCGGGGGCTCCTCGGCACCTTCCTGTTTCAACCAGGCGGCCAGCAGCTGATCCGCCAGGGCTACCACGTCCTGGTACGGCCGGGTGGTGGTGACTGTCGTCCGGTAGGGCTCGGGACCGCCGAAATGGCCTGCGGTGTCAGGGCTCTGACCGGGGGACGGGATGTGCGCCGAAGTCATACGAGGTACCTCCCTGAGGGGTGGTGGGTGGGGTCTGAATTCCTCCATCGATGAATTGCCGGCCTGACTCCCGCCCCGGCCGGACCGGGCCTGCCGGATCTGCCGGACCTGGCCCGGGATTCCCCGGCCGAGGTGGGATTCCTTGTCGAGGGAAACGCAAGAGCCGGGAGTGGAAGTTCCAACTCCCGGCATGGTTAATTCGTTCGAGTGTCACTCGGGCTTCTGTTGCCCGGTGCTCCGTCGGTTCCGCTATGCGGCCTGCGGCCGCACGCCACCGCTCAGACCGGCACCTCGACGTAGCTGCGGCCCGCCGCCACCGCCACCGAGGCGCCGCCGGTGGCCTCGGCCAGCCAGGCGTGAAACGCCGTCACCTCAGGCTCGGGCACCCCGACTTCGATCAGCACGCCCGCCGGCTCGTAGGACAGCCCGCGCACCACGTACCCGGCGGCCCGGAGGTCGTTCTCCAGCCGCCCGGCCCGGGTGTGGTCGGCGGAGACCGCGAGCAGGGCGACCGGGCGCCGCTCCAGCAGACCGACCGCGTCCACCGCCTCGGAGACCGCGCCACCGTACGCCCGCACCAGCCCGCCCGCGCCCAGCTTCACCCCGCCGAAGTACCGGGTCACCACCGCTACGGTGTCGGTCAGCCCACGTCGGCGCAGCACCTCCAGCATCGGCACCCCTGCCGTACCGCCCGGCTCCCCGTCGTCGCTGGACCGCTCACGCGGGCTCTCGCCGCCGACCACGAAGGCGGTGCAGTTGTGCCGCGCGTCCCAGTACTGCTTGCGCATCGAGGCGATGAACGCCTGGGCCGCCTCCTCGTCCTCGACCCGGGCGAGGTGGCAGATGAACCGGGACTTCTTGATCTCGATCTCGTGGCTGCCGGAGCTCCGGACGGTCAGGTACGGCTTCGCGCTCGGTTCCGACATCGCGCGGCGACTCTCCTCGGCAGGCAGAACGACAAGAAAGGCTGGCAGGGACGTGATCGTCCCTGCCAGCCTAACCGGCGTGGTGCTCGGCCCGGCCGGTGGTCAACGGTCGGTGGTCAACGGCTGGCTCTCAATGGCCGGCCCTCAGCGGCCGGTTCTCAGCGGCCGGCCCTCAGCGGCCCGCGAGGGTGTCGAGCTGGGGGCGGGTGAGGCCGGTGAGGGCGGTGACCTCGGCCGAGTCGACGGCGCCGCAGTCGAGGCCGCGGAGCAAGTAGCTGCTGAGGGCCTTGGCGGTGGCGGGCTCGTCCATCACATCGCCGCCGGCCTTGGCCACGTAGGCCGAGAGGCGGGCCGCGGCGGCGTGCAGGCCCTCGCGGTAGAAGGAGTAGACGGCCACGTAGCGGGTGGGCAGATGCGCCGGGTGCATGTCCCAGCCCTGGTAGTAGGCACGGGCGAGCGAGCGGCGCACCAGGTCGTGGTGGAGCTTCCAGGCGGCGTGGACCTGCTCGCGGCCGCCGGTCGGGATCACGTTGGTCGAACCGTCCGAGAGCCGGACCCCGGTGCCCGCCGCCGCGACCTGCATGACCGCCTTGGCGTGGTCGGCCACGGGGTGGTCCATGCTCTGGTGGGCGGCGCTGACCCCGCAGGAGGCGCTGTAGTCGAAGGTGCCGTAGTGCAGTCCGGTCGCCCGACCGTCGGCCGCCTCGATCATCCGGGCCACCGTCGCGCGGCCGTCGGCGCCGAGGATGGCCTGGGTGGTCTCGATCTGGATCTCGAAGCCGATCCGCTTGGCCGGCAGCCCGGCCCGCTGCTCGAAGTCCTCCAGGAGCCGGACCAGCGCGACGACCTGCTCGACGTAGGTGACCTTCGGCAGCGTGAGCACCAGCCCGTCGGGCAGGCCGCCCTCGGCGATCAGCGTCGAGAGGAAGAGTTCGAGGGTGCGGATGCCGCGGTGGCGGACGGCCGCCTCCATGCACTTGATCCGGATGCCGATGTACGGCGGCGCGGTGCCCGCCGCCACCGCGGCGGCGACCAGCTGGGCGGCGCGGACGGCGGCCGCGTCCTCCTCGGCGTCGGGGCGCGGACCGTAACCGTCCTCGAAGTCGATCCGCAGGTCCTCGACCGGCTCACGCTCCAGCTTGGCGCGGACCCGGGCGTGCACCTCGGTCAGCAGCTCGTCGGCGGGGACGCCGAGCGCGGCGGCCAGCTCGGCCGGGGTGCCCGCGTGGGTGTCGAAGACCTCCAGCGCCTCCCGGCCCCAGGTCTGAACGGTGTCGGCCGCGAACACGTCCGCCGGCACGTAGACCGTGTGCACCGGCTGCCGGGTGCTCGGCTCCCCGGGGTAGCGCCGGGCCAGCTCGGCGTCGACGGGCGCCAGCAGCGCGTCCACGGCGGCCAGGGCGGCGGACGAGAACGACGCCCCGTCCTCGGGCTTGCTACCGTCCACCTCGACCTGCGACATCCCGGACTCCTCCATCAGCCTGCGACACTTCAACAGTTTGTTGATGCCTGATGGAGGTGAAGGTAACCGCGCCGGACCCGGGCGTCAATGGGCGCCCACGGGCCGGACCGTTCCTCGGCTCGATGTGGAGTTGTCCTGCACTCTCCCGCGACGTCCTGCGGGGTGCTCAGTCGCGACCGGCCTCGTGGTACCTGCGCTGCAGGCGCTCCCAGTGCCGGTTCAGCTCGGAGGGGTTGACCGACCCGTTCGGACGGGTACCGACCACGCCGTACTCGACCGTGAGGTACTCGGCCAGCGCCTCGACGTCGGGCTGGCGGTCGTACTCGTCGATGTAGGCCAGCAGAGCCTGGAAGCAGACCTCCGGATCGAGCGGCGCGACCACGAGCTGCCGGTCCGCCGGGTGCTCGGCCGGCTGATCGCGCTCCTCGGGAGCAACGAGCGCCTCGGGCAGCTCAACGGCCTCGGCCTCGGCGAACCCCTCGAGGTCCAGCTGCTCGGGCTCGACGCCTTCGGGGGCGAGCTGCTCCAGGCGGACCGGACGCAACCCCACCGGGCGAGGCCGGACCATACCGGGCGCCGCCTGACCCGTAGGAGCCGCAGGAGCCGCCGGGACACCGGCCATCGCCGGCACCGGCCCGCCCGGAGCCGGAACCTGGGCAGCGGGAGCCGGTGCGGGCGCGGTCTGAGCCACCGGGACCGGGTCGCCGGGGCGGGGGGTGCGGGGCGGCTTGAACCAAGGCGACATCTGGCCGGGCATCCGGACCGGGTAACCGGTCGGGGACTGCTCGTGCGGCGCGCGTGCCAGCCAGACGTTGAGCTCCGGCTGCTGCGGGGCCGTCTCGACCTCCCCCTCCGGCACGGGCTCCTGCGCCGAGCGCAGCCGCATCGCGGCCAGCTTCGCCAGGGTCGGCACGGCCACCGCGGCCGACACCGGCGCCTGGTCCACCGGCACCTGCTGACCGCCCTGTGCTGCGGCGACCTGGGCTGCAGCCACCTGGCCTGCGGCGACCTGCGGCGGGACTGGCTGGCCGACGTGGCCGGCCGCCGCTGCGGGGGCCGCCGAGGCCTGCGGGAGCTGAAGGGTCTCGAGGGGGCCGTCGATCCGGTCCAGGATGCCGGGATCGAGCGGGACGCCGTACTTGGCGAGCTTGAGCGGCAGCAGAGCCTGGAAGGGGGCCGAACGCCGCCAGCCCCGGCCGTACCGGAACCGCAGCTGCGCCCGGTAGACCAGCCGGTTCTGCTCCAGCCGGACCGTCTCGTCGTACGAACGCAGCTCCCAGAGCTTCATCCGCCGCCAGAGCCGGAAGGTCGGCACCGGGGAGAGCACCCAGCGCATCAGCCGGACCGACTCCATGTGCCGGTCCGCCGTGATCGCCGCGATCCGGCCCACCGCGTGCCGCGAGGCCTCGACCACGACCACGAAGAGCACCGGGATCACGGCATGCATCGCCATACCGAGCGCATCGCCCCAGGAGGCGGCGGCGTTGAATGCGATGGTGGCGGCGGTCAGCAGCCAGGCCGTCTGCCGCAGGAGCGGGAAGGGTATGCGGAGCCAGGTGAGCACCAGGTCCAGCGCGAGCAGGACCACGATGCCCGCGTCCACCCCGATCGGGAAGGCGTAGGCGAAGGCGCCGAAGCCCTTCTCCATGGCCAGCTCGCGCACCGCGTTGTACGAGCCCGCGAAACCGATGCCGGAGATCAGACAGGCCCCGGCCGCGACCACGCCGAGCAGCGCCCGGTGGGCGCGAGTGAGGGATGGACGTGCCATTCGTTGATCAACCCCTGGGATTCGGCCGGTGCCGATCCCCGCATCCGCGACCGTCTCGGCCCACCGGATACTACTCGCACGCGAGTTTGGTCAACGACTCAGCCTGGGGCTGGAAAGGCTCCGTCCTGGAGCTAGGAGAGCGGTGACGGAGTGCCGTTGAGGTGCGCCAGAACCGCCAGTACACGGCGGTTGGCGTCCTCTGCCGGGGCAAGGTCCAACTTCGTGAAGATATTGGCAATGTGTTTGGCCACCGAGCCGTCACTGATCGTCAGCCGGGCACCGATTGCCAGATTCGAGCACCCCTCAGCCATCAGCTCCAGCACCTCCCGCTCCCGTGGGGAGAGCCGCTGCACCGGCTCGGATCCCGACCGGCTCTGCATCAGGCGGGCGATCACGTCCGGATCCATCGCCGTACCGCCCGAGGCCACCCGCCGCACCGCGTCGATGAACTGACCCGCGTTGAACACCCGGTCCTTCAGTAGGTAGCCGACCCCGCCCGACCCGTCCGCCAGCAACTCCCGCGCGTACAGCTGCTGGACGTGCTGCGAGAGGACCAGCACGGGCAGGCCCGGGATCTCCCGCCGGGCTGCCAACGCCGCCTGGAGCCCCTCGTCCGTGAATGTCGGTGGCAGCCGGACGTCCACCACCGCCACGTCGGGTCGGTGCTCCAGCAGTGCGGCCAGCAGGTCCGGACCGGTCTCGACAGCGGCGGCGATCGTGAACCCGTGTGCCTCCAACAGCCGGATCAGACCTTCCCGGAGGAGGTAGAGGTCCTCAGCGAGGACAACGCGCACGGCAGCTCCATGGTGATCGTCGTCGGGCCGCCCTGCGGGCTGCTGAGCGAGAAGACCCCGTCGAAGGTGGCCAGCCTACGTTCGATCCCGCGCAGCCCGCTGCCCCGCTCCGGCATCGCCCCGCCACGGCCGTCATCGGTCACCGAGACCCGCAGCTGGCCGGCCCGGAAGAGTATGTCCACCCAGATCTGCCGGGCCCCCGAGTGCTTCGCCGCATTGGCCAGCAGCTCACTCACGCAGAAGTACACGGCCGACTCCACCGGCGGCTCCGGCCGGGCCGGCAGACTGACCGTCACCTCCGTGGGAACGGCACTGTCGAGAGCGAGCTCCCGCACCGCATCCGCGAGTCCGCGCTCGGCCAGAACGGGCGGATGGATACCCCGCACCAGGTCACGGAGCTCCTGAAGAGCCCGTGCGGAGGACTGCCTGGCATCCGCGAGGAGAGACCTGGCCGATGCCGGGTCGGTCTCCAGCAGATGCTCGATGGTGCCGAGCGTCATACCGATGGCGACCAGCCGGGCCTGCGCACCGTCGTGCAGATCCCGCTCGATCCGACGCAGCTCCGCGACCTGACTGCCGACGGCGTCCGCCCTGGTGGTGGTGAGGTGCTCCACCCGCTTGGTGAGCCGGGCCTTCTCCTGCTTTGCGGAGGCCTGCGGATCGAGCAGCCGGTGCGCCCAGTCGCTGTGCACCCGCACGGCAACCGGAGCGATCAGCAGACTGACCGCCGTGACACCCAGCCAGAACAGCACCTGGATGAGACTCTCGGGCGAGCGCCCCAGGTAGGCCCGCATGAGGCTGATCAGCACCTCCATCCCCGCCCCGGCCAGAAGGGCCAGGCACGGCAGCGCGAGTGCCCCGGCCCCGAAGGCGTTCCCCACCAGCCACCTGACGTCCCGCCAGGTCTCCGGATCGCTCGTCACCGTCCGGGCCAGGAGGGCCGCCCTGGCGACCCGCTTGTCCCGGAAATACGAGTGGCCCGTCCACCAGTGCCCTCGCTCGTCCTGCACCGGCTCGGCGGCCACGCGGTACCGCTCCACCATCGGCAGACCGAACCAGGCGTACGCCCGGCGCCGCGACATCGCCGCGTGCTGCCTGCTCCACCAGAGGAAGAGCACCGGCCAAAGGATCGCACCGCAGAGCCCGAACAGCGCCACGAGCGGGCTCCGCCCGAGCCCGGTCGCCAGCAGCGCGATGCCGGAAGGGATCGCCATGAGGAACAGCACCACCGGGCCGAAGCCGGCCTGCAGCAGAAGCAGCGCGCATCGCCACTGGGCCTGCAGACCCGACAGCGCCCGCTCCCGGAGCTGCTCGGCACGCTGTGTGGCCCCCAGGGGCAAGGTCTGATTCACCATGTCCATCTCTCCACCTCGCGGCTCTTCGAACTGGGTACCAGTCTGTCCGCCGGGAAGGAGGCGCACAGTAGCGCCTGGACCCGACTTTGAGGTGGACCTAGGTCTACCTACGAAGGGGTGATAGGTGGAGGTGAGTAGGCAATCCGGGGCGGGCCGAAGTGCCCCGGAAATGCGAGAAGCCCCGACCGGTTTCCCGGTCGGGGCTTCTCTGAAAAATTGTTAGGCGGCGTCCTACTCTCCCACAGGGTCCCCCCAGCAGTA
>NZ_JBEOWY010000043.1:0-68653 GCF_040296285.1 Kitasatospora sp. NPDC002227
CACGGCTCCTCCGGGGGGTCGGACGGGTACGGAGAGTGAGCCAAACGGTGGGCCGTCTGGGCCCGCCCGTGCCCGGGCGAGGGGCGGTTCGTCGTACCCACGACCCGTTCCGAGAGGATCTCCATGATCTCCGCTCGTCGCCTCACCGCCGCCGCGGTGGTCGCCGCCGGTCTGGTGGCCGCCGGTGCCGCCACGGCCTCCGCCGCCACCACCTCGGCCGCCGCCCCGAACGCCCGGATCGCCTGCGCGGCCGACTTCCAGGCCCACCTGGCCAAGGCCGTCGCCCTCGAGGCCCCGAACGCGGGCGCCGTCTTCGACACCCGCACCCCGGGCCGGGAAGCCTCCTAGTACCGGCAGTCCCGCCACCGACTCCTCGTCACCTGCACCTAGGAGCACCTGATGGACGCCAAGGGCGTGCTCGACACCACCCCAGCTGCCGAAACCGCACCGAAGTGGTGCCCGAGCGGACAGGCCCACGCGCCCGAGTCGGTCGTCCTCGGCGTCCGCTCGCAGGAGGACGGCGGCGTCACCTACCTCGCCGAGCCGATTCCCGCCGCCGAGGCCCTGCCGCTCATCCCCGAGGGGATCGAGCCGACCCGGGTGCTGCGCTTCGCCTCGCACTGCGTCAGCGCCTGTTCACACCGGTCCGGCAGCGAGTGCACCCTGATCTCCAAGATCCGCACCCTGCCGCCGAAGGCCGATGCGAACCTGCCGCACTGCCACCTGCGGCACGACTGCAAGTGGTGGAGCCAGGTCGGCGCCGAGGCGTGCGGGCGCTGCCCGGCAGTCGTCACCACCATTCTCGCCACCGAGACCACGGTCGGCATGGCCGCCGACCCCTCGGTCACCCCGGAGCAGCTCCAGGAGTGGATCGCCGCCAATCCGGCGGGGCCGTCCGGAAGTTGAGCTCCACTGCCCTGTTCCGTCCGACCTGAGAGGAACCTCATGACTCCCGTCCGCAGCCGCACCGGCCGCAGCACCCGCACGGTCGACTTCCACGCCCACCTGGCCAAGGCCGTCGCCATGGAGACCCCGAACGCCGGCGCCGCGTTCAACCAGCACCGCCAGGGCGTCCCCGTCCGCCGCACCGCCCGCGCCGAGTTCCAGGCCCACCTGGCCAAGGCCGTCGCCATGGAGGCCCCGAACGCCGGCGCGGTGTTCGAGGCCAACCGCCTCGGCAACTGGAACGTCGACTGACCGTCACCGTCCGGTAGCTGACGGGCCGCGATGTCCGAAAGCCGCCAGCAGCTGCCGCCCGCCCGGCACAGACTCGTGTCCTGGCCCGCCCGCACGGGGTGGGCCAGGACACGGGAGGCGGATTCCGCATGCACGTCGCACCAGGTCTGAAGGTGCTCTACTTCGGCACGCCGGTGGTGCTGGTCAGTTCCCTCAACGAGGACGGCACAGCCAACCTGGCGCCGTTCTCCTCCGCCTGGTGGCTCGGGCAGTACGGCATGCTCGGCATCGGCAATTCCGCCAAGACGGCCGAGAACCTGCGCCGCTCGGGCGAGTGCGTGCTCAATCTGCCCTCGGCGGCCCAGGTGGACGCGGTGGACCGCCTGGCCCTGACCACCGGGCGCCGCGAGGTCTCCCCCACCCGGGCGGCCCAGGGGTACCGGTACCAGCCGGACAAGTTCGCGGTGGCCGGGCTGACCGAGCAGGCCGCCGAGCTGGTCGCCCCGCCGCGGGTGGCCGAGTGCCCGGTCCAGCTTGAGTGCCGGGTCACGGCGGCGCACCCGTTCGGGCCGGGCGGCTTCGCCACCGGCTTCGAGGTCGAGGTGCTACGCGCCCACGTGGCCGAGGAGTTGGTGATCCCGGGCACCGCGTACGTCGACCCGGTGGGCTGGGATCCGCTGATCATGAAGTTCTGCGAGTTCTTCGGGGGCGGCGAACCCGTGCACCCCTCCCGGCTGGCAGCGGGCTGGCAGATGCCGCACCGGCTGGCACCGGCCGAGTAGCGCCGAGGGAATCCCCGGGAACTGACTCGCACACACGGCCGACAGCTCTGAGGACGGCGCCACAAGGCGCCGCCGGGAGCTGGGAGGACGGCCGTGCACATACCTGGACGCACCACGTCGGCGCACCCCGGGCAGGCTGCGGCCCCGGCGCCGATGGCGGTCCCACCGCCCGGCCGAGCGCGAAGGAGGCGGCGAAGAGGAGGCCGAGCAGCAGGGCGAAGGCCGCAAGGCCGGTCGAGTTGCGTTCACATCTGACCAGTCGCGGCCGCCCCGCCCCGGGTCCCCGCTGCTGCTGCGGGGTCAGATCCGGCCGGTCAGGACGAAGCCGGCCTCGTCGACGGCGAGGCGGACGCGCTCCTCGTCGATCTCCCCCGCGACGGTGACCCGGCCGGACTTGGCGTCCGCCTCGACGGCGGTGATGCCGGGGAGGGCGGCGAGACCGGCGCTGACGGTGCGCTCGCAGTGGCCGCAGCTCATGCCCTCGACGGCGAAGACGGCGGTGCTGGACATAGGTGGTTCCTCCGGTGACGGTGACAGCGGTGCCCGGCCCGTGGTGCGGACCGGGGTGCGTGCCCAGGACAGCGCACCGGTGGTGGCGGGGGCACCGGGACACGCCGTCCGGTGCCCCCTTCGGGTGGAGCGGGGAACTTCTCAGGCCGCCCGGCCGACCGGGACGCGGGCGGCGTGCTCCGCGTCGCCGAGCTGGCGGATCAGCGCCCCGCGCGCCCTGCTCACCCGGGAGCGGACGGTGCCGACCAGGCACCCGGTGAGCTGGGCCACCTCCTCGTACGGCAGGCCCACCAGGGTGGTCAGCACGAAGGCGTCCCGGCGCTCGGCCGGCAGCGCGTCGAGCAGCTCGCCCAGCGCGATGCCCTCCTCGAAACCGGGCAGGCCGCCGGGCTGGACCTTCTCGGCGGCGCTCTGCCAGTCGTCGGTGTCGAGCAGCTTCCGCCGGCAGGCCGCGAGGCGGTAGCGGTCCACGACCGTGCGACGGGCGATGGCGAGCAGCCAGGTGCGGGCCGAGGAGCGGCCCTCGAACCGGGGCAGGCTGCGCAGCGCGCGCAGGTAGGTGTCCTGGGTGAGGTCGTCGGCGGCCTGTGGCTCGCCGGTGAGGTGGGCGACGAACCGCCGGACGTCGGCGCGGGTGGCGCGCACGAACCGCTCGACGGCCGCCGGGTCGCCGCCGCGGGCGGCCAGCGCCCAGGCGGTGACGGTCCGGTCGTCGGAACGCACACGGCTGCTCACGGTGCATGGCGGGGGCAGGGCGGGGGTCAACTCCAGGTGTCCTTGACTCCCTGGACGCCGACAGTCGGGCCGGTGGCCAGCAGCTGGCCGCGCTCCCGGCCGGCCACCAGCCAGCCGAGCGCCCCGGCGCCGCCGAAGGCGGCGGCCGGCATCCACCCGGGGACGGCCAGGCCCGACATCAGGACGTGACCCGTGGCGGCGAGCAGCACGCAGGCCGCGGCGAACACCGCAGCCCGCCCCGCTCGTACGCCCCGTTCTGGTTCCATGACCAGCACATCCTCGCACTCTTCACACCGCCCGGACGCCCCTCTCCCCCGGTTCTGACCGGCCGGACGCCTGCGACCGACGTCACATCGGGCGCCCGGGAACCGGGGGAGCGGAGCAGCCGACCACCCGTACGGGCAGGCCCTCACGGACCGTCAGGCGGAGGGCCGGCGGCGCAGCCCCAGGACCCCCCGGCCCGCGCCGATCACGCCGACCACGATGCCGACCACGCCCAGCGTGCGGGCGGCGGAGTCGGCGGACTTCGCCTCGGCCTTCGCGGCCGGGGCCGGGGCCGGGGCGGTCATCCCGTGGCTGTCGGCATCGGAGGAGGAGGCCTTGGTGAGGGTCAGCACGGGCGCGGGGTGCTGGGGTTCGGGCTGGCCGGCCCTGGTCTCGTCGATCCAGCGCACGACGGTGCCGTCGTCGTAGGTCTGCAGCGCCTTGAAGACCAGCAGCACCTGCCCGAGGGCGGTCGCCCCGATGATCGACACCGGCCCACGGCGGCGGCCCGCCGCGAGGCTGCCGACGGAGAACAGGAACGACCAGCCGGCCAGCACCGGCCCCCACGCCAGGCTGCCGCAGGCGGCGACGTGCCCGGCCGACCCCAAGGCCGCCCCGGCGGACGCGAACGCGGCCGCGCGCACCAGCCGCACGTCGGATGCGGCCGTGCGGGGTTCCTCGGGGCGATGGGTGGTGACCATGGCGGGGACATTCTGACAGGCCCGCCGGCCCCGCGGGCCCTGATCCGCCGGACGCTCCGTCAGGTCACATCCAGCCGAACGGGGCGCCTGCCGTGTAGGAGACGGCGCGGGTGGCGGCGTCCAGCTCGGGGTCGGTGGCGCGCTGGTCGGTGAAGCGCAGCACCGTGACGGTGACGTACGGCCCGACGGCCTCGATCCGGGTGCCGGTGGCCGAGTGGCTGCCGGGTGCCGGGCCGGCCGGGTCGCTGGTGAAGGCGAAGACGGCGGGGTCGAGGCCCTGGCGGGCCTTCGCGGCGGCGGCCGCGTCCGCGTACCGCAGCACGGTGACGCTGGCCAGCAACTGCTGGTCGGACCGGACGAAGCCGAGCTTGAGGTAGCCCTGGCAGCCGGTGGCGGTGAGCACGTCGTGGGCCCGGTCGCCGAGCGTCTCGGCGCAGGTGGCGCCCTCCGCGCCGACCGTGCGGTGGCCCTTGAAGGCCTCCAGGTCGACGGCGCGGTCGGCCGGGAAGTACCGGGCGGCGGTGAACGGCTCGGGGGTGAAGGCCGGCGCGGGCGCCGGCGCGGCGGCGGCCGGCTTGGCCGGGTGGGAGCTGGCCGGCCCGAGGCCGGGGATCCAGTCGCCGGGGTGCGGCCGGGTGACGATCCAGCCGGCGCCGGTGGCCAGCACCGCCAGCCCGCAGCCGATCAGCACTCGGCGCTTGCTGCGACGGACGCGGTGAACGGGCGTGGTGGCGGCGGTTGCGGAGCCGTCCGCCGGGCGCGGATCGCGCTCCCCCTGCGAGGTCATGGCGCAGATTGTAAGCACATCAGTTGATCACTCCCGCTGCGAGGTGGTGACCCGCCTTGGCTCCGCGGTGGTGGCCGCTGCTTCCGAGGTGGTGGCCGCTACGGGGACCCTTGACCAGTCCGTGGACCACCGCGCTACCGTCAGCGGTGGCACTGTGACAACTCGCACACCCTCACGCCGATCTTCTGGCGGGTTCCCTCTAGCGACAGCCCAGGCCACCCAGGCAGGATCAGGCACATGGATCTGCTCGACACCCTCACCGCCAAGGGCCTCGCCCGGGAACTCCCCACCCGCGAGGAAGCGCTCGCCGTACTCGCCACCACCGACGACGACCTGCTGGACGTGGTCGCGGCTGCCGGGCGGGTCCGGCGGCAGTGGTTCGGCCGCCGGGTCAAGCTCAACTACCTGGTGAACCTCAAGAGCGGGCTCTGCCCGGAGGACTGCAACTACTGCTCGCAGCGCCTCGGGTCGAAGGCCGAGATCCTCAAGTACACCTGGCTCAAGCCGGAGCAGGCCGCCGAGGCCGCCGTCGCCGGTGTCGCGGGCGGCGCCAAGCGCGTCTGCCTGGTGGCCAGCGGCCGCGGTCCGACGGACCGTGACATCGAGCGCGTCGCCGACACCATCTCGGCCATCAAGGACGCCAACGAGTCCGTCGAGATCTGCGCCTGCCTGGGCCTGCTCTCCGACAACCAGGCCGAGCGCCTGAAGGCCGTGGGCGTCGACGCCTACAACCACAACCTCAACACCTCCGAGGCCACCTACGGCGACATCACCTCCACCCACACCTACGCGGACCGGGTGGACACCGTGCAGAAGGCGCACGGCGCGGGCCTGTCGGCCTGCTCCGGCCTGATCGCGGGCATGGGCGAGAGCGACGAGGACCTGGTCGACGTGGTCTACGCCCTGCGCGAGCTGGGCTCGGACTCGGTGCCGGTCAACTTCCTGATCCCCTTCGAGGGCACCCCGCTGGCCAAGGAGTGGAACCTCACCCCGCAGCGCTGCCTGCGCATCCTCGCCATGGTCCGCTTCGTCTGCCCGGACGTCGAGGTCCGCATCGCCGGCGGCCGCGAGGTGCACCTGCGCTCCATGCAGCCGCTCGGCCTGCACATCGCCAACTCGATCTTCCTCGGTGACTACCTCACCAGCGAGGGCCAGGCCGGCCAGGCCGACCTCGACATGATCAAGGACGCGGGCTTCGAGGTCGAGGGCGCGGGCGAGCCGACCCTGCCCCGGCACCGCAGCGAGGCCGCCGCGGGCGGCTGCGGCGGCGGCTCCTGCGGCCCGTGCGGCGACGAGCCGGCGGCTGCGGCCGCTCCGGCTGCGGAGGAGAACGACGAGCTCCGCAGCGACCTGGTCAAGGTCCGCCGCCGCGGCGCCGGCACCGAGCTGGCCCCGAACGCCTGACCCGACCCGCTGAGAACGGCACCTTGAGATTGGCCCGCACGTGAACTCCCCGCAGACCCTGCTCTCACTCGACCAGGCCCACGTCTGGCACCCGTACGGGCCGATGCCCGGCAAGGTGGCGCCGTACCTGGTCGAGTCGGCCTCCGGCGTCCGGCTCCGGCTCGCCGAACCGGTGGGCGGGCAGAGGGAGTTGGTGGACGGCATGTCCTCCTGGTGGGCGGCCGTGCACGGCTACCGGCACCCCGTCCTGGACGAGGCCGTCCGGGACCAGCTGGGGCGGATGAGCCATGTGATGTTCGGCGGGCTCACCCACGAACCCGCCGTCCGGCTGGCCGCCAAGCTGGTGGAGATCACGCCGGAGCCGCTGCAGCACGTCTTCCTCGCCGACTCCGGCTCGGTCTCGGTCGAGGTCGCGATGAAGATGTGCCTGCAGTACTGGCAGTCGCTCGGCCGCCCGGCCAAGCGGCGGCTGCTCACCTGGCGCGGCGGCTACCACGGCGACACCTTCCACCCGATGTCGGTCTGCGACCCCGAGGGCGGGATGCACCAGCTCTGGGGCGGCGTGCTGCCGCACCAGGTCTTCGCCGCCGAGCCGCCGGCCGGGTTCGACGCCGGCCTGGACGAGGCGTACGCGAGCGAGCTGCGCGAGCTGATGGCCCAGCACGCCGGCGAGCTGGCCGCCGTGATCGTGGAGCCGGTGGTGCAGGGCGCGGGCGGGATGCGCTTCCACTCGCCCGAGTACCTGCGGCTGCTGCGCGAGCTGTGCGACGAGCACGACGTGCTGCTGGTCTTCGACGAGATCGCCACCGGCTTCGGCCGCAGCGGCGCGCTCTTCGCGGCCGACCACGCGCAGGTCTCCCCCGACGTGATGTGCCTGGGCAAGGCGCTGACCGGCGGCTACCTCACCATGGCCGCCACCCTGTGCACCTCGCGCGTCGCCGAGGGGATCAGCCGGGGCGAGGTGCCGGTGCTGGCGCACGGGCCGACCTTCATGGGCAACCCGTTGGCGGCGGCCGTCGCCAACGCCTCGATCGACCTGCTGCTCGGCCAGGACTGGCTCGCCGAGGTGAAGCGGATCGAGACCGGCCTGCGGTCGGGCCTCGCCCCGGCGCTCGACGTGCCGGGCGTCGCGGACGTCCGGGTGCTCGGCGCGATCGGGGTGGTCCAGCTCGACCACCCGGTGGACGTGGCGGCCGCGACCGAGGCCGCCGCCCGCGAGGGCGTCTGGCTGCGGCCGTTCCGCGACCTGATCTACACCATGCCGCCGTACATCACCGGCGACGAGGACCTGGCCCGCATCGGCGCGGCCGTGACAGCTGCGGCGGTGGCGGGATGAGTACCGTTCTGTTCGTGACCGGCACCGGCACGGAGGTCGGCAAGACGGTCGTCACGGCGGCCGTGGCCGGGATCGCCCCGGGCCGGGTCGCCGTGGTCAAGCCCGGCCAGACCGGCGTCGCGCCGGACGAGCCCGGGGATCTCGCCGAGATCGCCCGCCTGACAGGCCGCCAGTTCACGGCGCTCGAACTCGCCCGCTACCCTGAGCCGTTGGCCCCCGACACCGCCGCGCGTCGCTCCGGCCTGCCCTACCTCTCCCCCGCTGCCGTCGCCTCGGCCGTGGCCTCGCTCGCCGCCGACCACGACCTGGTGCTGGTCGAGGGCGCGGGCGGCCTGCTGGTCCGCTACGACGAGCACGGCCACACCCTGGCCGACATGGCCACCGCCACGGCGGCCCTCGGCGTGCCGGTCGCCTTCCTCCTGGTCACCACCGCTGGGCTCGGCACCCTCAACAGCACGGCCCTCACCGCCGAGGCCCTCGCCGCCCGCAACCTCCCCCTCACCGGCCTGGTCATCGGCTCCTGGCCCGCCGCCCCCGACCTCGCCTCCCGCTGCAACCTCTCCGACCTCCCCACCGTCGCAGACGCCCCCCTCCTCGGCGCCCTCCCCGCCGGAGCGGCCGGCAAGCCCGGCGAGCCCTTCCGCACCCTCGCCGCCGCCTCCCTCGCCCCCGCCCTCGGCGGCACCTGGACCGAGGCCTCGCTCGGCTGACCCGTCCCACCCCTCGAAACCCGGTTCTGTCCCGTCAGCCGTGCTGGTAGGAAGGCCGGTATGAGTGATCTTCTGCTGCGCGCCGCCCGAGTGGACGAGATATCCGAGCTGCTGGCCTTCTGGGCCCGGGCGGCCGAGGGCACGAGCATCTCGGACGACGAGGCGGGCGTCGCCCGGCTGCTCGCCCGTGACCCCGGGGCACTGATCGTCGCCGAGCGCGGCGGTGCGCTGGTGGGCACCGTCATCGCGGGCTGGGACGGCTGGCGGGCGAGCCTGTACCGGCTGGCGGTGGCGCCCGAGGCACGGCGGCAGGGGGTGTCGAAGGCACTGCTCGCGGCGGCCGAGGAGCGGTTCGTGGCGCTCGGCGGCCGCCGGGGTGACGCGATGGTGCTGACGGCCAACGAGCAGGGGCAGCACGCCTGGGCCGCCGCCGGGTACCGCCCGGAGGAGCAGTGGCGGCGCTGGACCAAGCCACTGGCCTGACGGCCGGCCGGCCGCCCGGTCAGCCGTCGCTCCCGGGCGGTTCCCACACCGAGTGGTCGTGCGCGAAGAGCACCCGCCGTGGTTCGAACTCCGCGATCCGATCCAGCCAGGGCCGGTACCCCGGCAGCGGCTGCGCCACCCCGTCCAGCGCCGCCCGCCGGGCCAGCTCGGCCGCACCGAACTCCGAGGCACAGTCGTACGCCTGCCCGGCGAGCACCACCACTCCGTCCCGCTGCCGGACCACGAGCGACTGGTGCCCGTCGCTGTGCCCGGGCGTGGGCACGACCCACACCCCCGGCCACACCTCCACCTCCCCGGCGAGTTCCTCGTACCTCGCCCCGGCGAAGTCGACGAGTCCCTCCGCCGTGTAACCGCCCTGACGGGCCGTGGCCAGCTCGATCTCCTGCACCAGCACAGGCGTGCCGGCCAGCAGCGGGTTGCCTCCGCAGTGGTCGAAGTGGAGGTGGCAGGTGACGATCAGGGAGACGTCCGCGAAGGTGACTCCCGCAGCCGCCAGAGCCGCCCCCAACTCCCTGCGGCGAGGCCGGTAGTGAGCCTCGGTCTCCGGGCCCGCCGCGCCGATGCCGGTATCGAAGAGAATCAGCCCTTCCTCCCGCCGCACCAGGTACCCGAGCACGGGCTCCACCCTCGGTTCCGGCCCACCGGTCTCCACCGCCGGCCGGACGAAGTACCCGAGATCGAGCCTGCGGATCGCACTGTTCTCACCCATCCCGCCATCCTGGCACCCCGCACCGCCGCACCAGGGCGGATCTGCTCCCAGCAGACCGGGCCGGACCGCCCGCGGGAGCGTTCGCACCGCCGCCACCGGCGGCGGCCGCTCAGTGCGAAGGCGTGCTCGCGCCGATGGCCAGGACCGCCAGGCCGAGCAGCACGCTCGCGGCCGCCAGCGACCAGCGGGCCACTCGCAGCCGGCGGCGGCGGGGCAGCAGCCAGGTGGTGACGGCGGCCAGTGCTGCGGCACCCAGCATGGCGGCCACGGTGGTCTTCACCTCGTGCCCGGCGCCCATGCAGGCGCCGGAGCCGTCGTCGCAGCCGGTGTCGCCGAACTTCACCAGGGTGGCGATCACGTTCAGGATCAGGAAACCGAAGACCCAGACCGGCCACAGGACCGTACTGAGCAGCCCCGGGATCCACCACCTGCCGTCCTTCTCCACCGACACCTGTGACTCCGTCATCGATCTTCCTCCCGCGCGGAGCCTACCGCCTCCCGCTCCGCCACCCCGCCCGGGGAAGCCCCGACTCCGGTTCCGCAAAACTGATACAACGTCAACTCACTTCCTCCATAATCGAGTTGGCCTTGACCGAGGCCATACACGACCAGAGATCCGGGGGGATCATGCGCGACCGTACGCAAGCTCCGGCCGCCGGGGGGATGTCCGCGCAGCGGCCGGCGCTGCCGCTGCTGCTGGCCCTGGTGACGGCCCTCGCCGTGCTGTTCACCGCGCCGAACGCCGCCCAGGCGGCGAAGGCCGACCGGCCGAGCCGCCCGCACACCGGCCAGGACTGCCGGCAGGCCCGGCCCGGCCATGCGTCCTGCCGGGTGCTGACCCGGGCCGCCGCCGGCCAGTCCGACGGCTACGGGCCGGACGACCTGCGCAGTGCCTACGGCCTCGCGCCGGACCCGGGCCGCCCGGGCGACCTGGTCGCCCTGGTGGATGCCTACGACGACCCGAACGCCGCCGCCGACCTCGCGGTCTACCGCGCCAGGTACGGGCTGGCGGCGTGCACCGAGGCGAGCGGCTGCTTCACCAAGGTGAACCAGCGCGGCGGCATCGACAGCTACCCGGCGCCGGACGACAGTTGGGCCCGCCAGACCTCGACCGGCCTGGACGTGGTCGCCGCCCTGTGCCAGCAGTGCCGCGTACTGCTGGTCGAGGCCGACTCCGACCGCGGCGACGACCTCGGGGCCGCCGTCAACACCGCCGTCGCCCTGGGCGCCCGGTACGTCGCCACCGGGTACGGCACACCGGAGGACGCCTCCCAACTCGCCCTGGACGCCAAGTACTACGACCACCCGGGCGTGCTGATCACGGCCGCCGCGGGCGACAACGGCTACGGCACCTCGTACCCGGCGGCCTCCCCGTACGTGCTGGCCGTCGGCGGCACCACTCTCACCCGCAACCCCGACCCCGCCTCCCCCCGGGCCTTCGACGAGAAGGTCTGGGGTGACGCCACCGGCAGCAACGGCGGTACCGGTTCGGGCTGTTCGACGCTCGAGCCCAAGCCCGCCTGGCAGCGGGACACCGGCTGCGCGGGCCGGATGACGAACGACCTCGCGGCCGTCGCCGACCCGGCGACCGGGGTGGCCGTCTACGACAGCTACGGCGACCAGGGCACCGAGGGCTGGTCGGTGGCGGGCGGCACGGCCGTCGCGGCCGCCGTCGTCGCGGCCGCCGCGGTGCACGCGGGCCCCTCCGCGGTCGACGCCCGGCCGGCCTCGTACCCGTACCTGCCAGTCCACCAGGGGCTGACCTGGGCGGTGGGCACCGGGACGAACGGCACCTGCGACCCGGCCAATGCCTACTTCTGCACCGCGCAGAAGGGCTACAGCGGGCCGGCCGGCCTCGGCTCGCCCCGGGCCACGCTGGCCTTCTCCGACCGGCTCGGCGGGCACGGCGCGATCATCCTGACCTCGCCGCCCGCGCAGACCACCGCCGTCGGCTCGGCCGTCTCGCTGAAGATCTCGGCGAAGAGCCTCTGGTCGAACACGCTCCAGTTCACCGCCACCGGCCTCCCGCCCGGCCTGGCGATCGACCCGGCCACCGGCCTGATCACCGGCACCCCCACCCGCTGGGGCACCTGGACCACCTCGATCAGCGTCTACGACTACCACGGCCACGACCTCGGCGCCTCCTTCACCTGGCGGATCACCCCGGCGGGCGGCTGCTACCCCGCGCAGCTCCTCGCCGACCCGGGCTTCGAGACCGGCACCCCCGGCCCCTGGACGGCCACCGGCGCCTGGACCTTCGACACCGCCCACCCCGCCGCCACCGGCCACTACTCCGCCTACTACAACCGGCGCATTGCCGGCGGTACCCCCGACACCCTGCGGCAGACGGTCACCATCCCGGCCAACTGCACCTCCTACCACCTCGGTTACGACCTCTGGCCCTCCTCGGACCTCCCGGCCGGCACCCCCGCCGAGGACTTCCTCCGCGTCCAACTCCTCGACCCCAGCGGCGGCGTGGTCGCCACCCTGGCCAGCCACACCAACCAGGACGACACCGACCACTTCGTCCACCACGACCTCGACCTCACCCCCTACGCCGGCCGCACCCTCACCCTTGCCTTCACCACCGAAGCCGCCCTGCCCACGGCCGGACAGACCGACTTCGCCCTCGACAACGTCGCGCTGACCGTGGGCCTGTGACCCCTGCGCGAGGTACCCCGCTGCCGTGTGCCGTTCGAACGGGTCCGTCCGCCCGAAAGGGCACCGGTACCGGCGGCGGGTGCCGCGGCGGAGCGAGGCGCGCCAGACTGTCGGCATGCTGATCCCTGCCGAGCGCGACCGACCTCTGCTGCGGTTCTGGACGACGACCCGCGCGAACTTCTACGCCGACGACCGGGCGGCCCGGTGGACCGCGCGAGCGGCCTGGCTGATGGTGACCGCGTCGATCTGGCTGATACTCATGGCCACGGTGGTGTTCGGCCTGATGGTCGCGGGGGCGCAGCCCGGCATGGTGATGGTGCTGACGGTGGGGACGGCCTTCGCGGTGCCGATCATCTCGATGGTCGCGGTCACCTCCGGGCCGACGGGCCGGCTGGCGCCGCCGGTACTGACCGCGCTGGTGCTGATGGCCGCCGTGGTGGTCGGCTTCTGGCTGAGCTGAACCGCAGCCGGGCCGACCAGGTCAGCCAGACCTGGCCAGGTCGACGGGGCTCAGGCCCCGGAAATGCCGGACGGGCCGTCACCGGAATCTCGGTGACGGCCCGTCGTCGTGGTGCTCACGCGTTGGTGCTGGTCAGGAACCGGCGCTTGATCGAGCGCCGGGCGCGGCCGCTGCGGCGGACCTCCCGCGCGATGCGGTACTGCTCGGCCTCCCGCAGACGCTCGTCGATCGCGGCCCGCGCGGTGTCGAACTGGTAACCCATGATTCTCGCCCCCTGGCTACGGGCGACCGCCGACACCACCTTCGGTGTTGGCCCTTGGGCCGCCCTCATGCCTACGATTCTACATCGCTTCTCGCGCATCCGCCTTCTAATTCACACCCCGGCCGGGTGATTGCCATCTCATCGAAGGCCAGATGTCCGCTTGGTGACTATCTGTCATCCGAGCCCCGGACCCGCGCCGGACGCGACCTGGCGAAGTCGGCGATTCTTAGGTTAGCCTCACCTAATGAACAGTCTGCTGCTGGCCGCGAACACGGCCGGATACACCACGCCCCAGGCCTGGCGGGTGCTCACCAAAACCGGCTACTTTCTCGGCCTCAGCGGCGCGATCGGCGCCACGGTCACCTACGCGACCACCGTCCGCCCCGCACTCCGCGCCACCGGCCGCACCACCGGCAGCTCCGACCGCAGCTCCGACGGCGCGACGGCCCTGCGCTCACGCACGGCGAGCTACGTCGCCTGGGCAGGCGTGGTGCTGCTGGTCGCCGGCTACTGCCAGCTCGCCGCCCGGGTCGCCCGAGCCGGCAAGGGCACACCGTTCGGCGAAGCCCTCGCCCCGAGCAGGATCTGGGACTTCCTCCAAGCTCCGGCCGCCAAGGGCGCCTGGATCGCCCAGGGCACCGTCTATCTGGTCCAGAGCATCGTTCTCGTCGTCACCGCGGCCGCGATGATCAGCCTGTTCGCCCCCACCGCCCGCCGGCACACCGATCGCATCGCCCTGGCCGCCCTGCCGCTCAGCCTCGCGGTCACGCTCATCGCCGCCGTCCCGGCCACGACCCCCGACGGCCTCGACCGCTGGCTGGACCTCGCACTCGACCAGACCCACATCGTCTCCGGCACCGTCTGGCTCGGCGGCCTCGCCCTGCTCGCCGCCCTCGCCACCGGCCGGGGCCGCCTCGCGGACGGCGACGGCCTCCTGTGGGCGGAGCTCTGGCGTCGCTTCAGCCTGGTCGCCCTGGTCTGCGTCGGCGCCGTCCTGATCTCCGGCCTCTGGCTCAGCTGGAAGCACGTCGGCGCGCTCTCCCAGCTGTGGACCACCGGCTACGGCCTCGCCCTGCTGGTCAAGATCGCCCTGGTGCTCGGGCTGGTCGCAGCCGGTGCCTTCAACCAGTTCTGGCTCATGCCCCGCATCGCCCAGGCCCGCCGGGCCGACGACGCCGCCTCCCTCCGTCACCTGACGCTGCGGCACTTCCCGAAGGTGGTCCTGGTCGAGATCGCCCTCGGCGCCGCCGTCCTGCTGGCCATGCCGTTCCTCGCCGGATCCGCCCGCACCGAGGCGGGCAGCGCCAAGGCCGTCTCCTCCGGGAGCATCTTCATCGCCGGAGCCCTCCTCGCCCTCACCCTGGCCGGCTCCCTCTACGCCACGGCCAAGGCCTCCGAGGCGCTCGCCCGCCGGACCGCTGCCGCCCCCGCCGCGAGCTGACCGCGCCCGAAACGCCGGACGGGCCGTCACCGGAATCTCGGTGACGGCCCGTCGTCGTGGTGCTCACGCGTTGGTGCTGGTCTGGAACCTGCTCTTGATCGTGCGTCGGGTGCGACTACTGCGGCGGATCGCGCGGGCGATGCGGTACTGCTCGGCCTCCCGCAGACGCTCGTCGATGGTGGCCCGCGCGGTGTCGAACTGGTAGGTCATGATGCTCGCCCCCTGGTCCCGGGCGACCGCCGACACCGCTGTGGTGTCGGCCCTTGAGCCGCCCTGACACCTACGATTCTACACCACTTTTCGATGACCGCCTTTCAATTATTGCCCGAAGCGCGAAGATGCCAGGTTATCGAAGGCTTGATGTCCGATTGGGGTCAGTTTGATCCCTCCGATTCACCAGGCGTTCCCCGACAGGCGCCGGACCAGGGCATCAGCCTCCGCCGGGTGGCCCGCCAGCCAGCTGCCCAGCCGCGACCGCGCCTCCCGCTCGACCACGGCCGCCACCTCGGCGTTCCCCAGCCGGTCGCGCCTGCAGCACTCGAACTCCGGCCGGTCCAGCTGTACCGACACCACCGCCGTCAGCCCGGCCCCGACCTGGTCCGCCACGACGACGGGCAGACCGCGCCCCCGCCCGAAGTCGGTCAGCGCCGCCGCCAGCCCCGCGCGCAGTCCCACCTCGTGCGAACCGCCGCCGAGCGTGGCCATGCCGTTGGCGAAGCTGCGGACCCGCTCCCCACCGGAGTCCCGCCAGCGGAACGAACATTCCGCCGCTCCCGCCATGCGCTCGTCCTCGCACCCGAAACTGATCACCTCCGCGTCGTCCGAGTCCAGAAAGGCGACGAACTCCGCCGGCCCGCCCGGGGCCCGGTACCGCTCCGACCTGCCGCTCGCGTCGCTCAGCGAGAGATCGAGCTCCCGGTACAGGAAGGCCAGCTCCCGGAACCGCTCGGCCAGTGCGTCGAACGACAGTTCCGCCGTATCGAAGATCTCCCGGTCCGGCCAGAACGTGATGGCCGTCCCGCTGCCCTCGGCCGCTCCCGCCCGCACGGCCGGACCGAGTGCCACGCCACGCTCGAACTCCTGCGCCCAGCGGGATCCTTCACGCCAGGTCTCGGCCACCAAGCGGCTCGACAGCGCGTTCACGACGGCCAGGCCCAGCCCCAGCACTCGTCGGCCGGGCCGGGGCCACTCGCCCGGCACCGTCAGTGCCGCCTCCAGGTCCGCCGCTCCTGCCCCGTCGTTCCGGACGCGGACCCCGCCGTCGGGCAGCAGGCTGATGTCGACGACCGTGGCGGCGCCTTCCAGCACCTCCTCCATCAGCTCCTCCGCGGACTCCAGCACCATGTGCCGCAGTCCGCGCTCCCCGACGGAGCCGATGTACATCCCGGGGCGCCTGCGAACCGCCTCCGGCCACTCCAACACCACGATCCGACTGGCGTCGTACCCATGCTGATCGTCGCTCATGACATCCCTCCCGAAGGTGCCTCGACAGATCCCTCCACCCTAGGCAAATCCAGGAGAAACACCAGGTCAGACCCCTTGCGCCGAGGTCACGTACGCCCCCGTACCGGCCTCCCCCGAGGCGCCCGCCAGCGCACCTTCGGACCACCCTGGCGAGGGGGCCGCCCCCGTGCCCCGGCCCGGTGCGGAGGAGTTGGGAGCCGTCGCCACGGCACCGATTCAAAAAAGTTCGAACCCCCGTCAGCGGGCCCTGAGTTCCCACACATTGGTGGGCTTGAAGCTGGCGTCCTCGAGGTCGGCGACGACCTCGACGGTGTAGGTGGCCAGGGCCGTGAAGCGCTCGCGCGGGAGGTAGGCCCGGCCGGGGTCGCCGACGATCACCCGGGCGCCGCGGGCCTGGGCGCGCTCGAGGAAGGGGAGGAAGCGGGCGGCCATCGCGCGCTCGTAGAAGACGTCCCCGGCGAGGACCACCTCCGCCGGGGCGCCGTCCCCGTCCAGCAGGTCCTCGACGGCCGCCGAGACCGCGACGCCGTTGGCCGCCGCGTTGATCTCGACGGCGGCCACCGCGTAGGCGTCGATCTCGGCGGCGTGCACCCGCGCCGCCCCGCGCAGCGCGGCCGCCACCCCGACCAGGCCGGAGCCGGCCGCGAGGTCGAGCACCGTACGGCCGGCCACCACCTCGGGGTGGTCCAGCACGTACCGGGCGACGGCGACGCCGCCGGCCCAGGCGAAGGCCCAGAACGGCGGCGGCAGTCCGATCTCGCCGCGCTCGCGCTCGGTGGTCTCCCAGAGCTCGATGGCGTCCTCCGCCATGTGCAGCCGCACCTCCGGCAGGGAGGGCACGGGCTTGAGCTCGGTGTGCGCCCGGACGAACACGGCATCGGCGGCGAGCCCGGCGGCTTCGAGACTGTTCGGCATGTCCGCAGCATAGGGCCCGTGGAGTCGGCCGGTTGACGCCTCGGGGCGGGCCGGTGTCCGGCAACCGCCACCGTCGTGCGAACCTTCACCCGGAGCAGCGAACGGCTGCACGTCTACGGGGAGTGGGCCGGATGACCGGTGCGAAGGTGATCGAGGCCGCGGTGGCGCGGCTGCGGGCGGAGGGCTGCGGCGCCGGCGCCGAACCCCATCCGCGGGCCGGCGGACTCGTGCTCCCGGACGGCAGCCCGGCGCCCGAGTGCCTCCGGCTCTGGGCGGCCTTCGACAACCGCTACCCGCTCAACGGCGGCCGCACCACGGTGCCCCTCGCCGACCGCGAGGGCGTCCTGGCGGTGCAGCCGATGAGCCAGGTGCTGCGGTGGGTGTGCCTGGAGTCGATCGAGGACGAGATCGACGACGAGACGGCGGTGTACCTGGAGGAGCTGGTCGAGCGCTTCGCCACGGAACTCGGCGGCTACGGCGTGGTGCTGGCCGACGAGCACCCGGACCCGGTGCTGTGGATCTCCGCCGCGGGCGAGGTGAGCGTCCTCTGGTACCGGCACGACCGGTTCGACCGGCGGGTGCCGTTCCTCGACCTGATTGCCGAACTCTGAGGCCACGGGCCGGCTCTCAGTACCCGACGGTGAAGCGGGCCCGCCGGTGCCGGGGGTGCTCCGCCTCGTCGAGGAGTGCCACCGCGAGGTCCTCCATCGAGACGGCCGAGCGGCCGGCCGCGTCGGTGAGCAGCTCGTCCCGGCCGAGCCGGTAGCGGCCGGTCCGGGTGCCCGGGGAGAGTTCGGCGGGCGGGGCCAGGTACGTCCAGTCGCTCTCCGGTACGGCCGCCAGGCAGATCTCGTACTGCTCCCGGCAGGCCTCGGCGATCGGGCGTATCTCCGCCGGGAATCCGGGGGTGTCCACCAGCGGGGTGCCGTCCACCAGGAGGGTCGCCGCCCCGCCGACGAGCAGCAGCCTGCCACCGGTACGGACGACGGCCGCGAGCATCGCCCGGGTGACGGCGGCCAGCTCCGGCTCGCGCCCCGGAGCCGGGCGGGTCGCGCTGATCACCACGTCCTGGCCGTCCGTCAGCTTCGCCACCGTCTCGGCGTCACTGGCATCGGCCAGGTGTCCGGCCACTCCGGCGGGCAGCGCGGCCAGGCTCTCGGGCGAGCGGACCACGGCGGTGACGGCGTGGCCCCGGTCGAGCGCCTCGGCGACCACCCGCCTGCCGACGGCGCCGCTCGCGCCGAAGACGGTCAGGCGGAGGGGGTTGGGGTGCATCGGGTTGGGGTGCATCGGGTCAGACTCCTTCGGTGGTGACATCGGTGGAGGCAGTGGTGGAGGCGCTGGTGGGCACCGAGCGGGCCACCACCACGGATTCGCTCGGCGCCTTGCCGCCCCGGCGCAGCTGGGCTGCCGCGAGTGAGCCGAGGATGATCAGGCCGCCCAGCAGCTGAGCCGGCGTGAGCTCCTGCCCGAGCGCCAGCCAGCCGACCAGCGTGGCGACCAGCGGGCTGAGCAGGCCGAGGAAGCTCACCTGGGTCGGTACGAGCCGGCTCAGGCCCCGGAACCAGAGGACGTACGCGAGGGCGGCGCCCACCAGCGTGAGGTAGCCGTAGCCGAGCAGGTTGGCCGCCGACAGGCTGCTCGGCGGCGGGCCTTCGACCGCCCACATCACGGGGAGCAGCAGGAGCCCGCCCGCGACGAGCTGCCAGCCGGTGGTGGCGAGCAGCGAGGCCGGGGAGCTCCAGCGCTTGCCCAGCACCACGCCGGTGGCCATCACCAGCGCACTGCCGAGGGCGGCGAGCACACCGATCCCGTCGAGCCGGGCGCCGGCCCGCAGTACCAGCAGGCTGACCCCGGCGATGCCGGCCAGTCCGGTGAGGACGGTCCGCAGGGTGAGGCGCTGGCCGAGCAGTGCGCTGGAGAGGACGGCGACCAGCAGCGGCTGGACGGATCCGATGGTGGCGGCCACTCCCCCGGGCAGCCGGTAGGCGGCGACGAAGAGCAGGGCGAAGAAGCCGCCGATGTTGAGCGCGCCGAGCACGAGCGCGCGCCACCACCAGACGCCCTTGGGCAGCTGCCGGGTGAAGGCGACCAGGAGCAGACCGGCGGGCAGGGCGCGCAGCACACCGGCGAGCAACGGGCGTCCCGGCGGCAGGAGTTCGGTGGTGACCAGGTAGGTGGTGCCCCAGATGGCAGGGGCGAGGGCGGTCAGCAGGATGATCCCGAGTCGATTTCTTAGCACTAAGATAAAGTATCTCATCGCTAAGAGATTCGCTAGCCTGGTCGGCATGGAAGAGCAGACGGCAGCGCAGACGGCAGTACGGACGGACGAGCAGACGGACGACCGGATCGACCACGTGGACCACCTCCTCGGCCAGTGGGCCCGGGCGCGGCCCGACCTCGACGTCTCCCCCATGGGCGTGATCGGCCGCCTCAAGCGCCTCGCCCGCCTGGTCGACGCCGAACTCGGCCGCACCTTCGCCGAGCACGGCCTCGACCACGCCTCCTTCGACGTGCTCGCGACGCTGCGCCGCAGCGACCCGCCGCACCGGCTGACCCCGGCTCAGCTGATGAAGTCCTCGATGGTCACCTCGGGCGCCGTCTCCCAGCGGCTCGACCGGCTGCAGGCCGCCGGGCTGGTCTCCCGCACCCCCAGCCCGACCGACGGCCGGGTGGTCCACGTCGCTCTCACCGAGGAGGGGCGCGCGCTCATCGACCGCGCCCTCCCCGACCACCTCGCAACCGAACAGCGCCTGCTGGCCGCCCTCCCCCCGGAGCAGCGGACCGCCCTCGCCGAGACCCTGCGCACCCTGCTCCTGTCCCTCG
The DNA here is from genome assembly GCF_040296285.1 of Kitasatospora sp. NPDC002227. Classification (NCBI taxonomy): domain Bacteria; kingdom Bacillati; phylum Actinomycetota; class Actinomycetes; order Kitasatosporales; family Streptomycetaceae; genus Kitasatospora; species Kitasatospora sp. NPDC002227. The sequence continues at coordinate 19,648 of NZ_JBEOWY010000043.1, forward strand.
GCGACGCCCACTAGGCACCGGCCTGGTCCGGACCACTGCGTACCGTTTCGATACCGAAACCGTTTTGAGCTGCGGAAACGCTCGCGAGCCGGGGAGCCCGCGAGTACGATCCGGCTCATCGCCCTCCGGCGCGCCACAGCCCGTGCCGCGACCTTCCCGGTGGGCTCGTTCGCGGGGCAACGGAGAGGTGGCCGCGCAGTCGGCACCGCGCGCCAGGGCTGTCGCGCGATCGCGGAAGGGCAGCGTCTTGGCGGATCGGCTCACCGGAGGGGACTCCTCGCTGCTGCGGCGGATCAACGCGGCGGTCACGCTGCGCGCGCTGCGCGACGGCCAGTCCCTCACGCTCACCCAACTGGTCGGCGACACCGGGCTCTCCCGGCCGACGGTCGAGGGCGTGATCGAGGGGCTGATGGAGGCCGGCCTGGTCGCCGAGGTCGAGCAGAGCCAGGAGAACGGCCGTCAGCGCGGCCGCCCGGCCCGCTGGTTCCGCTTCCGCTCCGAGGCCGGGCACGTCCTCGGCATCGAGATCGGCGTGCACGAGACCCGCGTCGTCCTGGCCGACCTCACCGGCCAGGTCGTCGGCAGCGACGCCAAGCAGGTGGAGGAGACCCTGGAGGCGGAGGCTCGGCTCGGCTGCGTCCGCTCCGCCGTGGCCGAGGTGCTCCGCAAGGCCGGTGTCTCCCGGGACAGCCTCTGGGCGGTGGCCGTCGGCACGCCCGGCATCGTGGACCGGGACGGCACCGTACGGCTCGGCACCGCGATGCCCGGCTGGACCGGCCTGGACCTGGGCGCCCGGCTGCGCCGCTCGTTCCGCTGCCCGGTGGTGATCGAGAACGACGCCAACCTGGCCGCCATCGCCGAGCACTGGCAGGGCGCGGCCGTCGGCAAGGGCGACGTGGTCTTCGTGATGGCCGGCCTCAGCCCGGGCGCGGGCTCACTCATCAACGGCAGGCTGCACCGGGGCTTCGGCGGCGCGGCCGGTGAGATCGGCGCCCTCCACCTGCTCGGCCAGGAGGCCACCCCCGAACGGCTCCTCTCCACCACCGGCAAGCCCCTCGACCCGCTGGACGAAGCCGCCGTGGCCCGTGTCCTGCGGCTCGCCGCCGAGGGCGACGCCGTCGCCCAGGGCGCCACCGACCGCTTCCTCCGGCGGCTCGTCCACGACGTGGCCGCCCTGGTGCTCGCGCTCGATCCCGAGCTGGTGGTGGTCGGCGGCTGGGCGGCGGGGCTCGAAGGCGTCCTGGAGCCGCTGCGGGAGCAGCTGGCGCAGTACTGTCTGCGGGCGCCCGAGGTCGCGCTCGCCGCGCTCGGCGAGGAGGTCGTGGCGATGGGCGCCCTGCGGGTCGCTCTCGACCACGTCGAGGAACAGCTCTTCTCGGTCGGGAACTGAGAGCAAGCACTCAGGGGCGCGGGGAGCTGCGCGAAGGCGGGAGGCGGCAGGCCGTCATCTTCCGTCTTCGCGCGGTTCCCCGCGCCCCTGAGCGGTGCGACTGAACCTATGCCGTCCTGGCGGCGCCGACCGGGGTGACCTCCACCAGGCCGGTCTCGCCGAAGGTGAGCTTGCAGGTGTCGGCCCGGTAGGTGGAGACGGCCAGGGCGACCAGGCGGCCGGCGGCGGCGTACTGGGTGGTGACCACCAGCACCGGCGTGCCCGGCGGGCGCTCGAGCAGGCCGGCCTCCTCGGCCTCGGCCACGCCCAGCTCGACCGCGCGGGACTCGCCGTCCACACCCAGCCGCTCCAGCTGCCGCAGCACCGAACGCGAGCGGTCGGTCTCGGTCGCGCCGCCGATCAGCTGCGGGACGGCCGGCAGGTGCGGCACCGCGGAGTCGGGCACGTGCAGCGACTCGACGGCCATGATCTGCCCCTGCACCAGCCGAAGCCGCCGCACGGTGTGCACCGTCTCGCCCTCGGGGATGCCCAGCGACTGCGCGAGCTGCGCGGGAGCCGGGGCGCTCACGCAGTCGACGCTGCGCCAGGCCTGGGACTGTGCCTGGCCGCGCGAACCGCCGGGCCAGCCCTCGTCACGTCGGCCGAGCGGCATGCCGACCCGGGGGGCGGCGATCAGGGTGCCGATGCCACGGCGCCGCACCAGGCGGCCCTCCAGCTCCAGCTGGTCCAGCGCCTGCCGCAGCGTCGCACGGGCGACACCGAAGCGGGCGGCCAGCTCGCGCTCGTTGGGCAGCACCTGGCCGGTGGAGAACTCCCGGTCGATGGTGGCGACGAGCACCGTGCGCAGGTGCCAGTACTTCGGCTCCTGAACGGTCGGCTGCGTGCTCGTGGTCGTCGGCGGCACCGCCGTCAGCTGTCCCTGTCCCACCGGGTCCTCCGCCCTTGAAGGACGGTGGGCCGGCCCCGTGCCCGGTCTTGCGGCAGGTGGGAGGGGCGGGCTTTATCCGTCCTTCTTTATTAAAGGTCTTTGCAGTAACGGACACTAGGGGGTGCCGCCGGAGATGGTCAAGACCAATGACGGAGGATCGATCGCCGACGGACGGCTCTCATGAGGCGTTCAGGTAGTGGGCGCGGCCGGTCGCACCCGCGCGGCCTGGGCGGCTAGGCTTCCCCGGTGATCGTGACGACTGTGAATGTGAACGGCATCCGGGCTGCGGCCAAGAAGGGCTTCCTGGAGTGGCTGGCCGCCACCGAGGCGGACGTCGTCTGCCTGCAGGAGGTCCGCTCGGAGTACGCCCAGCTGCCTGCCGAGCTGCGCGAGCTCGCCGGCTGGCACGCCGTCTGGGCCCCCGCCGCCGCGAAGGGCCGCGCCGGGGTCGCCATCCTCTCCCGCGCCCAGCCCTCCCGGACGCAGATCGGTTTCAACTCGGCCGAATTCGACAATTCGGGCAGGTATGCGGAAATCGACCTCCCGGGCATCACCGCCGCCAGCCTCTACCTCCCCTCCGGCGAGGTCGGCACCGAGCGCCAGGACGAGAAGGAACGCTTCATGGCGGAATTCCTCGTCCACCTCACGCAGCTGCGCGCGAGCGCGGCCGCCCAGGGCCGCGAGGTCGTCGTCTGCGGTGACTGGAACATCGCCCACCAGGAGGCCGACCTCAAGAACTGGAAGGCCAACCAGAAGTCCGCCGGCTTCCTCCCCGAGGAGCGCGCCTGGCTCACCCAGGTCTACGACCAGGCCGGCTACGTCGACATCGTCCGCCACCTCCACCCCGGCCAGGCCGGCCCCTACTCCTGGTGGTCCTACCGCGGCCGCGCCTTCGACAACGACTCCGGCTGGAGGATTGACCTCCAGGTCGCCACTCCCGCCCTCGCCGCCAAGGCCACCACCGCCTACGTCGAGCGCGCCGCCACCCACGCCGAACGCTGGTCCGACCACGCCCCCGTCACCGCCGTCTTCGATCTCGGCCAACTCCTCTAACGCTGACGGAAGATGAAGCGACCTGGTGAGGCTCCTCGGTCACAGTCATCTCCTCTCGGCGCAGACTCGTGGCCTTCAGCCGCCATCACTGCACCGCACACCACACGGCGGAGGTCACGCCGTTCGCACTGGAGAGGTCGGCCGGAGGGGACCAGGAAACGACTCGATTTCTAGAAATCGGCTGGCCGGCCTCAACCCGGGCCGCCGACACTGCCCCCGCCCCGCAGAGCAGCATGGGAGCGAAGGTCTACCTTGTGGAGACCACGGCGTCCAACCGCTCCGACCCCTGTGAGGAAACGCGGAGCAGTACCTGGCTCCGGCCAGCGGTGGAGCGAGACCATCGAGCTCAACAAGGACCATCGCCAGGACGACGGGCGAAAGAGCACCGGGTGACAGCCGGGCCCGACCTCGTCACCACCGGTGCCTGCGTCGGTGATGACGGGGTCCTTCGAGCTGGGCCGGGGTGTCGGGTGCTCGCCTTCCCCAGGGAGGCGGCCCGGGCGGGCCAGGGGCTGCCCTCCGGGCCTCGGCAGTGGACGCGGCGGGTCAGGAGGTTGAATTGGATGACAACCGAGTACCCGCGCGGCGCCGGGCACGGCATGCTCCTGGTCCAGCTGCACGGCTCCGACGCCGGGCAGCCCTGGGCCCCGGTCGGCGCCCGCCGGATGCTCGGCCGGGCCGGGAAACGCGCCGGCCTGGGGCTGGTGAAACCCCATGCCTTCCGGCATTCGTTCACCTCCGCGGTCCTCGACGCCGCCGACGGCAACCTGCTGATCGCCCGGGACGCTGGCGGCTGGGCCTCGGCCGCCACGGTCGACGAGGTCTACGGACACGTCGACATCCACGACCCCGCCTTCGACGCCGCTCTGCGCACGGTCTGGGGTGAGGGCAAGTGACCGCCCCATCCCTGCTGCCGCGACAGGATCCCCGCACCGGCCGGGACCGGCTGGAGGTCCTCACCGCACTGATCGGCCTCCGACTGCCTCGGCCGCTACCGCGGGCTGCCCATGCTCTGGCACGACCAGACCAAGGTCGGCAACTACGATCAGGCCCTGAGGATCCCCGAACGAGTCCACCAGCTCCTGCAGGACCGCCAGCGCAAGACCCTCGCCCTGTTCGAGACCCGGAACAACCGGCCGCCCGCCGCCGAGGAGCGGGCCCAGATGGCGCTGTTCCCGACGAACCAGCGCAACCGCAACGGACGCACTCCGCTGTCCTACAACTGGTTCCACAAGGGCTTCAAGCCGTGGATCGACGAGCTCGACATCGGCCGGTGGGTCCCTCACCAGGCCCGCCACTCACTGGCCACCAGCCTGCTGCGGGCAGGGGCGACCCTGACCCACGTGCGCCGCTACCTCGGCCACGTCTCCGAGCGGATGGCCGAGCACTACATCCACCTGACCCAGTCCGACCTGGAGGACGTCCTCCAGCAGGTCTGGGTCGCCGGCCCCGGCACCGCCCAGCCCGGCGAGCTCCTCACCAAGACCGCCGCCCCGCTCACCCGCGAGCAGGCCCAAGTCCTCGCGATCGACATGTCCCGCCGCAGCACCCCCGCGGAGGGCGGGTTCTGCACCTTCCAGCCCGTCGTCGACGGCGGCGCCTGCCCCTGGAACCTGGACTGCCACAACTGCGACAAGTTCGTCCTGCCCGGCGCCGACCTCCTCTACTGGCGGCGCAAGCGCGAGCAGTGGCGGCTTCTGGCCGAAGGCGCCCCCGACGACGCCACCGCCGACTACCTTCACCGCTACTTCGAGCCCACCGCCCGCGCCATCGACGGCCTGGAGAAGGCCCTGGCCGGCCTCGGCCTCCTCGACGACGCCCTCGCCCTGGACCTGCGAAAGCCCCAGGACTACTTCCACCGCGTGTGGTCCACCGCCTTCCGCGCCGCAGACCTCGCGGAGGCCGGTCACGACGATGCCGACACCGAACTGGATGCTGCATGAGGACCATCCCCGAACCCCGCACCGCAGCCGCGCTGGCCTCCCGCCGCCGCAAGACCGACACCGCCCTCCAGCGGGTCCACGAAGCCATCCGTCGGTTGCGGAGAGAGAAGGCCCAGGTCAGCGTCGCAGCCGTCGCCCGTCATGCCGACGTCTCACGCACCTTCCTCTACGACAACGCCGAGGCCAGAGCCGCGGTCGCCACGGCCATGGCCGACGCCGGCGAACGCAGGACCCAGATCCTCGCCGACCAGGACACCGAACGCGAGGCAACCTGGCGCGAACGCGCCCTGAACGCCGAGAACGCCCTCAAGGCAGCCCACGGCGAGATCCTCGCCCAGCGAACCCGTGTCGGTGAACTCCTAGGCCAGATCCGGGATTTGCAGGCGGAGTGGACTGAGGAAGCCATCCAGCGGATCACCACCGAGAACACCACGCTCAAGCAACGGGTCCGCCAGCTCACCGCCGACAACCGCACTCTCGACGAGCGCCTCAAGGCCGCCCGCTCCAACCTCCGCTTCCAGGACCGCCGCGTCGCCGACCTCGAAGCCCAGATCGCAGGCCCAGGGGCGAACGCCACATAGACACCGACGGCGGCTACCAGGAATCGGTGGTCTCCACGAGCACGAACACCCCGCGCTGACCATCCTGGACAGCGACGCACACCTGCTGCCGGTCAAGCAGCCAGCCTTCGGCGCGGCAGCCGTTCCAACTGCCGTCCGTATCCGGGGCCAACTGCCAGCCTGTCTGCGTCAAGTGGTCTCGGAGCTGTCGGACCACCGCGTCATCAGGGAGTCCTGTCGTGCTCCGCACCTGGATGTCCCGCGAGCAGATCGTCTGCGAACCGGAGCCGCAGCCCTCGCGGTTTCCCGCGACAGCCAGCCCGGCGGGCAGGGGCAGTACCTCCGCACTGGAAGGAGTTGAGGCCAACGGCCCATTGACCACAAGTAGGAAGGCCATCAGCAGGATGTAGCCGAGGCCGATGACGCAGTAGAGAGCCGAGAGGATCAGGCCGAGGACACTCCGAACCCCGGACGATCTCAGCTTGCGCACCCCGACGCGACGCCCCTCGACAACGATGCCCGCGATGAGGACCGCCACGGTCGCCAATGCGAACACCAGCAGCAGCGTGACCTTCGCGCCGGCGAGGATCCACTCCTCTGCCAGCGCGATCTCGGCCATCACGCAGAGCCCGAGCACGGTCCCGATGATCCAGCCCACCCTGAACGTTCGGGCCGCCAACGCCCAGCAAACAAGGGGGAACACGAAGCTCAGGATGATCACGGCCGACAGTCTGTCTCAAAGACCGTCACAGCGAAAGACCCGAACGCCGCATGCCGGACGGACAGGCGGACCGAGAACCACTCCAACGAGCGACACCCAACAGCAGCAGCACTACGTCGCGGACATGTAGTCTACGAGTCGTCGCAGTTCAGAGCGGGTATCCCGGCTCCTGCGGTCGGTAAAGCCGGCAACGAGGAACGGCTTCACTCCGCCCTCGACTACGTTCCGCCGGCCGAGTACGAACGCGACTACTGGCGAAGTCAGGAAGCCATCTCGCAGGCCGCCTGAACACACAATCACGGACTCCATGAAACTCGGGGCAAGCTCACATCAGCTACGGCCGTGTCATGAGGCGCGACGAGGTCGAACAGGTCAGGAGAGCAGGCCGTTGTAGTCCGGCAGCTTGAAGGTCCGCTCGGCGTGGCCGCCGTCCAGGTCCGTCCAGTTGTTGCCGACGCTGGCGATGATCGTGTAGCCCTCGTTCTCGACCTTGATCCGCTCGTCCGTCTTGTACTGCTGCACCGACTTGAAGAGGTCGCACAGGTCACGTCCGTGCAGCTCGTCCACGGTGTAACCCGCCCTCTGCAGGCTGTAGCGGCTGACCGGCTCGATGACGTCGACCCGCGCGCTGACGAAGATGACCGCCACCCCGTGCGCGTGGGCGTACTGCGCCAACTGCACGACCGGCGGGATGCCCGGCATCGTGAGCGGGTGGAAGTGCGTCGCGAGGGTGGTGTTGTCGATGTCGAAGACGATCGCGGGTGCCCCGGCCGTCGGCTCGGCCGTGCGCTGCTCGAGGTAGGCGCGGGCCGGCGCGATCGCGGCGGTGACGTCGGCCAGCCACTGCTGCTCGGTCACCTCGGCGCCACTGCCCGCCGGCGCGACCGCTGGGGCGACGGGGGCAGCTACCGCGGGGGCGGTGAGACCCGCGGTGATCGCGGCCGTCAGGGCCGTGGTGGCAACGAGCTTTGTCGTGATGCTCATGTGAGGACTCCGCCTCTGCTGGAGGGATGGTCGGCGGTAAAACTACAACCTGTAGTTTTACTTGGAGCGAACGTACACTGGTGACCGGCGAGCGCCAATACCCGGGGGGTATCCACCAGTGGGCGAGAGGACGATCAGATGGGCAGGCCCTCACGGCCACTGCTGGACCGGGACGGAATCATGCGGGCCGCTCTCGCGCTGGTCGACGAGGAGGGGGCCGCCGCGCTCTCCACCACCCGTATCGCGGCCCGACTGGGCGTGAAGGGGCCCTCGCTCTACAACTACGTCTCCAGCCGCGACGAGATCATCGCCGGAATCAGCGACCTCATCGTCGCCGAGATGGATCTCGACCTGACCGTCCAGCCCTGGACCGCCGCCCTGGACGCCTGGGCCCGGTCCTACCGCGCCGCCCTCACCCGCCACCCGAACATGGTGCCGCTGCTCGCCTCCCGCCCGACCCGGTCCCTCGCCGCCCTGCAGGCCTACGCCCACGCCTTCACACTGCTCCGGCAGGCCGGCTGGCCGGAGGATCACGTCCTCCAGGTGGTCCAGTCCACCGAGTACCTCCTGATCGGCTCCGCACTGCACCTCGAACACCCGCACGGCACGGCGTGGACCGACGAGACACTGCCCCCCGGACTCGAGCCACTGCGGCACGCCCCGCCCGACTTCCGCGAGCAGGCCTTCGAAACGGGACTCGCCGCACTGATCCGCAGCTTCCGGGAGACCCTGAACGACCTTCAGGCCAGGGGTGACAGCTGACCGTCCCACCGCGACGCGGCACGGAGGCTTGACCATACGAGCGGGTCGGGGACCGGTGCGCAGGCCTGCCGTTGGTAGGTCTGGTCTGCGCACCGGGTCGCCCTGTGCCCGCCGGAGGGTCAGCGGCAGAGGGCCGCGTCCAGGGCGGCCGCCATGTGCTTCGCGCCGACCGCGTCCGGGATGGCGGTGACCGTGATGGCGGCGGCGCGGCCGTCCTCGGTGACCCCGTTGCGGGAGCGGTAGCCCGGGACGGTCCCGCCGTGGCCCCAGGCGAGGCCGCCGCAGGAGAGCGGCTTGCTCTCCAGGCCCAGCCCGTATCGGATCCCCGGACCCAGCTCGTCCGCGGGGACGGTGGTGCGCATCTCGGCGAGCTGCGCCGCGGGCAGGAGCCGGCCGCCGAGGAGCGCGGTGAAGAACGAGTTGAGGTCGGCGTTGGTGGAGACTATCGCCCCCGCCGCCCAGGCCATCGAGGGGTCCATCTCGGTGTAGTCGTGGAGCGAGCCGTCGGCCTCCCGGTTGTAACCCTCGGGGTGGGCCTCGTGGACGGTCATGTCCCCCGGGGCGGGGAAGTAGGTGTGGCGCAGGCCGATGCGGTCGATGACGCGCTTGGTGATCTCCTCGCCGACGGGCCGTTCGGTGACCTTCTGGGTGAGGAGTCCGGCGACGATGTAGTTGGTGTTGCTGTACTCCCAGCGCGTGCCCGGGGCGAAGCGGGCCCGCTGGGCGAGGGCGCCGTCGAGGAGTTCGCGGGGTTCGAAGTAGCGGTGCTGGATCGTGCTGGAGTCCGAGAGCGCCGGGGCGTCCGTGTAGTCGGGCAGGCCGCTGGTGTGCTGGAGCAGTTGGCGGACGGTGATGTTGCGGCCGTCGATGCCGTCGCCGCGCAGCAGGCCGGGGAGGTAGGTCTCGACGGGAGAGTCCAGGCCCACCTTTCCTTCGGCGACGAGCTGGAGGACGACCACGGCGGTGAAGGTCTTGGTGTTGCTGCCGACCCGCACCTGCCCGTCCACGGGGACCTTCGCCCCGGTGGCGAGATCCCCGACGCCGGCGGTGTAGCTGCGGGTGCGGCCGTCACGGCCCTTGACCGACGCCAGCGCGGCAGGCAGGCCGTCGTCCTTCACCAGCGCGTTCAGGCTCGACTGGACACTACCCGGCTTACCGCCGGCGAACGCCGCGGTCGGCGCCAGCGCCCCGACCGCCACGACCCCGGCAGCCACGGCGGCCACGGCCACCGCCAATCCGCGCCGGTCCCGGTGGCGCCGCTGGGACCGGTTGTGCTGTACGTGCTCGTTCACGGGGTAACTCCTCTGCTGGATGGTGGAATTGGCAGGTCGAGCGGGTTCCGCACGCAGGCGCGCGCGGAACCCGCTGGTGGTACCGGTACGGATGCTCAGGCCGGATCGGAAGGGATCAGCGGCACAGGGCGGAGTCCACCGTGGCGTCCACGCGCTTCCCGGCGGCGTCACCCGGGATCGCGGTCACCGCGATGTTGACGGCACGGCCGTCATCGGTGGCGCCCCCGGCGGTGTAGTAGCCCGGAATGGTCCCGCCGTGGCCCCAGTACATGCCACCGCACGACAGTGGCGAGCTCATCAGGCCCAGCCCGTAGCGGACGCCCGGCCCCACCTCGTCCGCAGGGACGGTGGTGCGCATCTGGGCGAGCTGGGCCGCCGGGAGAAGGCGACCGCCGAGCAGTGCCGTGTAGAAGCGGATGAGGTCGGTGTTGGTGGAGACGACGGCGCCCGCCGCCCAACCCCAGGACGGGTCCAGCTCGGTGTAGTCGCGGAACGAGCCGTCGGCCTCCCGGTTGTAGCCCTCGGGGTGGGCCTCGTGGACGGTCATGTCCCCCGGGGTGGGGAAGTAGGTGTGGCGCAGGCCGATGCGCTCGACGATGCGCCGGTTGACCTCCTCGCCGAGTGGGCGCCCGGTGACCTTCTGGATGATCAGGCCCGCCAGCAGGTAGTTGGTGTTGCTGTACTCCCAGCGCGTGCCCGGGGCGGAGTGAGCCTTCTGGGCGAGGGCCGCGTCGAGCAGTTCACGCGGTTCGTAGTACCGCTTCGGACTGGTGAGGATCGCGCCCTTGTCCACGTATTCGGGCAGGCCGCTGGTGTGCTGGAGCAGTTGGCGGACGGTGATGTTGCGGCCGTCGATGCCGTCGCCGCGCAGCAGGCCGGGGAGGTAGGTCTCGACGGGAGAGTCCAGGCCCACCTTTCCTTCGGCGACGAGCTGGAGGACGACCACGGCGGTGAAGGTCTTGGTGTTGCTGCCGATCCGCACCTGCCCGTCCACGGGGACCTTCGCCCTGGTGGCGAGATCCCCGACGCCGGCGGTGTAGCTGCGGGTGCGGCCGTCACGGCCCTTGACCGACGCCAGCGCGGCAGGCAGGCCGTCGTCCTTCACCAGCGCGTTCAGGCTCGACTGGACACTACCCGGCCTGCCGCCGGCGAACGCCGCGGTCGGCGCCAGCGCCCCGACCGCCACGACCCCGGCAGCCACGGCGGCCACGACCGCCGCCGCCCGGTGTCGGCTGCCCCGGCAGGAGAGCGGGAAACGGCTGTGCGGTGCGTGCTCGTACATGAAAGGGCCCCTCCGATGAATGGCGCCGGTGATTCCCGGCCTCGATCAAGAAGACCATTCGGAGGCAGGGGAGTTCGTCCGTGCCCAGGACGAAACCGCGCCTGGGAGCTGACTCCCGGAGTCGCCCCCGGCCAGGACCGTGCTCCTGGCCATCGGTGCCGCTCGGCCCGCTCGCACCAGCGAGCTGCCTTGGCCGACCTCTGTTGACAGGTGCTGCCTCATCCGTTGCTAAAGGCGGTGACTCCGTGCATCGTGCCGAGGAACACCCGCTCGCCCGACAGCACCGGTGAGGCGAAGTGCGGTACCGGTCCGACGGCAACCTGGTCGCGGACCCGGCCGTCGGCCGGGTCGAGCACGTACAACTGCCCGCGGCCGTAGTCGACCACCCAGACCGCTCCCCCGCCGACCACCGGCGATCCGGCGCCGTGGAGAGGCACCCGCCAGCCAGGACGGATGGCCCCGTCCACGGCCACCGAGAACTGGGCGATGCCGTCATCGCACGGGAGGTAGACCGTGTCACGGTCGACCGCCGCTGCACCGTATGCGGCGCAGGCCTTCGCCTGGGCCAACTGCCCGCCGATTCCCCCGAGACGGTCCGCGGCCAAGGTGTAGGCGATGCCGTGTTTGCCGGCGATGAAGACATGACGGCCTACCAGAGCCGGGGAGAGCGAGCCCAGGTCGAGGTCGTTCGCATTGTCGTCGGCCCAGTCGGCCGGAGCGAAGAAGTCCGCACGGTGCAGATCGCCGGAGAGCGCAAGCACCGAGTCCGACCCGTCGTAGTTGGCCGGCCCGTCGGTGGAGGCGCCGTTGCCCACCGCCACCAGCAGCCGGTCGCCGTCCACCACGGGACCGCCGGGGGCCCAGATGCCGCCCTCCCGCGAGGTCGGCACCGTGTACTCCAGAGTCGGGCCCGTCCCGGTGACCGGCACCGAGAGGACCGCGCCGACGTACTGCGAGCAGTCGCCGAACAGCCCGCCGTAGGTGATCTGCACGCGGCCGTTCCACAGCGCCAGCGCGCCCCGCTGCTGGTGCGCCAGCCGCTGCCCCTTGGGCGGCTCGACCTCCCTGCTGACCAGTGGCTCGCCCGTGGCCGCGTCGAGCCCGACAAGTTGGTGGCGCCCCTGGGACAGCTCGGCGACCGCGAGGAGGATCCCGGTCGACGGGTCGTAGACCGGCGTCCCCGTGATGCCCAGGGGATCGATGTTGCCGCACGGCAGGTCGGCGCCCCGGGCCGGCTCTCCGACATGACGGCTCCACAGCACCGTGCCGGTGGAGGCGTCGAGAGCATAGAGGGTGTTGTTCTCCGTGGCCGCGAGCACCCTGCTCCCGACCACCAGCGGCTGGCCGTAGACGGCGCCGTCCAGCGCCGCCGACCACAGGCGCTTCGGCCGCCCGGGTGGCGTCGCCGAGGGTGCGAAACCGCTGCGGGCGGCATCGTGCTGGTACGTGGTCCAGTCGCCGGCCTGCGGTACGACGGCCGCACGGGCTCCGGGCGACACCGCCGCGGCACTGGGCATCCCTTCGGCGAAGGTCGCCACCGCCCCGCGCCCCGACACGCACGCGGGCACGGCAGCGAGCAGAGTCAGCAGGGCGGCCGAGACCGCCCCGCGCCGCAGCCCTGTGCGCATCCCGGCGGCCCCTTCGCTCGTACTGACTCGCTGATCATCACCCGAGGCCCGAAGGTTCACCGCGTACAACACGCAGAGTCTCGGCAGACGTCAGGGCGCCTCACGGGTTCAGGTCCTGGTGGTTCCGTGCAGGTGCGGGACTGGGGCGTTGGCCTTCTGCGGCTGCCGTGCGGAGCCGTGGATCAGGGGGCGGACGAACGGAGGTGCCTTGGGCAGTTCGCCGTGCTCGACGGATTCGACCGCGAAGCCGGCCGCCTCGATCGAGTCGAGGGTCGGTCGGTTGCACTCGCAGCAGACCATCAGGCGGTTGAGCCAGTTGAAGCGGTCCTGGGTGCGGGCGAGCCGCGGGTCGCGGGAGCGTACGTGTTCGAGGAAGAGCAGTTGCCCGCCAGGACGCAGTACTCGGCCGATCTGGCGCAGGGCGCGCTGCTGGTCGGCGACGCCGCACAGGACCAGGGTGGAGACGACCGTGTCGAAGCTGTCGTCCTCGAAGGGGAGGTCCTCGGCCGGGGCGCGGAGCACGGTGGTCCGCGGTGCGCGCTCCCGGACGTGCCGTTCGAGTCGGCGGAGCATCGCGGCCTCGGGCTCGGTGACGGTCAGGGAGACCACGTCGGGGCCGTACAGCTCGAGGTTGGCGCCCGTCCCGGCACCGATCTCCAGGACGTCCCCGGTCGCCCGGGCGACCAGCCGGCGCCGCAGCTCGTGCAGCCCCGCCTCCTCGGCCCGGGCCATGGCACGGTCGTAGGTCAGGGCGAAGAACGCCGTGTGGATGCTCATGGCTGCCTCGATTCCTCGGCCCCGGGCTCATGCGCCCGGTACGCCTTCGACGCTACGGACCCGGGGGCGGGCACCGCATGGGGCGGTTGCCCCATCTTCGGCGGTGGCCTCAGGCGGTGGCCGCCTCGGTCTGCGGCAGCAGGCCGTGCTCCAGGGCGAAGAGGCAGGCGCCGGCCCGGCTGGAGGTGTCGATCTTGGCGTAGATGTGCTCGACGTGGTTGCGGGCCGTCTTCGGGGAGATGACCAGCCGGCTCGCGATCTCCTTGTTGGACAGGCCGCGGGCCAGCAGCCGCAGCACGTCGATCTCGCGGCCGGTCAGACCGGCGGGGCCGGCGGTCCGCCGGGGGACGCGATGGCCCGCTGCGGCGAGCACCGCCGTGACGGCCTCCGCGTCGAGCCGGCCGGCCACGGCCTCGGCGCGCAGCTCGGCGGCGGCCTGCGGTGCGGTCAGGGCGTCGCGGTGCGGCCGCGGCTCGATCATGGACCGGTAGGCGTCCGCCGTGCCGAGGATCCGGGCCCGCCGGGAGATGGCGGGCGCCGTGAGTCCGCGCGGGTAGCCGGAGCCGTCCAGCCGCTCCCGGTGTTGCACGGCGATCGCCCCGAGCGGAGCCAGCGTCGGCGACTGGCAGAGCATGCGCTCCGTCAGGTAGGGCTGCAGGCGCACCCGTTCCCGTTCGCCCGCGCCGAGCGGCCCGGGCTTGTCCCAGATCGCGTTCGACACACCCAGGCGTCCCAGGCCGTGGAGCAGGGCGGCCCGGCGCAGTTGGGTCCGCTGGTCCTCGGCCAGGCCGAGGCCGGCGGCGGCCGCGTCGACCAGCTCGGCCACGGCCCGCGCATGGCCCAGGGTGTAGGGCGACTTCAGGTCGACGAAGTCGGCGACCGCCAGCAGCGCCTGCTCGAACTGCTCCCCGCCCAGCCACACCCCCAGCGCCGGTTCGGCGGCGATCACGGCCTCCCAGGTGTGCACCGCGTCCAGCTCGCCGAGCACCGTGCCGGCGTCCCGGCACAGCACGGCCACCAGCCGGGGATCGAACTGGGAGCCGGCGCGCCGTTCGGCCAGCGCCGTGGCGGCCGCGGTGCCGCCCAGGCGGTGCGCGACCTCGATGAACTCGGCCAACTGCGCCAGACGCGACGCGATCGGTACGGCTTCGCCCTTGAGCTCCCCGGGCCAGCCGCGTCCGTCCCACTGCTCGTAGGAGGTGGCCACCGCGCGCCGGACGGAGTCCGGCAGTGCGAGCCGCCCGGCCAGTGAGGCGGCCACGGCGGCGTGGCCGCTGATCATCCGGTCCACCTCGTGGAAGCCGCCCAGGGCGAACTCCAGCCCGACCCGGAACCGGTGCAGCGGCGGGTTGCCCGACCCGATCAGCCGCACCGCCGCGACGGCACCGGCCAGGCTGCGCTGCTCGTACCGGTACTTGCCCGCCTTCAACGCGATGTCGTCGCCGAACCACTTCGCCTGCTCGTGGGCGTCCGAGTGGCAGCCCACGTTCACCAACAGTGCCGTGTAGTAGACGGCGACCCGGTCCTCGTCGTCCAGACCGATCCGCTCGGCCAGGCGCAGGGCGATCAGGCACTGTCGCAGCACGTGCTCCATCGGCTGGCCGAAGCCGAGGTCGACGCCCAACGACAGCGCGGCGACCAGCTCGGCCAGCCGCAACCGCGGACCGGCATCGCCACCGCTCACACCACGACCCTACGCCGCCGCCGAACCGGCCGCCGCCCACGCCGAGCGCTGGTCCGGCCACACCCCGGACATCGCGGAGCGCCTCCCGGTGAGCCCTGCCGGCGGCGATCGACGCCTTCGAGATGTCGGCAGTGCTGCGGGAGGCGCTCGGGGCCGGGCTGGACGACGGCAGGCTACTCCTCGGGCTCCCAGGCGATCAGCTGCTCGAACACCTGCGGGTCGCCCTCGGACTTCAGGTCGCTCAGCGTGAGGCGGCCCCAGACGAAGAGGAGCAGCTGCTCGGCCGTGCCCGTGGCCGAGGCGGAGGCGGGCGCGGCGGCGTCCGTGAGGGGCGCGGGCCAGGCGCCGGTGTCGTCCAGGGTGAGGAGCCAGGAGCGGCCCTCGGTGGCGTGGTAGTGGATGGTGGCGGCCTCGTGCGGCCAGGCCGCCGGGGTGGAGTTGCAGGTGTCGAGGAACTCGGCCACGCCGTCGACCGCGACGTCCGCGGGCATCGGCTGGACGGCGCCTGCGGCGAGCTGGGCGTCGTAGGTGTGCACCAGCACCTCGTGCACCCGGCGCCGGGCGACGCCCCAGGAATTCGCGGGCGACACGCCGTTGCTCCACCACGTCCAGCACTCGCGCTCCGGGCCGGCCTCGCGCAGCGCGCTCAGCAGCAGCTCGTTCGACTCGGCGTACCAGGCCAGCAGCGCCTCGAGCTCGCGCGGCGCCGCCACGGTCTCCTTGGCCGGCGGAGCCTCGGCCGGGCCCGCGGCGACGATCGCGGCCCACCAGCGCTGGCCCGTGCCCAGGTGCTGCACCAGGTCGAAGACCGTCCACCCGGGGCAGGACGGCACTGGCGCGTCAACGCCGGGCGCGGCGGCGACCGCGCTCCGGAATGCGGCCGACCGCTCGTCGACCAGCTGCAGCAGGGCGGAATACTCAAGACTGTCTGTCACATCGCCTGTCTATCAGCCCAGCTCAGCGGTCCGCACCCGATTTTCGACCGAGCGACCGAGCGACCGACCGGCCGTCAGTCGGTCAGCCGGTCGGTCGGTCAGCCGGTCTGTGACGGCCTAGTGGCGCGCGTGAACCGCGGCGCGTTCCGCGCAGGCCTCCTGCTGGAGGATGACGGAGATCTCGTCGACGTCGTCGTTGACGTCGAAGAAGCCCTGGATGTCCGGTGCGGCGGCGCCGTTGACGCCGACGAAGAAGGTGTAGAGGTGGCCGTCGTCCGCCTCCAGGTAGCCCGCGTAGGTCTGGGCGTTGATGGCGAGCTGCTGGTTGAGCAGGTCGAAGCCGATGATGGTGCCGGGCTTGGCGAAGACCTTGCCCTTGGCGGGGCAGTTGGTGGTGCAGAAGAGGGCGCCGGTGCCCGACACGCCGAGGATCGGCAGCGAGGTGCGGAAGGCGTCCGCGTCGGGGGTGCGCAGCCAGTACGCGAGCAGCTGGTTGAGCCCGGTGGGCGTGACGCGGTCGACCGGGACGTCACCGCGGCCGTCCGCCAGCTGGAACTGGGTCGGGTCGACGTTCGCCGTGTGGAGCAGGAAGTCGTGGATGACGGGGAAGCCGTCGAAGCAGCTCTTGCTGCCGTTGGCCGCGGCGATGTTGCACAGGGCCAGGTTGGCGCCGAGGTTGTGGCTGACGTTCAGGATCAGCTTGGCGTAGTCGCGGTAGGGCGGGGAGACGAAGGCGGCCACCTGGGGATCGCCGGCGTACGAGGCGGGCAGCGCGCCCTCCGGGTTGGGCCCGGTCGGCGGGGCGGTGACGGTGACCCCGGCACGGCCGAGGGCCTCGATCAGGGCGGTGCGCCCGAACGCGTTGGGATCCTGGACCTGGGAGACCTTCAGGGCCGGCTGGGAGTCGGCGGCGATCGTGCCGGAGAGCGTGATGTTGGTGCCGTCGGGCGAGGTGGAGACCTGGATGTCGGTGGTGCCGCCGGCCGCCACCGTCTGGACGGTCGAGGTGACCTGGTACGGCGCGATCTGCGGGCGCCAGCTCAGCTGGGCGGGCTGCCCCGGGGCGGTCGGCGTGCTCAACAGGTCGATGAGGTTGTCGTTGATGATGAGCGGCGTCGGCTGGGGGGTGATCATCGGCGGGGGCGTGAACAGCCGCGGGTCGATGACGACATCGCCGTCGACCGCGGTGATGCCCGAGTCACGGACCTGCTGGGCGATCTGGTCCAGGCCGGCCAGCGGGTCCTCCGGTGTGAGGGTGGCGCCCGGGAGGTCGTCGGCATAGGTGTGGTCGATGGGGGTGAAGTCGACCGAGCCGTCCGGCTTGGTCCGGCCGCCCATGGTGAGGTCGCCCTGGGCGACCAGCGCCAGGTTCCCGGTGAGGGTCGATCCGTTGAGCCGGCCGATCGCGTGCACCGGCGTGGTGAAGCGGTGGTCCGGGCCCAGGGCGTGCCAGGCACCGGAGATGGTGATCAGCTTGACGGTCGAGCCCGGCATGAACATCTGGTCCGCGTTCATGGAGTGGACGACCCGCCCGTTCTCGGGGTCGACCTCCAGCAGGCCCCACTGCGCGTGCTTGTACGCGGGCTTGTTCATGATCGCTGTGATGTCGGGCGAGAGGCTGCTGTCAGCACTCTGCTGCGGTGCGGCGGCGGCCGTACCGGCCACGACCACGAGCGTGGCGCCGATGGTGGCCCAGGCTCGAAGCCGACCACGGATTCCTGATCTCATTCACCCAGCCGTTTCTGCAGTCGGAGAAGGCCCGATTCCCGGGCGCTCACGGCGCATCATGAGGCACTGCCCCCGCGAACGGGGGCCGCTGCGCCGTGTACTGACGGCATGGGATGTGAAAATCATTCACTCGGTCGAAGCCGGGCGGTCGGGGCGCTGTCCGGCCCCGGCCGCCCGGTTCGGTCAGCTGCGGGTGATGCGGGTCCAGGTGAACGGTCCGAAGGAGGTGTCGGTGGTCGGGTGGTGTGCGCCCGGGGTCGCGGTCAGCTTGAGCCACTCCAGGGGGACGGTGCTGCCGTGGACGACGATGCGGTGGAAGTTCGGGACGTCGTAGGCCGGGTGGCTGGTCCAGGCGTCGTGGGCGCAGACGCCTTCGTCACCCGTGCAGGGTGCGCCCTGGGTCAGGGGGTTGTCCGAGCGGTAGACGTGGGAGTCGCCGACCAGCAGGAGCACCGGCTTGCCGAAGGCGGTGGTGTGCGAGGCCAGGCTCGCGACGATCGGCTCGTAGCCCGCCAGGTGTGCGGCGGTCTTGCCGTCCACGTCCCACATGTCGGCCTGGGTGCTGACCACGACGCTGGAGATGCCGCCGGTGCGGGCGAAGGCGAAGGCGGTGTCCAGCCAGCGCAGGTCGGCGGCGGTGCGCCGGGCGGCCTCGTCGAGCTGGGCCTGGGAGGCGGTGGGTGCGCCGTACCAGGGGTCGGCGTCGTTGTTGGAGCCACCGGGCACGTTGATGGTCACGAACAGGGTGCCGTTCTTGACCCAGAGCACGTTCTCCACGTACTCGGCGTCCTCCGGGTGGGCCCGGTTCGGCAGCTGGGCCTGCGACAGCACGCGCAGCGTCCCGCTGCCGAGGGTGCGGCCGGGGGCCGGGAAGAAGGTGCGGCGCACGAGGTCCAGGTTCGCGACCGGGTTGCCGGAGGCGTAGTCGACGGGCTGTCCGGTGGCCGGGTCGAGCACCGGGTCGACCTGCCCCGTGGCCGGGTCGTACTTGCCGCCGCCCTCGCCGGGCTTGTGGCAGTCGGCCCACTCGTTGTCACCGGGGGTGTAGACCAGCGGGTCGGCGAAGGTCTTCCACAGCGCGGCGATCGACCGGTCGTACGCGGCGGTGCAGTACTGCTTGCCGGAGTGGATGTCACCCACGTGGATCACGGTGCTGACGTCCGGGTCGGCGTTGACGTGGGCGATGAACGCCGGCGTCGCCTGGAACTCGGCGGTGTCGGTCGGCGAGGTGCCGTAGGGCGCGTCGCCGTACACCGCGAGTGTGAACGGAGCGCGGGCGCCGTGCGTGTGGCCGTGGCCGGCGGCCTCCGCGGCGGTGGTGGGCACCGTGCTCATCGCGAGGGCGAGCGTTGCGGCCGCGTACAACCTTCTGGTCATTCAATCTCCCGGTGTTCGCCGTGTCGGAGCAGTGTCCTGGGCGTCTGCACCGCACCGGGAACGGCCAGGTGAACGGGAGTACAAGGGGAAGCGGCCGAGCGGGCCATTGCCCGCCTCCGGTGGCTCAACGCGAGGAGAGGGACGCGGAGGGTTGTGATCGGATGATCACGACCCCTCCCGGACGCCGTCGCCAGCGGCGTCCGTCCCGTCGATCGAGAGGTTCCCATGTTCTCCACCGCACGTCGCAGCACCCGTGGGCGGCGCCTCGCCCGCCGCCTCGGTGTCGTCGGTGCCGCACTGGCCGCGACCGCCGCCCAGCTGCTGGCCGCCCCGACGGCCGGGGCCAGGGGCCCCGGGCCGGCCACCGCACAGACCGCCGGGCCCCACGCCACCACGCTGGGTGAGAACCAGCTGCCGTTCACCACCCGGTACGAGCACGACATGCACGGCTCGATCACCCGGATCAGCAACAGCCTGATGACCTGTGACGAGGCCAAGGTGCCGCCGCTCGACGCCAACCAGGCGACCTGCGTGGACGCCCGCAAGGGTGACGGCCGCCTCCCGATCAACAACAACTTCTACATGAAGTACATCAACATCGACCCGAACGGCGTCGGCCCGGGCGGTGACCCGATCTACTCCGCCAGCTCCGCCGACCTCCACCTGCTGGACGGCTCCGAGGTGAAGTACGCCCGCCTCTACTGGGGCGGGACACGGGGCATCGGCACCAACGTCCTGCCGGAGAGCCGGATCGACGAGGTCTACCTCAAGGTGCCGGGCGAGACGAAGTACCGGAACGTCGCCAACGACCAGCCCACCATCGGGTACATCACCACCACCGACGAGAGCAGCTACCAGGCCTCCGCCGACGTCACCGAGCTGGTGAAGGCGCACGGCAACGGCACCTACACGGTGGCCAACATGGACTCCGTGGTGCAGCCCCACAGCTGGGGCGGCTGGACGATCGTGGTCGCGTACGAGAACCCCTGCCTGCCGTACCGCAACATCCGCCTCTGGGACGGCTTCCAGGTCGAGCTGCCCGACGGACCGCCCCGCACGATCGAGCTGACCGACCTCAAGACCCCGGTCACCGCCGACACGGACGTGCGCGGCAAGCTCGGGTACGTGGTCTACGACGGCGACCTGAAGTGGACCGGCGACACCGTGGCGGTCCGGACCAACACCAGCCCGATGACGCACTTCACCGACGTCAACCACCAGGCCGACGACGCGTTCAACTCCACCATCGAGGAGCTGGACCCGATCGACCGGTTCAAGCGGAACCCGTACAACCGGAACAACTTCGGCTACGACTCGGACACTTGGGACATCTCGAACCTCCTGCACGTGGGTGACGACACCATCACCGTCACCTTCGACACCGTCAAGGACGGCTACAGCCTGGGCGTCTTCTTCACCCACATCGACCTGAGCTGCCCGCCGAGGCTCTGAATCGCGGGAGGCACGCCGCGCGGCAGAGGTGTCTGCCGCGCGGCGGCGCCGCGTCAGCGCAGCGGCGTCGTGATGGTCGCGGTGTTGTTGTCGAGGTCCGGGTCGGGCGTGGTGGCGGTGGCCCGCGCGGTGTCGGTGATGCTGCCCCCACCGGTGGTGACCGGCCTGACCACCAGGGTGACCGTGGCCGTGGCGCCGGAGTCGAGCAGGCCGACGGTGCACTTCACGCTGTCGGTGGAGCCGACCGGCGGGGTGACGCAACTACCCTTGCTGACAGTGGCGCTGACGAACCGTCCGTTCGCGGGCACCGTGTCGCTGACGGCGACCCCCTCCGCGCTCGTCGGGCCGCTGTTGCGCACGGCGACGGTGTACGTGAGGTTGGCGGCGTTCACGACCGGCTCGGGTGAGGCGGTGATCGATACCGCGAGGTCGGCCTGGGGCCGCACCACGGCCGTGGTGAACTCGGTGCCGCCGCCGATGGCGGTCACGCCTTCGAGGAAGCGGCCGCAGGGCGCGCTCTGGCCGGCGGCGCAGACCCGCACGGGCGAGTTCCGCTGGGTGGTGGTGCCGTCGCCCACCTGGCCGCTGGTGTTCCAGCCCCAGCCGACCACGCTGCCGTCGGAGCGCAGCGCCACGCCGTGACCGGTGCCGGAGGTGACGGCGGTGACGCCCGTCAGGCCCTGGGCGCAGGGCGCGCTCTCGCCGACGGCGCAGACGGCCACGGGCGTCAGCCGGTTGGTGGTGGTGCCGTCGCCGAGCTCGCCGATGAAGTTGTCCCCCCAGGTGCGGACGGCTCCGGTGGTGGTCACCGCGGCGCTGAGGGTGCCGGTGCCCAGGGCGGCGACGCCGCTCAGGCCCTGGGTGCAGGGCGCGCTCTCGCCGACCGCGCAGACCAGGACGGGCGCGAGCCGGTCGGTGGTGGTGCCGTCGCCGAGCTCGCCCTCGGCGTTGAGGCCCCAGGCGACGACGTGGCTGTCGGAGCGCAGCGCCATGCTGCGGCCGCCGCCGGCCGTGATGGCGGTGATGCCGGCCAGCGAGGAGGTGCAGGTCTGGTCGCCGCAGACCGGGTTGGCGGTGAGGGAGTTGGCGGTGGTGCCGTTGCCGAGCTCGCCGCGTTCGTTGGCTCCCCAGGAGAAGACGAGGCCGCTGGAGAGCAGGGCGAGGCTGCCGCCGCCGGCGGAGACGGCGACCACGTTCGCCAGCGGGGAGTCACAGGTGTACTGGCAGGTCGTGACCGGTGTGTTGCGCCCGCTGGTGGTGCCGTCGCCGAGCTGACCCTCGGTGTTGGAGCCCCAGGCGAGGACGGTACCGTCGGCGCGCAGCGCCAGACTGTACGAGTAGCCGGCGGAGACGGCGACCACGTCGCTGAGGAACGCCGAGCAGGGGGCACTCTGGCCCGGGGCGCAGACCGGTGTCGGGGTGGCCTGGTCGGTGTAGGTGCCGTTGCCGAGCTGGCCGGAGGCGTTGAGGCCCCAGCCGACCACGGTGCCGTCGGCGCGCAGCGCGAGCGTGTGGAGGCCGCCGCTCGAGATCGAGATCACGTTCTGCAGCGGCCCGGTGCAGGGGGCGCTCCCGCAGGCGCGGTCGGGCGTGGTGCGGAAGGCGATGGTGGTGCCGTCGCCGAGCTGCCCGTTGTTGCCCTTGCCCCAGCCGACGGCGGTGCCGGCCACGCCGGGGCGCAGCGCCCTGGCTCCCTGGCCGGCCGCGGCCTGCCCGGGGCCGACGCCGAGGGCGCCGAGCAGCGCGGCGAGCAGCGCGAGGACGAGTGCGCGGGCTGCTCGCGGGGACGGCGGCCGCGGCGGCCCTGGCCGGTGGTCCGGGGTGAGGAGGCCTGGCATGCGTGGTTCCTGTCGTCGTACGGATCGGTACGGACCCAACATGCGCAGCCCGTCCCGCACGGGCCCGGGCGGCAGCACCGGGAGGTCACTCCGCTGGGTGCACCGGCGCCGCCGGCCGGCGCGCGGGTGCGCCTCATCGAAACCTCACCCGGCCTTCGGCAGTCTCGGTCGCGTTGGTACACCTGATCGAGAGGACACAGCGTGCGGTTGTCGGTGCGGAAGATACGCAGGCCGGTCCGGTGAGCCGGGGCAGGGGGCGGCGTACGGGCCGGGCCCGGCGGCTGGCCTCGTCGGTCTGGCTGCCGTGGACCACCGGCCTGCTGGCGCTGCTGGCCGTCGCGGGCACCGCCCTCGCGGTCGGCGGCCGGGTCGAACGGGGTGTCACGGTGCCCACGGCGGTGCTGGACGGGCAGCAGCAGGTGACCACCGGGGCGGCCCAGCACGTACGGACCGCGCTGCGGGCCGGGGAGCTCGACCTGGACCAGCTGGCCGCCGGGCTGTCGCTCGCGGCCGATCCGGGCCGGTTCTCCGGCCAGCTCAAGGAGTTCAAGAAGCGCTACGGGCGCTACCGCAGCGTCTACGTCCTGGACGCGGACCGCAAGGTGCTGGCCAGGGCCGGCGGCGAGGCGCGCCCCGAGCTGGCTCCGGGGCAGCCCGCGAGCCCGGGCGCCACCGACGCGGTGACGGTCGACAAGGTGCCGGTGGTGGTGCAGTACGCGCCGTTCACCTACGGCGACGGCGCCAAGGGCCTCGCCGTGGCGGAGTACGACCTGGCGCATCTGCGGGGCGCCCTGGCCGTCGTCGCCCCGGCCACCGCCTGGGTGGTGAACGCCAAGGGCGAGGTGGTCGCCTCCACGGCCGGGTTCACCGCCTTCCAGCAGCTCCCGCGCGAGGAGCTGCGCGGGGCCGGCCGGGCGGAGCGGCCCGCGGTGTCCCTGGCCGGCGGCAGCGCCGACGCCCGGGAGATCGTCGGAACGGCGCCGGTGCGCAGCGGCAGCGGGAAGGCCCCGGGCCCGGCCTGGCGCGTGGTCACCTCGCGCAGCGTCAACACCGTGCTGCTGCCGCAGACCCAGGCCCGCCAGCAGGCCGAACTGGTCGCCCTCGCGGTCGTGGTGGTGACGCTCGGCGTGTTCGGCTGGCTGTACGTCGCCTGGCTCCGGCCGCTGCGCGCGCTGGTGCGCGACGCGGAGGGGATCGCCGCGGGTGATCTGCACGGCGGGGTCGAGATCCGCCGGCACGACGAACTCGGTCTGGTCGCCGCCGCGTTGGAGCGGATCCGGCTCGCGCAGGTGCGCCGTGCGGCGCCGTCCGAGGACACCGTCAAGATCCCCCGGCAGGTGCCGTGATGTTCGCCTACCTGTACGGGGTGTTCACGGTGACCTTGGCGGTGCTGTTCCTCGCGGGCCTGGCCGAGCGCCGCGCCCACGAGCGCAACCTGGCCCGGATCCCGGTCCGGGTCCTGGTCAACGGCATCCGCGGCAAGAGCTCCATCACCCGCCTGACCGCCGGTGCGCTGCGTGGCGGCGGCCTGCACACGGTGGCCAAGACCACCGGCACCGCCGCCCGGTTCATCCACCCGGACGCCTCCGAGGAGCCGGTGCACCGCAAGTTCGGCATCGCCAACGTGGTGGAGCAGATCGGCATCGTCCGCCGCGCCGCCGCGGCCGCGCCGGACGTGCTGGTGATGGAGTGCATGGCCGTCCAGCCCGCGCTGCAGGAGATCAACCAGCAGATGCTGGTCCGCTCCACCATCGGCGTGCTGTGCAACGTCCGGGAGGACCACCTCGAGGAGATGGGGCCGACCCTGGACGACGTCGCGCGCTCGCTCTCCCGCTCGATGCCGCGCGGCGGGGTCTGCGTGACCGCCGAGCAGGAGCGGCGGGCGGTCCTGGAGCGGGAGGCGGCCCGCCGCGACTGCCGGCTGGTCGTGGTGGACCCGGAGAGCGTCACCGACCGGGAGATGGCGGGCTTCGGCTGGATCACCTTCAAGGAGAACGTGGCGATCGCCCTCGCGGTCGCCGCCGAGCTCGGCATCGGCCGGGAGCAGGCGCTGCGCGGGATGTACGCCGCGCCGCCGGACCCGGGGGTGCTGTCCGTCCAGGAGTACCAGGTCGCGGACGGCACCGTACGGCTGGCGAACGTCTTCGCGGCCAACGACCCGGAGTCCACGGTCATGAACTTCCGCCAGCTGGCCGCCGCCGGCCAGATCGAGCCGCCGTACATCACCCTCATCAACTGCCGCCCGGACCGGATCGAACGCAACGGCCAGATGGGCCGGATCGTGCCCGAGCTGGAGACCGAGACCCTGGTGCTGATCGGGCACCCGACCAAGTCCGCGGCGGACGCCGTGCCGGCCGGCTGGCCGGGCCGGGTCGTCGACCTCGGCGGCCCGCAGCGCGACCCGGCCGACATCTGGCAGGCCATCGGCTCCCAGGTCGCCGGACGGGCGTCGCTGGTCGCGATCGGCAACATCCACGGCCAAGGAGAGCGCTTGCTGCACCATCTGGAGTCCGTCCCCAAGGGGGCCCGGTGACCACGCCACTGTCCGCCGAGGTCGCCACGCTCGGCCTGGCCATCGGGCTGCTCTTCGGCCTCGGCTGCTACCTGGTGACCAACCTGTCCCCCGGCGGCATGATCACGCCGGCCTGGCTGGCGCTCACCCTGGTCGAGGACTGGCGCCGGATCCTGCTGATCGCCGCCGTCACCCTGCTGACCTGGGCCGGTGC
This sequence comes from Kitasatospora sp. NPDC002227, assembly GCF_040296285.1. Taxonomy (NCBI): domain Bacteria; kingdom Bacillati; phylum Actinomycetota; class Actinomycetes; order Kitasatosporales; family Streptomycetaceae; genus Kitasatospora; species Kitasatospora sp. NPDC002227. The sequence goes on from NZ_JBEOWY010000043.1 coordinate 44,708, forward strand.
CGCCGGGGCGCGGAAGGTCATCATCCTCTACGGCAAGCGGCTGTTCGCGAGCGTGGTCATGCTCGGGGTGTTCCTGCAGATGACGCTCTCGCTCTTCCTGCTCAAGCAGTACCCGTTGCTGTTCAGCCACCAGACGCTCGGCTTCATCGTGCCCGGGCTGATCGCCTACCAGTTCCTCCGCCAGCCGAAGCTGGCCACCGCCACCGCGACCACCGCCGTCACCGGCCTGACCTATGCCGTCCTCGCCAGCGGGCTGCTGCTGAACCTGACGGGGTGACCGCCATGATCCGAACCGAACCGAGGCGGCGGGGGCTGCTCCTGGCCGGCGCCGCCCTGCTGGTCGCCCTGTGCCTGCTCGCCGGCCTCACCCTGCTGGGCGGCGGCGGCGAGCACCACCGACGCCTCGACGGCCCCGCCCGGACGGTCATCACGGACGCGGACGGGAAGACGGTCGCGGTGCTGACCGACGGCGCCCGCACCGTCCTCATCGCCGGGGCGAAGCGCACCTTCGCCGAGCCCGGCTCCACCACGGCCACCGTGACGCTCACCGACACCGTCCGCCTCGCGCCTCGGCCCTGGCACGCCGGGGCGGAGCACGAGGGCTGGTTCAAGGACTGGTTCGCCAAGGCCCGGGACAGCCGTGAGCCCGACCTCCTGGACACCGCCGCCCAGTACCTGCCCGGCGCACCCGACCGGCGCGACGCCCAGGGCCTGCGCTACGCGGGTGCCGCCACCTACGGGCCGCTCGACGATGACGACGAACGGCAGGCCACCGCCGACTTCAACGACTACCTCGGCATCGACTGGACCTTCCCGAACGGCCGCCACAACCAGGCCCGGAGCGACTTCCACGGCTCCCTGGACTGTTCGGGCTTCGTCCGGATGGTCTACGGCTACCGGTCCGGCTATCCGCTGGAGTTCAAGCAGCCGACCGGGCGGGCACTCCCCCGCCGCGCCGTGATGATCGCCGAGGACGGCCCGGGCGTCTCCGTCATCGCCAACCGCCACCGCCAGGCCACCGACTTCACCACCCTGCAGGCCGGGGACTTGGTCTTCTTCAACGCCAGCCCCGACCGCGGCCCGCAGATCGACCACGTCGGCATCTACCTCGGCCTCGACTCCACCGGCCACCACCGCTTCGTCTCCAGCCGCAAAACCGCCAACGGCCCCACCCTCGGCGACACCGGCGGCACCTCCCTCCTCGACGGCCCCGGCCTCTACGCCCACGCCTTCCGCTCGGCCGAACGCCTCTGACACCCCCGCCGGGGGCGGTTCCGTCAGAAGCCTTGACACGGGGGTGAGCTGGGCCGTTCGATATCCCTCGCCATGTTCGATCTCGTCGGATTTTGGCGAATGATGTGCACTTCTGGCAACTGTCGGTGACTGGGGTAGCGAATGGCAACGAGCGCGAGGCGGTGGCCGCGACTGCGGCGGGTGGCCGTGGCGGCGGCGGGGATTCTGGTGGCAGGGGTCGGTGCGGTCCCGGCCGCAGGTGCCGATGCCGTGACGCCGCTGCTGCAGGTTCCCCCGATGGGGTGGAACGCCTGGAACACGTACGGGTGCAACGCGACCCAGTCGCTGGTCGAGTCGGTCGCGGACAGCATGGCCGCGAACGGCATGCGCGACGCCGGCTACCGGTACGTCAACGTCGACGACTGCTGGATGACCCGGGACGCGAACGGGCACCTGACCGGCAACTCCAACTACCCGGACCTCAAGGCCCTCGGCGACTACCTGCACGCCCGCGGCTTCAAGTTCGGCATCTACGAGTCGCCGGGGGCGAAGACCTGCGCGGGGTACTCCGGCAGCGCCGGGCACGAGGTCGACGACGCCAACACCTTCGCCTCCTGGGGCGTCGACTACCTCAAGTACGACTACTGCGAGAGCGCCTCCTCGATCGCCGCCCAGGTGACGGACTTCGCGAAGATGCGCGGCGCGCTGCAGGCCACCGGCCGGCCGATCGTGCTCAGCATCAACCCGAACAGCGGCAGCAACACCGGCGCCGGCGTCGTGCGGGCCTGGGGCGACGTCTCCGACCAGGCGCGCAGCACCGAGGACATCGGCAACCAGTGGTGGGGCCAGAGCTGGCCCAACGGCATCGCCAACATCGTCAGCGAGAACGCCACGCTGGCCTGGCGGGCCAAGCCGGGCACGTTCAACGACGCGGACATGCTGGAGGTCGGCAACGGCGGGCTCAGCACCACCGAGGAGCAGACCCACTTCGCGATGTGGGCGATGATGGCCTCGCCGTTGATCGCGAGCGTCAACCCGGCGACGGTGAACGCGACTTCGCTGGCACTGCTGAAGAACCCGCGGCTGATCGCGATCGACCAGGACACCCTGGGCCTCCAGGCCCGGGTGATCGGCGGCAGCCGGCTGGTCAACTCCTCGGGCTCGCTGGTCCTGGCCAAGCCGCTCAGCAACGGGGACGTCGCGCTCGCGCTCTACAACGGCTCCGACAGCGCCCAGACGCTCGGCACCTCGCTGGCCGCCGTGGGCATCCCCGGTACCGGCACCTGGACCGACCAGTACACCGGCGCCGTCACCCAGAGCGGCGCCACGGGCATCAGCACCCAGGTGCCGGCCCACGGCACCGCCGTCTACCGGGTCACCGCGCCCGGCGCGCCGGCCGGCTGGTACAGCGCGCTGATCAACCCCACGGCGGGCGCGCACGGTTACGAGGCGGAGGACCCGGCCCGTTCGATCGTGGCGGGCCGCTGGATCTCCAACTCGGGCGCCGTCTTCTCGGCCTGCTCGTTCTGCTCGGGCGGCATGAAGGTGGGCTGGATCGGCGGCACCAACAAGCTGCACCTCAACGGGATCTACGCCCGGAACGCCGGCACCTACCCGGTCACCGTCCAGTACGTGAACGGCGGCGGCGACCGCTACGCCACGATCTGGACCAACGGCGAGAACCCGCAGAAGGTCTCCTTCCACGGGAACGGCAACTGGAACTCGACCCAGACCGCGACCGTCCCGCTGACGCTGAACGCGGGCTACAACGCCGTCACCTTCGGCAACGAGTACGGCGGCTGGGCCCCCGACCTCGACTCGGTCTCGGTGCCGGCCACCGGCTGAGCCGACGCGGCCGGGCCCGCCGACACCCCGTCGGCGGGCCCGGCCGGGCGGTCAGCGGCCGCCGTGGATCAGGTTGACGGTGAAGGCCTGGTCGGTGGAGACGGACGGGGTCTTGATCTGGGTCACGCCGGTGGCGGCGTCGAAGTACCAGCCCGAGGCGGCCGAGGCGAGGGCGTCGGCGGAGCCGAGCTGCCGCAGCGGGCCGCCCTCGGTGACGACCTGGCGCGGGGCCTTCGCCTCGTGGACGGTCAGGCGGTAGGCCCGGGCCGCCGGCTTGCCGGTGTAACTGCCCGTGCTGGCACCGATCTTGACGACGGTCGCACCCTGGCCGCCGCCGGGGGCGTGGAGTTCGACCTGCTGGGTGGCCGAGGCGCCGCCGGCGAACTGGCGGGTGGTGCCGTCGTCCTCGTAGAGGGTGTAGGCGGTGTCGCCCTGCGGGTAGAGGTCGTAGTCGAGTTCGGCCTTGTCGCGGGTCTGCCAGGAGGTGGTGCCCTGCGGCCACATCGGCACGATGGAACCGCCCTTGACGAACAGCGGCAGCGTGTCGAGCGGGGCCGAGTAGCCGTTGACGGTGGTCGGGCCCTGGTAGGTGCGGCCGGTCCAGTAGTCGGTCCAGGTGCCGGCCGGCAGGTAGATGCCGTCGCGGGTGCTGGTGTCGCTGTAGACAGGGGCCACCAGGAAGTCCTGGCCGGCCAGGAACTCGTAGGTGGCGCCGAGGGCCTGCGGGTCGTCCGGGTACTCGAGGGCGAGCGGGCGGACGGCGCCGATGCCGGTGCCGGTGGCCTCGTGCGAGAGGGTGTACATGTACGGGAGCAGGCGCTCCTTGAGCTGCAGGTACTTGCGGTTGATCGAGGTGTAGGGCTCGCCGTCCAGCCAGGGCTGCTGGTCGTGCGGCTTCTTGGTGGTGATGTCGCTGGCCCAGCCGTCCATCGTCATGATGGTCGGGATGAACGCCTTCCACTGCAGGTCACGGGCGTACATCTTGGGGTCGTGGCGGAAGATCGAGCCGACGTCGCCGGTGTCGTAGGCGATGCCGGACATGGTCGCCCCGGCGTAGGTCGGGATCTGCCAGCGGATGTAGTCCCAGGACAGGCTCTGGTCGCCGCTCCACAGCACGCCGCAGCGCTGCGCGCCGGCCCAGGAGACCGGGAGCCAGACGAAGCCGCGGGCGTCGCTGTTGTTCTCGATGCCGGCCTTGGCCTGGTCGCAGGCGTTGAGGGCGAAGTCGTAGCCGTTGCCGACCCAGGCGACGTCCAGCTTGCGGACGACGGCACCCGCCTTGACCTCCTCGGCCTGGTTGGGCAGGCCGTTCTGGGTCCACAGGCCGAGCTGGGCGTGGTCCTTTCGCAGACCCTCGCCGGTCTGCGGCAGGTTCTCGTAGCCGCAGCCGTAGCCGTCGTTGACCAGCATCCAGCCGAGCGGCATCTGGTTCTGCACGTAGCCGTCGGCGACCTTCAGCGCGTCCGTGGTGTGCCGCTCGCCGCGGTTGGCGTTGTGCAGGTAGCAGTCTGAGTCGCCGGGCTCGAGGCCGTAGACCGGCGGCATGAACGGCTTTCCGACCAGCGCGGTGTACTTGCCGATGACGGACTTGGTGTCGCCGAGGAAGTAGTAGGCGTCCAGGCGGCGTTCCTGCTGGCCGGTGCGGACCGAGGGGCCGAAGTCGTAGATGCCCGGCGCGAAGGTGTTGCGGAAGACGCCGTAACCGGCGCTGGAGACGTAGAACGGCTGGGAGTTGTTGTAACCGCCCTCGTTCCAGTTGAAGTTGTTGGCGACGTGCATCACCTGGTCGCGGTGCGAGAAGCTGCCGTTCTGCTCGCCGCCGCCGAAGAACTGCTCGTCCGCGCCGCGGGTCAGGCTCTGCCGCAGGCCGCTGGTGGACCAGCGCAGCGGCGCGTTCTCCTGCCAGACGACGCTCTGGTTGTCCGCCTTGTAGAGGGCGAAGCGCAGCGGCTGCTTGTAGACCCGCAGCACCACGTCCTTGGACCGGATGCCGTAGTACGCCCCGGCGTCGAACGAGCTGGTGTCGCGCTGGGGTTCGGGCTGCTTGCGGACGATCGTGCTGCCCGCCGGGTCGGTGAGGACGCCGTCGGGGGCGGCCTGGAGCCGGAGTTGGTCGTCGGCGAGGAAGTCCACCTTGGCCTTGAGGGTGCCGGCGGCTATGTCGTAGCTGCCGCCGGAGCCGCTGAAGGAGGTGAGGTTGCCGGCGTCGGTGGTCTGCGGCAGGTAGACGTGGCCGGTGAACTGCGCGGCGTGCACGTCGTACGGGACGACCAGGACGTGGTAGGTGCCGGAGGCGCTGGGGATGACCGTCGCCTCGGGGTCGGCGGTGCCCGCGCTCTCGGCGACCTCCTTGCCGCTCGCGTCGTAGACGTAGAGGTCGAAGTCGTTGCTGCCGTCCTGCCACTGGATCGAGATCGGCACCCCGCCTTCGGGGTTGTCGGCCCAGTAGCCGCTCGGCACGTTGACGGTCAGGTCGAAGCGGTCGCAGGCCGTGCTGCCCTGCGGGCAGGTCTCGGGGCCGCCGAGGGTCCCCTTGTCGAAGACCGGGCTCTGCCAGGTCAGGTCGGCGTGGGCGGGGTCGAGGACGCCGGTGGCGGGGGTGGCGGCGTGGGCGGGCAGGGCCGGCCCGGCCAGGGCCGTGACCGTGAGGACGGCGGCGGGCAGCGCTGACCGCCGGAGCCGGGTTCGGAGTGGGCGCACGAGGAAGTCTCCCGTCGGGTGAGCAGTTGGTGCATGCGGCTGCTCAAAGTTGATTGAAATCGGGGAGTTGCGCACCAAGATTCGCGGCCAACTGAGAGCATGTCAACCGTTCGACGGAGAAACCGGACTCCGGTCAGTCCGTCTGCCGGCCTTCGGTCTCGGGCGGGAGCCAGAGCTGCGTCGCCTCGCTCGGCGCGAGCCGGTGCACCACCTCGGCCAGGTCCTGGCAGGCCTGCTCGATGGTCCTCAGCGTGTTGTCGCGCTCGGTGGTGACGGCGGCGAGCAGCAGGCCGGTCAGAGCCGCGGCACCGTTCAGGGCCTGCAGGACGACCATCGTGGCGAGCAGGCCGTGGCCCTCGAACGGACCGGCCCGGTCGACGGCCGCGGGGACGGCGACGACGGAGACCACCAGGGCGCACGGCGCGGCGCCCGCCAGTTGGAAGCGCAGGGCCGCCCACATGACCAGCGGGAGGACCAGGAAGAGCAGGGAGAGCGAGCTGCGGGTCGCCAGCATCGCGACGGCGGCGGTGCTGGCCAGCAGCAGGGCGGCCTCGGCCCAGCGGTGCGGCGGCACCTCGCGGGGCAGCCGGGCGGCGTGGGCGGCGAGCAGCAGCGGGGTGACCACGAGCACGCCCATCGCGTCCCCGGTCCACCAGGCCGACCAGACCGGCCAGAACTGGCCGTCGGGCAGCGCGCCGTCGGCGAGCAGTACCAGGCAGGCCACGCTCGCGCTGATCAGGGTGGAGGCGAGCGCCCCGAGGAAGACCAGCGCCACGCCGTCCCGCAGGCGGTCGAGCTCCACCCGGAAGCCGACCCGGGCGAGTATCAGGACGGCGGCCACCGGAGCGAGCGTGTTGCCCGCCGCGATGGCGACGGAGTAGAGGTTGAGCGGGCCGAATCCCGCGATCACCAGCAGCGCGCCGGCCGCGATCCCCGGCCACACCCGCAGGCCGAACAGCAGCAGCCCGGCCACCGCGACCCCGGTCGGCGGCCAGAGCGGGGTGACGTGCACGCCCCCGACCACGACCTGCGCCAGCAGGCCGAGCCTGCCCCCCGCCCAGTACCCGAGCGCGACACCCAGCATCGACAGGACGGCTCCCGCGGCTCTCCTGGCCTCCGTGTTGCGCAGCACAGCAGCCATCAGACCGCACTCCGGCCCCCGGCCCCGGCCGTGACACGCCCGGCGGCCCCAGCACGATCACCCGTTGGCGGCCGGACCGGGCCTGGGGTCCGTCTACTCGTGGCAGATCACCAGGACGGCGGCGTCGTCCTGGTGGCCGGTGAGGTCGGCCACCTTGATCACCTCGGCGGCCAGCTCGCCCGGGTCGGTGCCGACCCCGGCGCGGACCTTCTGCAGGACGTGTTCCAGGCCCGTCTCGAGCGGGAACGACGGCCCTTCGACCACGCCGTCCGTGACCAGCACCACCGCCTCCGGGCCGGAGAACCGCCGCCGCGTCACCGGGTAGACCTCGCCGGACTCGATGCCGAGCGGCAGCCCCACGTACGCCGTGTCCTCGGTGTCCTCCACCCCCGACCGGCCGTCGGCGCTCGCCCAGACGGCCGGGACGTGGCCGGCCCGGGCGGTCGACAGGACCCGGCTCACGGGGTCGAAGTGCAGGAAGCAGCAGGTGGCGAACATCCCCTCGCCCAGGCCCTCGGACATCGACAGCAGCAGTTCGTTGGTCCGGCTCAGCACCTCGCCGGGGTCGCTCGAGGCGGTGGCCATCGCCCGCAGGCCGATCCGGACCTGGCTCATGTACACGGCCGCCTCGACGTCGTGGCCCTGCACGTCGCCGATGGACAGCCCGAGCGTCCCGTCCGGGAAGACGAAGCCGTCGTACCAGTCGCCGCCTATGTCCAGTCCGTGCCGCGCGGGCGAGTACCGGGCCGCGGCGCGCAGCCCCGGCAGGCCGGGCAGCGCGGCCGGGAGCATCTCGCGCTGCAGCGCCATGGCCAGCTCGACCCTGGCACGCTGCAGCTCGACGTGCTCGAGCGCCTGGGCGGTGAGCCGCTCGAGCCGGCCGAGGAGCTCGTTCGCACTCGCGGGGTGGGAGGAACGGCGACGGGTCATGGGCGGCTCCGGGGCGGCGTCGGCGCGCGGACGGCGGCAGGGCAGCAGAAGGGCGGCGGCAGGGGCCCCTGCCGCACACGTCCCATTCTCACCTCACCCGTTCGGCCCCGCGCCCGGGCGGGCCCGTGGCGGACCGGATGGTGATGTGCATCACACCCGGCGCCGCGGCCCGCCTCAGCCGGCGCAGCGGCCGGTCGACCAGTCGACGGTGGCGGCGGCCTGGGAGTAGCGCCACTCCGGGGCGAGCAGCTCGCGGTCGAGCTGGGCGGCCGCGCCGGTGTCCTCGACGATGTAGCCGAAGTCCTGGAGCCAGGCCGGGTAGAGGTTCTTCGAGCCGATGAAGAAGGCCGAGCCGTCGACCGAGACCAGCTTGTGGTGCAGTGCGTACGGGTGGCCGTCGGCCCAGGTGGCACTGTCGGCGGCCCGGAAGGTGGCGAGCTGGAGGTTGCCGCACAGCACGGCGGCGGCCTTGGCGCTGTCCCCGGTCAGCTTGGCGAGCCGGGCCTTCAGCACGTCGCTGATGTCCGCGAGGGACTTGATCTGCGAGTAGCCCCCGCTGCCGACGGCGCCCCGGTTGGCCGGGTCGCTCACCACGATCCGGACCTTGACCCCGGCGGCCAGCTTGGCGGCCAGCGCGTCGTAGAGGCGGGCGTCGTAGCGGGGCAGCGGCGGGCAGGTGCCGTTCAGGTCCTGCTGGGAGATCTCGATGTGCTGCCGCGCGCTGCCGACCAGGGCACGCAGGGCGTTCTCCTCGGGGTTGACCGTCTCGTAGTCGCGGTCGGCGTTGGTGTTGTCGTGCAGGGTGAGCGGGCTGCACTTGGCGTCCGCCGCCCCGGCCACCGGTGCCGGTCGGTAGGTGGAGGCGGGATCGGCGTCCTTGATGCCCACGCCGAGGCCGCCGACCGCGATCACCGGGACTCCGCCGGTGGCGGTGGCGGGCGGGTTGAGCTCCCGCTCGACCGAGGGGCGGCAGTCGCCGCCGTCGGAGGAGGCGAACCAGGCGTTGTCGAACAGGCCGGTCCGGCCGCAGGTCCACTCCCAGAGGGTGTCCAGGTAGCGGGCGGCGGAGGTGGCGGCGGGCCCGCTCATGGCGAGATCGACGTCCGAGACGGGGTGGGTGGTGTCGAGGTAGTCGCCCTTCCACCCGTTGATGCCGCCGGTGATGACGGTCCGTCCGTCGACCACGAGCAGCTTGGAGTGGTTCCAGGAGAAGGCCGTCCGCGAGGCGGTCATCGAGGCGATGTTCAGGCTGACCGAGGCGGCGGCCGGGCCGAGCTTGGCCACCAGCTCGTCCCGGTAGCGCGAGGGCAGCACATTGGCGTTGTAGACCGGCGCCGCCCCGACCAGGATCCGCACCACCGGCCGGTTCCCGGCCGCCACCGAGGCCTTCAGCCCGGCCACCAGGGCGTCCTCGAAGCCGCCGTTCGGGAAGGGCGCGAGCGTGGAGACGTCCACGGTGCGCTTGGCCGCTGCGACGTCGGCGGTCGTCCGGGCCAGCAGGGCCCGGGTGCCGGGCCGGTCCGCGCAGGCGGCGTCGCCCCAGCACCCGGGGGTCTGGAGCAGCCAGCCGTCGCCGAGGTCGTTGCCCTCGGTGCGCTCCCAGACCGTCCCCTCCAGGCCCGGCGACACCTCGCGCAGCACCTGCTCGACGGCGTCGAGGTGGCTGGCCGCCGCCCCGGTGTCGGCATGGGCCGGGGCGGCGAAGAGGGCGGAGGCCGCTACGGCGGCGAGGGCGGCGCAGAGCAGGCGGCCGGGACGGCGGAAGCCGGATCGGTACACGTGACGTTCCTTCGGAGCATGGTGACGGCCCACAGTTCATCCGTGGGCCATCAAGATGCTACTTACCGGTAATCACTGTTCCAACCCGCCGTCTGACGGGTCATCAGCAGTGGCCGAGGGTCTCGCAGTCCTCCCAGCGGGTGCCGCCCTCGGGGGTGGCGGTGGACGCGGCCGGGGCGTTCAGGGACTTCAGGCGGGGCGCGAAGGCGGGCGCGTTCGGGGTGGCGGGGGCGCTCGACGGGGCGGCGGCCGGGCCGGTGGCGAGGCGGACGGCGATCGCGTCGATGACCGGGCGCGGGCTGGTGCCGGCGAAGTTGCTGACCATCACCGAGAAGACCAGCTTGCGGCCGTCGGGCGCGGTGACGTAACCGGTCAGGTTGTCGACGCCGCTCATCGAGCCGCTCTTGGCGTGCACGTTGTTCTCGGCCTTGGTGCCGCGCATCCGGGCGGCCAGCGTGCCACCGGTCATCCGGTCGGGGTTGCCCGCCACCGGGAGGGCGTTGTACCAGGCGTCGAACCACGGCTTGGTCCGGGCGACCTTCATCAGCCCGGCCATCTTGGCGGGGGTGGTCAGGTCGTAGCGCGACAGGCCGGAGCCGTCGACCTGCCGGCCGGCCGGGGCGTCCAGGCCGTTGGCCTTGAGGAAGGCCTTGATCTGGTTGATGCCGGTCGGCCAGTCACCCTTGCCGCCCTTGACCTTGCCGAGCTCCTTGGTCAGCTGCTCGGCCATGCCGTTGTTGCTGACCTTGAGCATCGGGACGACCAGCTCGGCCAGCGACTTGGAGTCGTGCGAGACCAGCGGCTGCGAGTCCTCGGTGCCGGTCGCGGCCTTGACCCCCCGCAGCACCCGCACGCCGTGCCGGGCCAGCGCGCCCTCGAAGACCTTGCCGGTGAAGGTGGCCGGGTCCTCGACCGTCTCCCAGTAGGTGACCGGCGCGGCACCCGCCGCGATGCTGCCGGTGAGCTGCAGCTCGTTGGCACCGCGCCGGCGCTCGACGTCGGCGGTGGCGCCGCTGCCGGCCGCACCGGTGGTGATGCTGCCGGTGAGCTTCATCGGCGCCTCGGCCGGCACCAGGGCCACCTTGGCGTTCTCCCCTGCCGCGCCCGGAGTGACCGTCACCTGGACGGAGTCCATGGTGTACTCGGCGTCGCTGGAGACGGTGAGGCCGGATATCTGCGGGCTGTAGGAGTACGGCTGGTCGTCCCAGGCCCAGCCGGGCCCGTACGGGGTGGAGTCGTAGCGGGTGCCGTCGGCGAGCACCCGGCCGGTGACGGTGGTCACGCCGGTCGCCGCGACCTTGGCGGCCAGGTCGTCGAGGTCCTGGACGAGCAGGCTGGGGTCGCCGCCGCCGCGCAGCACCAGGTCACCGTCCAGCAGGCTGCCGTAGGTGTCGCCGGTGGTGCGGACCTCGGTGGTGAACCTGTAGTCGGCGCCCAGCAGGTCGAGCGCGGCGGTCGAGGTGAAGGTCTTCAGGGTGGAGGCGGGGGTGAGCAGCGCACCCGGCTGACGCGCGTACAGCACCTGGCCGGAGTCGGCGTCGAGCACCTGCACGCCGGCCTGGGCGTTGGCGAGGCGGGCGTCCGACAGCAGCGCGTCCAGGTCGGCGGTCAGCGTGGCGTCGGCCGGGGCCGGGTTGTCGGCCTGGGCCGAGACGGCCAGCAGGGAGACGGCGAGGGCGGCGGCCGCCAGCGGCAGGCCGCGGCGGTACAGACGTGCGGGCACGGATGCTCCTGTTTTCGGGGTCGCCGGGGCGAGTGCTTCGCCCACGCCCCGTTTTGCCAGCACATTATCATTTGATTGACTATCAGATGATCTTCCCTATCCTTGCCGCTGCCCGCCCGCCACCGCCCTGCCCTTCCGCCTGCCGTACGGTGCCCCGGCAGCTCTGTCGTCAGTTCCGGCGGCCGGGAGACGATCTGATCCCGTCTCCCGATCGTGAAGGGCACTCATGCTTACTGCTCCCTCCCCGCCCGCCTTCCGGCGCCTGCGCCGCCTGGCGCGGTCCACCGCGGTGACCGCCGTCGCGACCTTCGCCCTGGCCCTGGCCCCGCTGGCCGCTCCGCACGCCGCCCTGGCCGAGGGGACGGACAACCGCGACGCCTTCCAGAACCTCGGCTCGGCCGACCAGCAGGACTGGATGAGCCGGGTGGGGGCGACCACACCGCTGACGGCGATGTCCATTCCCGGCACGCACGAGACGCTGGCCGTGCACGGGGGCTCCAGCGTCCAGACGCAGCAGGACTTCGGCGACAGCGCGGCGACGCTGTCCGCGCAGCTGGACCGCGGGATCCGCGCGGTGGACATCCGGGTCCGCATCATCAACGACAAGTTCGTGATCCACCACGGCGCCTTCTACCAGAACGCCAACTTCGACGACGTCCTGACCAAGGCGAAGGCCTTCCTCTCGGCCCACCGGGGCGAGACCATCCTGATGCGCCTGCGGGCCGAGTGCGACGGCTCCCTCGGCAGCTGCTCGGACGACCACCCGACGGCGAGCCACACCGCCCTCTTCGACACCTACGCGAAGCAGTACGCGGGGCTGTTCTACAACAACGGCAGGCGCAGCGACCCGCCGACACTGGGCCAGGCCCGCGGCAAGATCGTGCTGTCCGTCTTCAACGCCGCCAACGGCGGCTCCTACGGCCTCAACGGCTTCTCGGACCACACCGAGGACACCTGGAACGCCGCCGACGCCCCGGCCAAGTGGAGCCTGGTCAACAAGAACCTCGCCGCGGCAGGCTCGGCCCCCGCCAACCAGACCTTCGTGACCTACACCTCCGCGTCCCGGGCACCCTTCGACCACGTCCCCTCCGAGTACGCGGGGGGCTACGGCGTCCTGCGCGGCAAGGACCTGGTCTGGGTCGACGGCGTCAACCTGCGGCTGATGAACTACCTCAACGGCGACAGCGCCAACCGCCGGCTGGGCATCGTCATGATGGACTTCCCCGGCTGGGCGCTCGTGCACGACATCATCGCCCGCAACCGGTACTACGAGGCCAGGGGCGGCAGCCCGGCGATCTGGGTGGTCAAGTCCGACCGGACCTACGTGGACAGCAAGTACGGCCGGTGCATGACCCGCGGACCCGAGTTCGACAGCTCCGGGCAGGGCGGTGTGGTGCAGCAGCGCGCCTGCCAGAGCAGCCCGCCCAGCAGCCACCAGTGGCAGGCCGCCCAGCCGTCCACCTTCGACGGCATGGGCTACTTCTTCATCAAGGCCGCCAACGGCCAGTGCCTGACCGCCCCCTACAACAACGGGACTCCCCCGCCGGCCGGGACCCAGCTGTTCTGGTGGCCCTGCGAGACACGCTGGATGTCCGACAACCAGATGTGGAACATCATGCCCACCAATCTCCCCGACCAGTCGGCCTACCGGTTCATCAACAAGTGGACGAACCTGTGCCTGATGGTGGATCCGGCCACCGCCTCGCAGTCGGGCGGCAAGGTCGTCCTGGGCAAGTGCCCGGCCTGATCCGGCCACCGGCCCGGCGCTTCACCGCGTCGGGCCAGCACTGGCCGTTCGGCTTGGATGCGGACATGGAGAACACCTTTCGGTCTGACGAAGTCCGCGCGCTTCTGTGGGATTCATGCAAACACGGGCCCGGTCGGGCCTCCGAGTGATTCGATGAGGTTCGAACGGCACGGCGAATTCCCCCACCCGCGAGAGGTGCTCGTTGATCCGGATCGACTTGGGCTCCCAGGGGTTGAGCCGGGCCAGGTTCGCGATGTCGCCGCTGGACACCGCGACGGATGTGCTGCTGGTCCGGGGCCGGCGGCCCCACGCGCTCAGCCCCCGCTGGCGCGCCCGGGTCGACGAGGTGCTGCGCACCCGGCAGTTGGGCCTGCTCGCGGTGATCTGCGGCGGTGGGCCGCTCGGTTACGTACCGGACTTCCCCCGGCCCGAGCTGGCCTGCTTCCAGCCCGACGTGGACACGGTGCTGCACCGGGTGGCCACCACCTCGGCCGAGCGGCTGCGGTTCGAGCTGGCCTCGGCCGTCGGCGGCCACTCCTGGGATCCGGCCTCCGACCGGAAGGCGCCGCGGCTGCTGCTGGCCGCCATGGAGCAGGGCGAGTCACACGTCGCGCAGCTCGTCGCCGACCAGCTCGAGCAGTTCTGGACCGACCTGCTCGCCCCCGACTGGCACGGCATCAGAGCCCGCCTGGAGGGGGACGTCGCCGCCCGCTCGACCACGATCGTGCGGGAGGGCCTCGCCTCGGCCGTCGGCCGGCTGAGTCCCAACATGACCTGGCAGGACGGGCGCCTGGAGGTGGACATCTGCCGCCACGACGTCCACCTCGACGCCGAGGAAGTGATCTTCGCACCGAGCATCTTCGTGGACACGCCGATCGTCTGCGCGGGCGAGCCCGCCGGGGTGCCGGACCCGCGCGCCCCGCTGGTCATCTACCCCGCGATCGAGTCGGAGAGCACGCTGGAGCCGACGACGGACGAACTGATCGGCACCACCCGGACGCAGATCCTGGCCCAGCTCACCCAGCCGAGGACCACCGCCGAGCTGGCCGAGCACCTGGGCCGCAGCGCGGGCACCATCTCCTACCACCTGCAGATCCTCTACCGCGCCGGCCTGCTGCGCCGCAGCCGCTCCTCCCACCGGGTGCTCTACCAGCGGATCCCGCGGCCGGCCGCGCTCTGAGGCCGCGGCTCAGCCCGCGAGCCGGGCGCCGATGCCGTCCAGCAGGAAGTCCAGGCCGGCCCGGAACGTCCGGTCGGCGTCCAGGTGCGGGCCGTCGTGGACGACCTCGGTCAGCGCGGGGTAGCGGCCGGTGGCCAGCATCCGCCGCAGGTAGGGGCCGGCGGCGGCCCGCCACTGCTCCTTGTCCAGCCCGGTGGTCCGTTCGGCGCGCCGCTCGGCGATCTCCCGGCGCACCGCACCGATCACGTACGCCTGCACGGCCGCTATCGCCGGCACCGCGACCTCGAGGCCGAGCCCGCCCAGCCCGGCCGCCACCGCGTCCCCGGCGGCCAGCGTGTTCGGCCCCAGGTGCGGCCGCCCGCCGAGCAGGTCGGCGAACCATTCGTGCCGGTGGGCCGCCTGCCGGGTGGCCTCCGCCTGGGAGCGCAGCGTCTCGCGCCACCCCTGCCCGCTCGGCCGGATCTCGGCGTACACCTCGTCGACCATCAGGTCGAGCAGCTCGTCCTTGGTGTCGAGGTAGCCGTACAGCCGCATCGGCCCGACCCCCAGCACGCCGGCGACCTTGCGCAGCGACACGGCCTCCAGGCCGTCCGCGTCGGCCAGCCCGATCGCCGCCCGGACGATCCGCTCCCGGCTCAGCGGCCCCGGTACCGGGCGGTGCGGCGGCTCCGGCCTCTCCCATACCAACATGGCGCCGAGAATACCCGGTCGGTGATACGGTGCCGCCGTCGATACAGTGTATCGACCGATACGGTGAATCAGAGGGGGAAGCATGACCATCGCGATCGTCGGAGCGGGCCTGGGCGGCCTGGCCCTGGCCCGGGTGCTGCACGTGCACGGCATCACCGCCGTGGTGTACGAAAGGGAGGCCTCACGCGGCGCGCGCGGGCAGGGCGGCATGCTCGACCTGCACACGGAGACGGGGCAGCGGGCCCTGCGACTGGCCGGCCTGACCGAGGGATTCCGGGCGATCGCCCGCGGCGCCGGGCAGGACATGCGGCTCCTGGAGCCCGACGGCACCCTGCTGCACCAGGAGGACACCCCGGACGACGCCCCGCTCGCCCGCCCCGAGGTCGACCGCGCCGACCTGCGCGACCTGCTCCTCGACTCGCTCCCCGCCGGCACGGTCCGCTGGGGGCACGCCTTCGAGCGCGCCGAGGGCGGCCTGCTGCACTTCGCCGACGGCCCCGCGGCGCCGTACGAGCTGCTGGTCGGTGCGGACGGCGCGAACTCGCTGGTCCGCCCGCTGCTCACCGCGGCCCGGCCGAGCCACCTCGGCCAGCACGTCGTGGAGCTCGGCATCCCCGACATCGACCGCACCCACCCCGAGCTCGCGGCGATGGTCGGACGCGGCAACTACTGGGTGCTCGGTGACGGGCAGTCGCTGGCGGCGCAGCGGAACGGCGACGGCCGGGTCCGCGTCTACCTCGGCTTCTACCGCACGCCCGAGGACTGGTTCGCCACCGCCGGCATCCCGTTCGACGACCCGGCGGCCGCCCGGCGGCGGCTGACCGAGCTGTACGCCGGCTGGCACGAACGGTCCGTCGCCCTGATCGAGGCCAGTACCGGCCCGGTCGTGCCGCGCGCACTCGCCACCCTCCCGGCCGGCCTCACCTGGCCGTCCGCACCGGACGTGACCCTGCTCGGCGACGCCGCACACCTCATGCCGCCGGTCGGCCAGGGCGCCAACATGGCCCTGCTCGACGGCGCCCTCCTCGGCCTCGCCCTGGCCGGGCACCCGGCCGACCTCCCCGCCGCCGTCGCGGCCTACGAACGCGAGATGTTCGACCGCACCGGAGAGGTCGCCCGCCAGTGTGCGAAGGCCCAGCAGGTCCTGGCCGCCCCGGACGCCGCCCGCCGGATGGCCGCCTTCTTCCAGGGCGGCTGACCGACGGCCGTCAGTGGGCCGCCGCGCACTCCGGGTGGCCCCAGCCGGCGCCGACCTTGGTGATGGCGGCGCCCTTGGGGTAGGCGCGGCCGCAGGGGCAGGTACCGGGGAAGCGGGCGGCCAGGGTGCGGGCGGTGGCCTTGCCGGAGCTCTTGGTGGTGGTGGTGCCGGTGCGGCGCGGCTTGGCGGGGGCGGCGCTCTGCGGGTCGGGATCGGGCAGGTCGGCCGCGGTGCCGGCGGCGCCCTGCTGGGTGCGGGCCGCGTCGCTGGCGGCCTTGTCGGCGATGGCGTTCAGCGGGTCGCCGTTCACCTGGTGGGCCGCGACGTAGACGAAGGTGACGTCACGGCCCTCCAGCAGTTCGTCGATCCGCCGGATCAGCTCCTGGTTGGCGACGGGCTTGCCCGCCGCGGTCTTCCAGCCGTTGCGCTTCCAGCCCGCCAGCCACTTGGTGACGGCGTCGCGGGTGTAGGTGCTGTCCAGCCGGACCTCCAGCGGGGCGGCCGGGTCGGTCGAGGCCAGCAGCTCCTGAAGGGCGGTCAGCTCCCCGACGTTGTTGGTGCTGTGTCCGAGCGCCCCGGCCGCCCAGCGCTGCGGCACGGCGGCGCTGTCGGCGACCACGTACGCCCAGCCCGCCGGCCCGGGGTTGCCCTTCGCCGCTCCGTCGCACGCTGCAATGACTCGTTCAACCATGGCTCGATCATGCCAGCAGAGCGCACCGGCCCGGTGCCCAGGGCACGCCACCGCCCGCTCGTACGGTTCGTACCCGGTCACTTGTCCGAGGTGGCGCGGGCACGGCGGCGCCGGGCGCGCCTAGGGTCACCGGAACCCGAACGCACTTCAGAGAGGGCCACCGGTGAACTGGCTGATCCACGACTACCGCGAGGACGACCTGGCGGCCGTCGTCCACCTGATCGACAGCACGGCCGAGCTGGGGCAGGAGTCGGTGTTCTCGCTGGCCGAGTGCATCGCGGCGCTGACCGAACGGCGGCCCGCCGTGGTCGCGGTGCACGGCTCGGTGCCGATCGGCGCGGCGCTGGCCCAGCTCGGCGGCGACCGCGCCTGGGTGATGCGGATCGCCATCCACCCGGCCTGGCGCGGCCGCGGCCTGGCCAGCGCACTGCTGCGCGAGCTGGAGCGCCGGCTGGTGGCGGCCCGGGTGCGGCGGATCGCCTACGTGCTCCCGCAGGAGGAGCTGCTGGGCGACGGGCTGGCCAACGCCGGGTACGTGCGGCGGCCGGCCGTCGCCTACTTCGAGAAGACCGAGCCCGGCTCGGGCGGCTCGGCCGACGTGCTGGCCGACCTCGGCGGTCGGCTGCTGCCCGAGGGGCTGTGGGACGGCGTGGCCGGGATGACGACCGAGAAGACGCTGATCGAGCGCCGGGTGGTGCTCCCGCTGGCCGAGCCCGAGCGGGCCGCCCGGCACGGTGTCCGCCCGCCGCGCGCGATCGCGCTGTTCGGCCCGCCCGGCACCGGCAAGACCACCTTCGCCCGCGCCGTGGCCTCCCGGCTGGGCTGGCCGTTCGTGGAGCTGCTGCCCTCGCGGCTGGCGGACGAAGGCAGTCTGGCGGCCGGGCTGCGCGAGGCCTTCGCCCGGATCGCCGAGCTGGAGCGGGTGCTGGTCTTCATGGACGAGGTCGAGGAGCTCGCACCGGTCCGCACCGGCGCCTCGGCGATGCACGGGGTCACCAACGAGCTGCTCAAGCTCATCCCCGGCTTCCGCGAGGGGGACGAGCGGCTGCTGGTCTGCGCCACCAACTCGGTCCGCTCGCTGGACCCGGCCTTCCTGCGCCACGGCCGGTTCGACTACGTGATCCCGATCGGCACCCCGGACGAGGCCGCCCGCCACGCGATCTGGTCCCGGTACACCGGGCCCGGCACCGAGGTGGACCTGGCGGCCCTGGTCGCCGCGAGCGAGCTGTTCACCCCGGCCGACATCGAGCACGCGGCCCGGGCGGCGGCCCAGGCGGCCTTCGAGCGCGACCTCGCCGCCGACGGCGCGGAGCAGCTGCCCGCCGGGGCGGGCACCGGGGACTTCCTGACCGCGATCGCCCAGTGCCGCCGCACCGTCACCGGCGAGATGGTCGAGGAGTTCACCGCCGACATCGCCACCCACGCCCGGGTCTGAGCCACCGTCACCGAAGCGGGATCACGCCGCGACGGGGGCAAAATGTTCCCCCCGTTCCGGTCAGGGTTTCACCGCACCGGTCCGTTGGTCCTGGTCCTTCCGTGAACCGCGCAGAGGATCGACCCATGACTACCAGTGCTACACCCGTCACTCCACGCTACGCCCGGCCGGCACTGCTCGGGATCACCCTGGTCGCGGGGGTGCTGTACTTCTGGGGGATCAGCCGCAGCACCTACCACGTGTTCTACGCCGACGCGGTGCGCAGCATGACGCTCAGTTGGAAGGCCTTCGTCTTCGGCTCCTACGACCCGGCGAACAGCATCACCCTCGACAAGCTGCCGGGCTTCCTGTGGCCGCAGGCGGTCTCGGCCCGGGTGTTCGGATTCCACCCGTGGGCGCTGACCCTGCCGCAGGCCTTCGAGGGGGTGCTCTGCGTCCTGGTGCTCCACCGGGCGGTCCGGCGCTGGGCCGGGGTGAACGCGGCGCTGCTCGCGGCGGCGGCCTTCGCGCTGACCCCGGCGCTGGCCGGGCTGTTCCGCACCGCCGTCGAGGACCCGCTGTTCACGCTGCTGCTCCTGCTCGCGGCCGAGGCCACCCAGCGCGCCGCGCAGCACGCGCGGCCGCGCACGCTGGTGCTGGCCGGGGTGTGGGTGGGTCTGGCGTTCCAGGCCAAGATGCTGGAGGCCTGGGCCGTACTGCCGGCGCTCGGGCTGGCCTACCTGGTCTCGGCGCCGACCGGGCTGCGCCGCCGCCTCGGGCACCTCGCGCTGGCCGGGCTGGTCGCGGTGGGGGTCTCGGCCTCCTGGATGCTGATGGCCACCGCCGTCCCGGTCGCCGACCGGCCGTACATCGACGGGACCACCGACAACTCGGCGTACAGCATGGTGGTCGGCTACAACTTCCTGAACCGGTTCACCTCGGTGGGGCTGAGCGCGGCGGAGACCGGCAGCGTGACCTCCGGGCGCGGCGGGCCGATGGGCGACATGTGGCACGGTCGGCCCGGCGCGGCGGGGCCGGCCGGCCAGGCGGGGCCGACCGGCCAGGCGGGGCCGACCGGCCGCCCCGGCGGCCCGGGCCACGGGTCGGACGGCGGCTGGGGCAAGATGTTCGGCGCCCAGTTCGCCCCGCAGACCGGCTGGCTCTACCCCGTCGCCGCCGTCTCGCTCTGCTGCGGTCTGCTGTGGCGGCGCCGGGAGCCGCGCACCGACCGGCTGCGCGCGGGGTACCTGCTGTGGGGCAGCTGGCTGGCGGTCTTCCTGCTGGTCTTCAGCGCGGGCAGCATCGGCGGCCACAGCTACTACCTGGGCGTGATCGCCACCCCGCTGGCCGCCCTGTTCGGCGCCGGTACGGTGCTGCTCACACGCGGCTTCCGCGCGGGCGGCCGGCGCGCCTGGGCGCTGCCCGTCGCGGTGGCCGGGACGGTCGGCTGGGCCGCGTACCTGGCCCGGCTGTTCCCCGCCTTCCTGCCCTGGCTGGCCCCGGCCGCGCTCGGGCTCGGCGTGCTCGCCCTGGTGCTGCTCGCGGCGGGGCGCAGCGCCCGGTTCGGCGCGCACCGGCTGCGGATCGCCGGTGCCGGGCTGATGGCCGCCCTGGCCGCGATGCTGCTGCCGCCCGGCGCCTGGGCCGCCTCGGTGCTCGACCCGGCGTACGGCAACTCCGGCATGGGCACGGTGGGGCCGCAGGCCGCCCACGGGTTCGGCCACGGCGCCCCGGAGGGCGCGTTCGCCGGGGAGTCCGGGCTGACCACGGCTCAGCGCCTGGTCCTCGACTACACCGAGGCCCATGCCGACGGCGCGCGCTACCTGTTCGCGACCACCAGCTGGTCCGCTTCCTCGCCGTACATCCTGGCCACGGGCAAGAAGGTGTTGCCGATCGGCGGCTTCACCGGCCAGGTGCCCTCGCCCTCGCTGCCCCAGGTCGAGTCGCTGGTGAGCAGCGGTGACCTGCGGTTCGTCCTGCTCGGCGAGGGCGGCCGGGAGAGCGGCGGCGGCCCGGGGGCGGCGGTGACCGACTGGGTCCGGAGCAGCTGCGCCCCGGCCGGCCCGCAGCACCTCTACCGCTGCGGCGGCGTGTCCAGCAGTGCGGCGAGGTAGGCATCGAGCCGCTGCCCGACCGCTCGCGTGGTCAGCTCCGGCCGCCCGGCCGCCCGCCACGGCCGGGCGATCTGCGCCAGCTCCTCCGAGCAGGCCAGCGCGTCCCGCACCAGCCAGTACCGCCGCTCGTCCGGGTCGGCGGCGAGCGCTCCCCCGGCCTCCTGGTACGCCTCGGCGAACCGCAGCCCCCACTCCGGGCCGTGCAGCAGCGCGAGGTTGACGGCGCAGTGCGCCACGTCGAGGTCGGCCGGGCCCCAGGAGGCGGTGGCCCAGTCGACCACTCCGGTGATCCCCGGCCCGTCGAACAGCACATTGCCCGGGTGGAAGTCCCGGTGCAGGAACCGGCCCTGGTACGGCGGCCGGGGCCGGCGGACCACCGTGACCGCCTCGGCCCAGACCGCCGAGTCGGCCCCCGGCGGGCGGACGGCGGTGTCGGCGGTGGACAGCGCCACGTACGGCCGGGGCCGCTCGGCCTCGGCGGGCCGCACCGCGTGGATCGCCACCAGCTGACGGGCCAGCAGGGGGAGGCGGGCGACCAGCCCCCGGTCGGCGAGGACGGGCCGGCCCGGCAGCCAGGTCGCCAGCAGCGACGGCTGCTCGCAGTGCGCGGCGGTCGCGTCGACCGCGACCAGCGCGGGCGCCGGCACGTCCGTCCCGGCCAGCAGGGTCAGTGCGACGGCCTCCCTGCTCGGCCCGTCCTCGGCCGGCCCGGCGAAGCCGCGCAGCACCAGGTACCGCCTACCCCCGTCCGGCGTGGCGACGGTCAGGCGCCGCACCTCGGCGGTGATGCCGCCCTGCAGCGCCTCGGCTCCGACGATCCGCTCGCCGGCCCCCAGCTGCCGCCGCACCCAGGCCAGGGTGGCCGGCCGGACGGTCGACGCCTCGTGTCGTTGGGTCACCAGGCCACCCGATCATCCGGGAGGCTGCGACGTCCGGGGGTTTTCCGGCGGGCCGCGGGCGACTCGCCGCCGGGCGGTCGGGCCCGGTGGGGCGGCGGGTGCATAGTCGGAGTTCCCGACTGCGAGGTGGCTCCTGATGCGTCTGCCGGCTCTGGCCCTGACCGCCGCCCTGCTCACCACCGCCCTGCTCACCGCCGGCTGCGCCGCGCCCGAACCGGCGCCCCCGCCGGCCACTACGGGCTCCGCCTCCGCACCCGCCGGGCCCCGGCCGTTCACCCTGCTCGCCTCGGGCGACGTGCTGCCGCACAAGGAGATCATCGCCCAGGCCGCCGAGGACGCCGGTGGCACGGGGTACGACTTCACCAAGATGCTCGCGGGCATCAGCCCGCTGGTGGCCGGGGCGGACCTGGCGATCTGTCACATGGAGACGGTGTACGGGCCCGACGGCGGGCCGTTCACCGGCTGGCCCGCCTTCAAGTCGCCGCCGCAGGTCGCCCGGGCGCTCAAGGACGCCGGTTACGCGGCCTGCGACACCGCCTCCAACCACACGCTGGACGACGGCCCGGCCGGCATCCGCCGGACCCTGGACGCCATGGACGCCGTGGGCCTGCGGCACACCGGCTCGGCCCGCACCGCCGAGGAGGCCGGGAAGCCCGCCCTGCTGCGGGTGCACGGCGCCACCGTGGCGCACCTCGCCTACACCTACGGCACCAACGACATCCCGCTGCCGGCCGGGCAGCCCTGGGCGGTCAACCTGATCGACCGGGACCGGATCCTGGCCGACGCCAGGGCCGCCCGCGCGGCCGGGGCGGATCTCGTGGTGGTCAGCCTGCACTGGGGCACCGAGTGGCAGGACGAGCCGAACGAGCAGCAGCTGACCCTCACCCGTGAGCTGACGGCCGGCCAGCAGCCGGGAACGCCCGACATCGACCTGATCCTGGGCACCCACGCGCACATCCCGCAGGCGTACGAGAAGGTCAACGGCACCTGGACCGTCTACGGGATGGGCGACCAGCTCGCCGGGCACATGTTCGACTACACGGGGGCGGAGGACCCGCGGGGCAACTGGAGCTCGATCGCCCGCTTCACCGTCTCCCCGCCGGCCGGGCCGGGCCGGCGCTGGGCGGTCACCAAGGCCGAGTTCGTCCCGCAGCTGACCGACCTCGGGCCGCCCTACCGGGTCATCGGCCTCGCCGAGGCGGTGGCCCGGCATCCGGAACGGGCCGACTACGCCCGGGCCCTGGCCCACATCCGGGAGATCGTGCTCAGCCGGGGCGCGGCCGCCGCCGGGCTCACCGAGTTCCGCCCGCGGCGTGGCGCCTGAGCAGGGTGCCCCACCGGAACCCGGCGCCGACTCGGCTGCGACCTCGCCGGACCGGGAATGATCAAGTCTCCCCGGCCCGGCGGATGCTGTCACCCCGGATGGTTCCGGATTCCGGGCCGCGAGGCGCCTGACTACCGTCGGGGCCGCTCGACTCCCGGCGGCCGGACGGCCGCCGGGTCACGCTCCCCCGGAGGTCACCGTGACCGCGAACCACCCCACCCGCAGGAACATCCTCAAGTCCGCCGGCGGGCTCGGCGCCGCGCTGGCGCTCGGCAGCGCGGGCGCGCTGGCCTCGGCGCAGCCCGCGGCGGCGTCCGACAACGGCTTCGGCCTGACCATCGTGGACCGCAACGAGAGCGACCCGCGGATGTGGTACTACCGCTTCCAGACCGCCGCGATCGGCTGGAACCCGGGCGTCAACATCCTCCTTCCGGACGACTACCACTGGAGCGGCCGCACCTACCCGGTGCTGTACCTGTTCCACGGCGGCGGCACCGACCAGGACTTCATCACCTTCGACCGGGCGGGCATCCGGGACTGGACCGCCGGCAAGCCGATCATCGTGGTGATGCCGGACGGCGGGCACGCCGGCTGGTACTCCAACCCGGTCAGCTCGAACGTGGGCCCGCGCAACTGGGAGCAGTTCCACATCGGCCAGCTGCTGCCCTGGGTCGAGGCCAACTTCCGCACCTACGCCGAGTACGACGGCCGCGCGGTGGCCGGGTTCTCGATGGGCGGCTTCGGCGCGCTCAAGTACGCCGCCAAGTACTACGGGCACTTCGCCTCGGTCAGCGCCCACTCCGGCCCGGCCAGCCTGCGCCGCGACAACGGCCTGGTCGCCCACTGGGCCAACGCCTCCTCCGCCGCGCTGGACCTGGGCGGCGGCACGATCTACGGCGTGCCGTTGTGGGACCAGGCCCGGGTGAGCGCCGACAACCCGGTGGAGCGGATCGAGAGCTACCGCAACAAGCGGGTCTTCCTGGTGGCCGGTACCAGCCCCGACCCGGTCGACTGGTTCAGCACCGTCAACGAGACCCAGGTGCTGGCCGGGCACCGCGAGTTCCGCCCGCTGCTCGACCGGGCCGGCATCCCGTACGAGGCCCACGAGGTGCCCGGCGGCCACATCATCCGGCCCGACATGTTCCAGCTCGACCTGGACGGCATCATCGACCGCCTGCGCAAGGCCTGAGGGCGGCCCGGGTGTCCGTCTCCCTCCCCCGCCGCGCCGCGCGGCTCGCCCTGGCGGCGGCCGCCTCGCTGCTGGCGGTCGCCGTCCCGGCGGCCCCGGCCGGGGCCGCCGGGGTGCCGGCCGCCGGCCCGGCCCCCCGGGACAACACC